>DATEQV010000355.1:0-11809 GCA_035272265.1 Acidisphaera sp. | reverse complement strand
AGGGGCGCGCCCTCGCCGCCCGCGGCCACGTCGGCGCTGCGGAAGTCGTGTGCGACCGGCAGACCGGTGTGCCGGGCGAGCAGGGCCGCGTCGCCGATCTGCCAGGTTCGCCGCGCGTCGGGACGGTGCAGGATCGTCTGGCCGTGGAAGCCGACGATCGTCGCGTCCCGTCCGAGTGCGCGGACTGCTTCGGCATGGCGCTGCGTCAGCAGCGCGGTCGCGCGCCGCAGGTCGGCGTCGTCGGACGCGAGCGTCGGCGCGCGGTCGAGCAGGTCGCGCAGCAGTCCCCGCAGCGCGTCGTCATAGGGCAGCGTGATCGCCGGGCCCAGGGCGCCGATGCGTTCGCCGTCCGTCTCGATCCAGGCGGCGTCCACGCCGTCCAGCGACGTGCCGCTCATCAGCCCGATCGCCGGTTCCATCATGTGCGTCTCCATGCTACCGCCCCGCATCATGCCCAACAGCGAGTTCCTGCGGGAGGCGACCGCGCGCGGCTTCGTCTTCCAGTGCACCGACACCGACGCCCTCGACGACGCGCTGACCGGCGCCCGGCTGACCGGCTATATCGGCTTCGACGCCACCGCGGACAGCCTGCATGTCGGCAGCCTGATGCAGATCATGCTGCTGCGCCTGTTCCAAAGGCACGGTCACAAGCCGGTGGTGCTGATGGGCGGCGGCACGACGCGGATCGGCGACCCGAGCTTCCGCGACGAGGCGCGCGCCTTCCTCGACGACGCGCAGATCGCCGAGAACCTGGCCGGCATCCGCCGCTGCTTCGCCCCGTTCATCCGTTTCGGCGATGGTGCGTCGGACGCGATCATGCCGAACAACGCCGACTGGCTCGACAAGCTGGGCTACATCGAGCTGCTGCGCGAAGTGGGCGTGCATTTCAGCGTCAGCCGGATGCTGTCGTTCGACAGCGTGCGCTCGCGGCTGGAGCGCGAGCAGGGCATGACGTTCCTGGAGTTCAACTACGCCATCCTGCAAAGCTACGACTTCCGCGAGCTGTTCCGCCGTCACGGCGTCACGTTGCAGATGGGCGGATCGGACCAGTGGGGCAACATCGTCTCCGGCGTCGATCTGGTGCGCCGCACCGACGGCGCGACGGTGTTCGGCCTGACCACGCCGCTGATCCAGACGGCGTCGGGTGCGAAGATGGGCAAGACCGCGCGCGGCGCGATCTGGCTGACCGCCGACAAGCTGCCGCCGTACGACTACTGGCAGTTCTGGCGCAACACTGACGACGCCGATGTCGGCCGCTTCCTGCGCCTGTTCACCGATCTGCCGCTCGACGAGATCGCGCGGCTGGAGGCGCTGCGCCACGCCGAGGTCAACGAGGCCAAGAAGGTGCTGGCGACCGAGGCGACCGCACTCGCGCACGGGCGCGCCGAAGCGGCGCGCGCCGCTGAAACCGCTCGCGTCACGTTCGAGGAAGGCCAGACCGCCGCGACGCTGCCGAGCGCACACGTGCCGGCGGCGGAACTGACCGAGGGCGTGCCGATCTTCCGCCTGCTGACCGTGGTGTCGCTGGCTGCGAGCAACGGCGAGGCGCGCCGCCTGATCCGCGGCGGCGGCGTGCGCATCAACGACGCCGTCGTGACCGAGGAGACCCGCGTCGTCACGCTGGCGGACCTGCGCGACGGCGCGGTGAAGCTGTCGGTCGGGCGCAAGCAGCACGTGCTGGTGCGGCCGGACTGACCGCCCGCACGCCGCCCCGCGATCAGTCGTCGCCGGCGATCACGCGGCGGCCGCGTCCCTCCTCGCGCATGGCGCCGACCAGCCGGTCGGCGCGGTCGCGCCAGTACGGCCACGTCGCCTGGTGCGCGGCGAGGCAGGCGATATCCACGAGCCCGGTCGCGGTCGAGTCCATCGGCGCAATCTGCACCGCCTTCTGCAAGCCGATCAGGATCGGCCCGATCGTCGTTCCGCCGCCGAGCCGAGGTGCCAAGCGCGAGACGATGTGCGCCGAGTGCAGGCCCGGCACGATCAGCACGTTCGCGTTGTGCGTCAGCCGACAGAACGGATACAGCGCACGGTAAGCCGGATCCAAAGCCACGTCCGGGCTCATTTCGCCATCGTATTCGAAATCCACGCCGTGCTGGTCGAGGATCGCAACCGCGTCGCGCATCACCTCCGCCGCCGTGTGCAGCGGCTGGCCGAAGGTGGAGTGCGACACCAGCGCGACGCGCGGCTCGTGGCCGAGGCGGCGGGCGGCGGCGGCGGCGCCGATCGCGATGTCGGCCATCTCGCGCGCATTGGGGCGGAAGTGGATCAGCGTGTCGGCGATGAAGATCGTCGTGCCGCGCATGCCCACCATCAGCGTCAGGCCGAACGGCACGCCGATCGGCGCGCGGTCGATCACGTAGCCGATGTCCTCCAGGCACACCGTCGCCGAGCGCGTCAGCCCGGTTACCATCGCGTCCGCGTCGCCGATGGCCAGCATGCAGGCGGCGAAGACGTTGCGGTCCTGGTTGACCATGCGCTGGCAGTCGCGCAGCAGGAACCCTTTGCGCTGCAGGCGCGCGTAGAGGTAGTCCGTGTAGCGCTGGTTGTGCGACGACAGGCGCGCGTTGTGGATCTCGATGCCGGTCGTGTCGGCCGCGGCGAGCGACTCCATCATGCTCCGCACGCGATCCTCGCGCCCGATCAGCACCGGTGTGCCGTAGCCCGCGTTGCGGAACGCAACCGCCGCGCGCACGACCTTCTCCTCCTCGCCCTCGGCGAACACGACGCGCTTGGGGTTGCCGCGCACGCTCTCCATGATCGCGTCCAGCGCGTTCGCCGTCGGATCGAGCCGGCCCGACAGCTCGCGCGCGTATTTGCGCAGGTCGGGCAGGTCGCGCTGTGCGACGCCGCTGTCGATCGCCGCTTTCGCCACCGCCGGCGGGATCCACGCGATCAGGCGCGGGTCGAAGGCGTTGGGGATGATGTACTCGGGGCCGAACGTCATCTTGCCGCCGGCCTGCGCGGTGCGCACCTCGTCGGGCACGTCCTCTCGCGCGAGTTTCGCCAGCGCCTCGGCCGCGGCGATCTTCATCGCCTCGTTGATCGTGCGCGCCCGCACGTCCAGCGCGCCGCGGAAGATGTACGGAAAGCCGAGCACGTTGTTGACCTGGTTCGGATAGTCGCTGCGGCCCGTCGCGATGATCGCATCGGGGCTGGCCGCGCGTGCCTCCTCCGGCGTGATCTCCGGATCGGGGTTGGCCATCGCGAAGATGATCGGCTTGGCGGCCATGCGGCGGACCATGTCCTGCGTCAGCGCGCCCTTGACCGACAGGCCGAAGAAGATGTCCGCACCCTCGACCGCATCGACGAGCGTACGCGCGCGCGTCTCCACCGCGTGCGCGCTCTTCCACTGGTTCATGCCCTCGCTGCGGCCCTTGTAGACGACGCCCTTGGTGTCGCAGAGGATGACGTTGCTGCCGCGCACGCCCATCGCCTTGATCAGCTCGACGCAGGCGATCGCCGCGGCGCCCGCGCCGTTGACCACGAGCTTGACGTCGCCGAGGTCGCGCCCGGTCAGGTGGCAGGCGTTGATCAGGCCGGCGGTGGCGACGATCGCCGTGCCGTGCTGGTCGTCGTGGAACACCGGGATGTCCATCAGCTCGCGCAGCCGCTGCTCGATGATGAAGCACTCGGGCGCCTTGATGTCCTCGAGGTTGATGCCGCCGAAGCCGGGGCCCAGGAAGCGCACGGCGTTGATGAACTCGTCGACGTCCTCGGTGCCGACCTCGAGGTCGATGCCGTCGACATCGGCGAAGCGCTTGAACAGCGCCACCTTGCCTTCCATCACCGGCTTGGACGCGAGCGCGCCGAGATTGCCGAGCCCCAGCACGGCGGTGCCGTTGGAGATCACGGCGACCATGTTGCCCTTGGTCGTGTACTCGTAGGCGAGCGACGGGTCCTTCTGGATGTGCAGGCACGGCACGGCCACGCCGGGCGAGTAGGCGAGGCTGAGGTCCCGCGCCGTGGTCAGCGCCTTGGTGATCCGCGTCTCCAGCTTGCCGGGCCGTCCCGACGCGTGCAGCGCGAGCGCCTCTTCGTCCGAGGTGTGCGCAGAGCGCGTATCGCCGTCAGCCATCGTCGGTCTCCTCCCCGTCGTCCGGCCATCCTGCGCCGCGCGCGGGCCGAAGTGAATTACCCGGCAGTTTTGCCGTCCCGGCGGGCTTGAGCATTCGCACCGTTCCCTATCATGTGCGGTGATGCTTGCCTTGCCCGCTCCGGCCTGATGGACGCGCTGGACGACGCGCGTCCCGCGCGCGTGCCCGATCCGCGCAACGCCACGCCCGCGATGGCGCAGTGGTTCGCCATCAAGGCCGCACACCCCGACGCGCTCGTCTTCTTCCGGATGGGCGACTTCTACGAGCTGTTCTTCGCCGATGCGGAGGCGGCGGCGGCGGCACTCGATATCGCGCTGACGCACCGGGGCGAGCACGACGGCGCGCCGATCCAGATGTGCGGCGTGCCGATGCATGCGGCCGACAGCTACCTCGCAAGGCTGATCCGGCGCGGCTTTCGCGTCGCGGTCGCCGAGCAGATGGAGGACGCCAAGTCCCGCAGCGGCAAGGCGCCGATCCGGCGCGAGGTGATCCGGCTGATTACCCCCGGCACGCTGACCGAGGAGACGCTGCTGGAGGCCGGCCGCCCCAACCTGCTGCTGGCGCTGGCGGAAACACCGGAGGGTATCGGGGCGGCGTGGCTGGATGTGTCCACCGGCCTGTTCGAGACCGCGCTCGTTGCCCGGTCCGAGCTGTCGACGCTGCTCGGGCGTCTGGACGCGGCCGAGATTCTCGCGCCGCAAGGTGTCGCGCTTGGCGACGACGAGGCGAAGCGGGCGCCGGAGGTTCCGCCGTCCGCGCCGCTGGCGGCACGGCGCCGGGTCGCGGAGGCCTATGCGGTGGCGAGCCTCGATGCGTTCGGCGCCTTCAGCGACGCCGAAGCGGTGGCCGCGTGCCTGGCGCTCGACTACGTGCGCGCCACGCAGGCGGGCAAGCTGCCGCGTCTCGGCCGGCCGCTGCCGCGCGCGGATGCCGGCCGCCTCGCGATGGACGCCGCCACGCGCGCGAGCCTGGAGATCACCCGGGCACGCGACGGCGGCCCGCACTGTCTGCTGTCGGCGGTGCAACGGACGCTGAGCGGCGCCGGCGCGCGGCTGCTGGCGGAGCGGCTGGCCTCGCCGCTGACCGACGCGGCCGCGGTCGCCGCGCGGCAGGACGAATGGGCCGCACTGATTGCCGATCCGGCATCGGCCCCGTCCTTGCGGGCGGCGTTGAAAGGGGCGCCGGACATCGCGCGGGCGCTGGCCCGGGTGTCGGTCGCCCGCGGCACGCCGCGCGACCTCGCCGCGATCCGCGACGGGCTCGCCGCCGCCGCGTCCGCCCAAGCGGCACTGGCCGATCCGCTGCCCGCCTCGCTTGCGCAGGCGCGCGCGGCGCTCCGTCCGGCCGATGCGCTGGCGGCACGGTTGCAGGCGGCGCTGGCCGATGCGCTGCCGGCGCGTGCGGACGATGTCGGCGCGATCCGTGCCGGGTTCGATCCCGAGCTCGACGCCGAGCGGGCGCTGCGCGACGACACGCGGCGGGTGATCGCGCAGCTGCAGCTCGACTACGCGCAGCGCTTCGGTGTGGCGAGCCTGAAGATCCGCCATCACGCGCAGCTCGGATACGTGATCGAGGCGCCGGCCGCGGCCGTGGAAACGCTGCGCGCCCAGCCCGGCCTGACCTTGCGGCAGGGGATGGCGAGCGGGGCGCGGTTTTCGACCGCCGAACTGTCCGATCTGGACCGCCGCATCGCCGAGGCCGCCGAACGCGCGGCCGCGCGCGAGCGGATCGTGCTGACGACGCTGTATGCCGCCGTGCTGGACGCGGCCGACGGGCTGGCCGGCTGTGCCGCGGCGCTGGCGGCACTCGATGTTGCGCAGTCGGCGGCGTCGCTGGCGGCGGCCGGCGAGTGGTGCCGTCCGCTGGTGACCGCCGACACCGCGTTCTGCATCCGCGCCGGCCGGCACCCGGTGGTCGAGGCGGCGCTGAAGGGCACGACCCGTTTCGTGCCCAACGACTGCGACCTGTCGCCCGACCGCCGCGTCCTGCTGCTCACCGGGCCGAACATGGCCGGCAAGTCGACGTTCCTGCGGCAGAACGCGCTGATCGTCATCCTTGCCCAGTCGGGCCTGCCGGTGCCGGCGGACTCCGCCGAGATCGGCGTGTGCGACCGGCTGTTCAGCCGCGTGGGCGCGGCCGACGACCTCGCGCGGGGCCGCTCGACCTTCATGGTGGAGATGACCGAGACGGCCGCCATCCTGAACCAGGCCGGGCCGCGCAGCCTGGTGGTGGTCGACGAGATCGGCCGCGGCACGTCCACGCTCGACGGCCTCGCCATCGCCTGGGCGGTGCTGGAGGCGCTGCACACGCAGGTGCGCTGCCGTACCATCTTCGCCACACATTTCCACGAACTCGCGAGCCTCGCCGACCGGCTGCCGTGGCTGTCGCCGCACACCATGCGCGTGCGGGAATGGAAGGGCAGCGTTGTGTTTCTGCACGAGGTGGCGCCGGGCGCGGCGGGACGGAGCTGGGGCGTGCATGTCGCCGAACTGGCCGGCGTGCCGGCGCCGGTGGTGCGGCGCGCGGCCGTGCTGCTCGCCTCGCTGGAGGCGTCGCGGCAGCGTCCGGCGTCGGATCTGCCGCTGTTCGCCGGGCTGCCGGAGCCCGCGCCGCCGGTCCCGGTCACATCGACGGATGCGCCCGACCCGCTGCACGCGGCGCTGGCGGAAGTGGATCCCGATTCGCTCGCCCCGCGTGACGCATTGGAAACACTGTACCGGCTGAAGGCTCTTCTTCCTGTTGCTGCCGCGAAGACCGATCTAGCATCCTGAAACATGGTGCATCCGTCCCCCCTGCCGGCCTCGCCCGAAGCCGCCGCCGCCCAGCTGCGCGACGCGCTGGCGGCGCTGCGCGCGGGCAAGGGGGGGCTGTCGCGCGAGGCGGCGCTTGCCGTGTTCCGGCGGCACCTCGCGCGGGTGCAGAACCACGTCCGCCACGCGTTCGAGACCGAGCATCTGTCAGGCCTCGTCGCCGCGCGGCGTCTCGGCGTGCTGACCGACACGCTGGTCGCCGCCCTGCTCGGTCATGCGCTGACCGACCGGGATGCCGACGAGGACGAGGCCAGTGGGGACTTCAGTGGGGCGCCCCGTGGCGAGCGGGGCGGCGAGCCCGACCGCGTCGCGGTCGCCGCCACCGGCGGCTACGGGCGCGGCGCGCTCGCCCCATTCAGCGACATCGACCTGCTGTTCCTCACGCCCAGCGAGCCGCGGCCGCAGACCCTGCGGATCATCGAGTACATGCTGTACTTCCTCTGGGACCTCGGGTTGAAGGTCGGGCACGCCACCCGCACCATCCCCGACTGCCTGGAGGAGGCGCGGCGCGACCTGACGGTGCGCACCTCGATGCTCGACGCAAGGCTGATCGCCGGCGACACCGCGCTGTTCGAGGACTTCGCCGCCCGGTTCCGCGCCGAGTGCGCCGCGCTCGGCGCCGGCGAGTTCATCCACGCCAAGGCCGCCGAGCGCGAGTCGCGGCACGCCCGCTACGGCGACAGCCCGTTCCTGGTCGAGCCCAACGTCAAGGAGGGCCGCGGCGGGCTGCGCGACCTGCAGACGCTGTACTGGATCGCCCGCTACATGTTCGGCATCACCACGATGGCCGAACTCGCCGACGAGCACGGCCCGCAGCTGCTGACCGCCGGCGAGGCCCGCCACGCCCGCCGCGCCTGGGAGTTCCTGTGGACGGTGCGGTTCCACCTGCACTATGTCTCCGGCCGCGCCGAGGAGCGGCTGACCTTCGACCTGCAGCCGGTGGTCGGCGCGCGCATGGGCTACACCCGCCACGGCACCCAGGACGGTGTCGAGCGTCTCATGCGCCACTACTTCCTGACCGTGCGGGAGGTCGTGCGCGCGACCCATCTGCTCGAGCCGGCCATGCTGCGCATCGCGCTCGGGCCGCCCGCGATCGCCGCCGAGACCGACCGCGTGCTGATCGACGCCGGCTTCGTGCTGGCCGAGGGCAAGCTGATGCCGCTCGCCGCGCGCGATTTCGATGTCGAGCCGGTACAGATGCTGCGCATTCTGCAGGTCGCGCGCGACCGCACCCTGCTGCTGCATCCGCTCGCGCTGCGATCCCTGATCCGCAACGAACGCCGCGCCGTCACGCTGCGCGGCGACCCCGAGGCGGCCGACATCTTCATGGACCTGCTGTGCGGGCGGAATCCCGAGACCGGGCGGGCCGACGGCGCACGCTGGCTGTCGGTGATGAACGAGACCGGGCTGCTCGGCCGCTTCCTGCCCGACTGGGCGCGCATCGTTGGGCAGATGCAGTTCGACACCTACCACGTCTTCACCGTCGACGAGCACACGATCGAGGCGGTGCGCATCCTCAATTCGCTCGAGCGCGGCGACCTGATCGAGGTCGCACCGGTTGCCACCAACCTGATCGAGCACATGCAGTCGCGCCGGTCGCTGTATCTCGCGATGCTGCTGCACGACGTCGCCAAGGGGCGCGGCGGCGATCATTCCGAGATCGGCGCGGAGATCGCGCAGGAGGTCGGGCCGATGCTCGGCCTGTCCGCCGAGGAGACCGAAACGGCTTCCTGGCTCGTGCTGCACCACCTGCTGCTCAGCCAGACCGCGTTCAAGCGCGACATCGACGACCCCAAGACGATCCTGGACATCGCCGACACGATCCAGTCGCCCGAGCGGCTGCGCCTGCTGCTGGTGCTGACGGTGGCCGACATGCGCGCCGTTTCGCCCAAGGTGTGGAACGGCTGGAAGGCGACCCTGCTGCGCGAGCTCTATCAGCGCGTCGCCGAGGTGCTGGCCGGCGGGCTGTCCACCGCCGAGCGCGACGTGCGCGTCAAGCGCGCCAAGCAGGCCGCCGCCGCCCAGCTCGCCGACTGGCCGGAGAGCGAGATCGCCTGGTTCAACGAGCTCGGCTACGGCGGCTACTGGCTGGCCTTCGACCCCGAGACCCACGCCCGGCACGCCCGCCTGATCCGCGACGCCGAGCGCCGTGGCTCGTCGCTGACGGTGCAGACCCAGCCGCTGCCCGCCCGCGCCGTCACCGAGGTGACCGTCTATGCCGCCGACCACGCCGGGTTGTTCAGCCGCATCGCCGGGGCGCTGGCCGTTGCCGGTGCTTCGATCGTGGACGCGCGCATCCACACGCTGACCAACGGGATGGCGCTGGATACGTTCTGGGTGCAGGACGCCGCCGGCGGGCTGTTCGACGCGCCGCACCGGCTGGCCCGGCTGTCCGTGCTGATCGAGCAGGCCTTGCAGGGGCGGATCAAGCTGGACGCCGAGATCCGTGCCGCGTCGAGTTCGCTGATCGGGCGGCGGATGCGGGCGATTCACGTGCCGCCCCGCGTCGTGATCGACAACCATGCGTCCAACACCTACACGGTCGTCGAGGTCAACGGGCGGGACCGGCCCGGGCTGCTGCACGACGTCACCGCCGCGATGAGCGCGCAGGGGGTGCAGATCGCCTCCGCCCACGTCACCACCTACGGCGTCCGCGCGGTCGACGTGTTCTACGTCAAGGACGTGTTCGGGCTGAAGGTCGAGAACGAGCGCAAGCTCGACGCCTTGCGCGAGGCGCTGCTCGCGGCACTCGCCAATCCCGACGAGCCGGCGGTTCCCGCGGTGACGCGCCGGCGGGCGGCCGGCGGGTAGGGCGGCTCTCGGCGGCATCGTGACGGGCTGGGCGGCGGGCCGGGGGGCGGCTTGGGCGTTCGCGATATCGCGCAGGCGCGCGCACCGGCGGCGGCGTGATCCGCCGCGAGCTGCCGCTCTGGCTCAACCTGCCCGGCCTGCGTCCGCTGGTGCTGGCCGCCGCGCACCCGCCGAACAACCCGGGCGCCACCCGCCTGCTGCTGCGGCGCGTGCGGGCGCGGTAGTTACCTCTGCACAGAGGTTCTGCCGCGTTTCATGGCGAAGCTGATCGCGGGGCCTTTCGGGCGCCGGGACGACGTTGCGCGGAGAGCCGGTTTCGACCCCTTGCGGACATCCCCAGTGGCCGGAATTGACCGAGGTCGGCTTGGAACCGTCGATCTGGAGAGAGCGATACTCATCGAGCGGGATGATCGTCGTTCCGTCCACCTGGAGCCGCATAATTTCAATTCGTGGAAATTGATAAAGCATGGTCTTGCATGGTTTGCGTAACAAACAGGAGGGCGTTCGCGGATCAGCTGAGATGTTAGGTGCCCACGCCTTCAGCAAACTACAGCGGGAGGCTGTACAGAGTTGTGATCCGGAAGCGAGAAGTCGGCGCGAAGGATACGCCGCAGCTCATTACGGATGTCCGCAGACGGACCACTGAGGTCAATCGTTGCGAACGCAATCGGATGGCCTTGGATCGTGACGTGCTCGTGGAGTTGCGAGCCGATCGCTGGATGCAAGAGCAAGCCGGCCGCTGTGTCCCATCGCAAGCCGCGGCCCTCCTGAGACCGAAGATAAGCATATCTGGTAAAGATATCCGCTCTTCAGGCTCGCGCCGCCGAAGCGCCCTGTTCCGAGAATGGAAGTGAACTTGGTGTCTATCACGAGGCGTCGTCCCCCATTCGGCCCGTCAAGCACGATGTCAGTCACCATCCGGGGGAGGATCGCAGTCAGTCCTGCTGAGACGCATGAATACTGCCATTCAAGGGGTATGTCGCCACGAATGAGCCATCCCAACGGTTCCAACTCAACCCTCGCGAAGCCGAGGACCGCCTTTTGAAACAATCGACGTGCCCAGGCTTCCTCCCGATCGGGAGCGACGAAGGCCGTTGTGCCAGACTCTTCGGTTGGGAGCGCCAAATCGAAAGCCAACCGAGCGAGGGCGACTACGAAGCGGTCGTCCGAGTCGTTTCGTCCAATCTGATCCGCTGCAAGTTCGGCACGGGACGGGCGCGTCCCGCCCACCCCTGCTCGGCCGAGGGTAGCTGCCAGCGCACGGCACTGGCGAATCACGTCGCTCGTTTGAACCAGTCGAGCCACCAACTCCAGTGCCGCGCGGACAAGCCTATTTCGTGGCGTGTCTACGGTCAGTTCTTCGTAGCGGCAAAATACCTTCCCTTGCGATAGGAGTTGCTCGGTTTCGGTTGTGAGCATATCGATTCGGCCACGGACTCGCGTGAGCGCTTTCTCACGATGACAGTAACCTCGGGTCAGGTTGCGACGAAGGCGGCGCTCAACGGCATTCGTCAAAAGCCGGGCAATCAAATCCGGAATATCGTCGCTGTTTTCGTTCGACGACCGCGTCGAAAGCGCCTCTGACCCGCGTCAGTTCCGAGGCGTACAGCATTAGGAGCCAGAGGTTCCTGATCGGAGTACGACCGATCAGCCGCTCGCTGGGAGGTGTCTCCGCGTCATCCGATGGTTTTATCAATCGAGCCCTGCCATAAGCTCAGACCGCGCCGCTTTGGCTGTATCAGGCGCGTCATACCAGTACTCGTCGAGCAATGGGCCGATTTCCGTCTCGACCCTGGCTCGGAACCATGCGCGGCCGTCGCTGATCGGGGCATCGGTATCCGGTGTTACGTAAGAGTGGCCGATCCGGAACTGAGGCCCGAGCGTGATCGCCGCGCTGATCTTGGTGTTCAATGCGCCAATCCGAGCCTCTATTTCTACGAGCAAAGCTTCTTCTGGAGAGTGCCGAGTTCTCGGCTACTTTCCGCCGGCCGATCGCTTGCGCTCGTAGTCTTCGAGCCACGGCTCCATGAGCTGGTCGAATTCCTCCATCTGTTCGTCGGTGTAGGATTCTGGCGCGCAGTTTTCCAGCCA
>DATEQV010000354.1:0-2707 GCA_035272265.1 Acidisphaera sp. | reverse complement strand
CTTCGATCAGCGCCGCACCATCTTCCTGCGCCATTCCGACAACACCATGAGGTTCCCCATGCCGATTCTAGCCAACCCGATTCCCGTTGACTCGCGAAATCCGCCGGCGCGACGAAACATTTTCAGGCTCTGAGCGCGCGGGGCCGCTATGGCCGAGCGGCCGGCGCCGATCTTGATGCCGTCCGGTTCCGGCGGGCGCCGCGAGATGCGCACTTGTGGCGGCGTGTCGCCGTCGGGGGCCGGAGGCGCGGCGGCGGGTGGCGGCGTGGGGTCGGCGGGCGGTTGCGCTGGCGCGGTGCCGCGCACGCCGTCAGCGTCGCAGGACGGATCGGGGCGAGCCGCGGCATCGGGCTCCGATAGGCCGGTCGTGTCCCCAGCGTCATCGCGAGCCGCCTCTCGGCGGCGTGGCGATCCAGGGCCACGTCGCGGACGTTTGCCGCGCGGCCCTGGATTGCCACGGACCCCGGCTGCGCCGTGGTCCTCGCAATGACGGGACTCGGATGTCGACGCTGAAACGTCGGCGGCGACGTCGGGTTGGGGCGGTGCGGGAGTCGCGCTGGCGTGTGCGGGCTCCGCGGGTCGGATGTCGCCCAGGCGTTCGCGGCGGCGCTGGGTCTCGCGGCGGAGATGGCGGGCGTGGGCGCGCACCAGGTCGCGCTCGACTTCGCGTCGGTCGCGATGGTGCCAGGATTCGTGCGAGCCGCGATGGGCGATCATCGGCCAGAGCTCGGGCTCGAATTGCGGCGGCATCGGTTCGGGGCCGTTGCGGGCGACGTGTTCGCGGTGGCGGGCCCAGAACTGCCGGCGGCTTTCGCGGTACTGCCGCCGCTCGGCGAGCAGGCGCACCGCACCGCGCCGGGCGAGCTTGTAGAGCGCGACCTCGGCCTTCCAGTCGGCTTTGTCGCGGGCGGCGATGTAGTGGGCGCGGGCCCGCTCGCAGTGGTGGCAGCGGGGCTTGCGGCGGTCGGTCCAGCTGTTCGGCGCGTCGCACCACGAGGTGAGGTCGCGGCGCCACGGGTTGGCGCGGAACAGCTTCTTCGGCGGCGGCCGGTGCCCGCAGAAGGCGTCGTAGGCGATTTCGAGCCGGTACTGCCGCGCCTGGCCGGAGCTTGGCCGCTCGTCGTCCGGCGGGATCGGGCGGGGGCGGGTGTTGCGGGCGTAGGGCACGGCCTCGGCGAGGCGGCGGTAGAGGCGTTGCAGCGAGGCCGGGAGCCAGCGCAGCACGCCAGGGCGGTCCGGGTGGTCCGCTTGCGCGCCCGCGGAGGCGCGAGCGCGCACGGGCGGGTCCGGTTCGGCGGCGGGGTCCGGTTCAGGCGGTCCGGGCGAGGGGGCCGGGTGGGCGAGGGACCATTGCCGGAGCTTTTCGCGATTGTGCGCCCAAACCCTCTCCATGACCGTCGGGAATGGCGCGCGCGGTTCTGCCGTCCCGTGGGCGCGGCCGGAGCCGGCGGTGTCGGAGGCGTCGTCCGGCGATGTGTCGCCGTCAGTCATGCCCAGAGGGTAGGACCGGCAAGCGGCAATGTCAAGAATTAATCCCTAAGATGGGCAGGCGGGCCATCCACGCCGTCTGCACGCGGCCGGCCAAGTCGTGGATGGTTCGCCGGAGCCTTGTCCGCGCGTGCGCTTTCGGCGCAGCCCGTTAGCGGACCATGACGAGGCCGAGATGAGCGCGATCGCACTCAGATTCGGCTTGCCAGGGCAAGGCATCCTATCCTAGGACCATGCGCCTGTTAGCTGGGCGTGTGGGACTGATGGACAAACTGGTGCTTCCCTTCGTGTTCATTCCCGACGGATCGCCGGAGGCGCTGCTCCCGCCGCGCTATGGCCATATCCGTCTCAGGGCACGATTCATCCCGGCCGGCTCCGCGGAGGCGGCGGGGACATCGCCGGCGTCCGGTCCGGACGAGTCGGATGATGCCGGGGACGGCTGGCAGTCCGATCCGGGGCGCGGCGCCGATGCGTGGACGGACGACGCCGGCGCGGGGACCGCGACGTCGCCTGCGGCCCACGATCTGGCGCCCGGTTCCTACGCCGCGATCGGTCGCAGCCTGCTCGCGCTCGCTGACGTCGAGCAGTCCGGCGCTGACTTCCACGTTGCAAGCCGGCAGGAACCGTCCCCGAACGGTCGAAGCCATTTCATCGCGACCATCTCGACAGACTTCGTTGGAACGCGGTTTGCGGGGCCAGGCGCGCCTTCAGACTCGGCCGATCCGCGTATCACGGCTGCGCAGGTGCTGATCATGCAGGCGGCTCAGAACGTCCTGAATGAGGTAAACGACAGAAAGATCATCGTCCCCGCCAACCGGGCCGCCGCCGGGTCTGTGATGCACAGGTTGTTCGCAAACGAGATCAGGGCGATGAACATTCCCGGCGCTCAGGTTGAGCAGTCGTTCCAGAATGGTGAAGACGCCAAATATGGAGCGGACGGATCGGTGAGGACGGACGTTCTTCTACGTGATTCGACCGGCGACGTCATTGCCGTCTGGGACTTCAAAACCGGCAAGGCAACTGAGATGCCGCTCAGCCGCATTGAGCAGATTGTGAGGGCATTCTGGGGTCTCAGGCTTCCGCCGGCGACATTCCCGTGATGGTAATCAAGATGCCGCTAGAACTTACCGCAAAGCCTGAACCGTAGGACTTACCGGAATTGGCACGTGTCTCCTCAGCCATCCCCTCATTTTGACGCCATAATAGCGGTTGGAAAAAC
>DATEQV010000353.1:0-15678 GCA_035272265.1 Acidisphaera sp. | reverse complement strand
TTGGCGCGTTTGTAGAGCGCGCGGGTTTCGGTGCAGTGGGCGCAGCGGTGGCGGGTGGTGGGGTAGCGGGAGGCCTCGAGGTCGCACCAGGAATAGAGGTCGCGATGCCCCGTCGGCTTGCGGAACAGCCGCTCGGGCCTGGGCCGGCGTTCGCAGAAGGCGTCCTGGATGATCTCGACCCTGAACATGCGCTCGCGCATGGACGCGGCGATCTCGGGCTCCGGCTCGGACGCGGCACGTACGCGGGTGCCCCGGGCGTACGGGACGCGGAAGCTTTGGTAGAGCCGCCGAAGCAGGGGCGGCAGGAAATCGAACATCGTGCCCCCCTTTCGTGGCCGGGCGTTCAAACCGACCACGATAATAGGACCGCATTCTCCGCTTGGCAAGGGTTTTATTCCGGCGCGGTCTCGTATCGACAGGGCGCGGGACTCGCCGGCCGGGAACAATGCCGCCCTCGACCGGCCGCGGCGGTCCGCGCTACCACGCCTGACCCCGGGCCGAAGGCGGCTCACAGCACATCCAGGCAGGACCGTGACCACTGCGTCGGCGACCCCGATTCCCGCGCCTCTGTCGAGGCGAGCGCGACGCCTCGGGCTTCCGCCGTTCGTTCTGCGCCCGCTGTACCGGCTGTACGAGGCGCAGATCCTGGCGACGGTTCGCGCCAATCCGCTGCCGCGCCATGTCGGCATCATCCTCGACGGCAACCGCCGCTTCGCCCGCAGTATCGGCATCACCGATCCGCGCGAAGTGTACGGCATCGGCGCGCGCAAGCTCGACGACGTGCTGGCGTGGTGCGGCGAGCTGGAAATCCCGACGGTGACGCTGTGGGTCGCCTCGCCGGAGAACCTGCGGCGGCCGACCGCGGAGGTGTCCGGCATCTTCGCCGCACTCCAGGCCAAGATGACCGCGCTGGCGAGCGACCCGCGCGTCCACCGCGAGCGCATCCGCGTGCGTGCGATCGGCAAGCTCGATCTCGTTCCCGAGGCGGCGCGGGCGGCGATCCGTGCGGCCGAGACCGCCACGTCGACGCATGACGGCATGGTGTTGAATATCGCCGTGGCCTATGGCGGGCGCGAGGAAATCGTCGACTCCGTCCGCGCGTTGCTGGCCGACAACGCGCGCGAGGGGATGAGCCTGCCGGAGGTGGTGGCGGGGCTGACGCCCGAGGCGGTGGGGCGGTATCTGTACACGGCCGGCCTGCCGGACCCTGACCTGATCATCCGGACGAGTGGGGAAGTGCGGCTGTCCGGGTTCATGCTGTGGCAGAGCGCGCACAGCGAGTTCTACTTCAGCGACGTGCACTGGCCGGCGTTTCGCAAGACCGACTTTCTGCGGGCGATCCGGACGTTTCAGTTGCGTAAGCGGCGGTTCGGGCTGTGAGGGAGGCTGGCCCAGCAGTGCAGACTTCGACGTGAGCTCCCCGATCGCAGGGTTTCGCTGGAAGGAGCGCGCACTACGTCATTAGCCGATTATGTGTACGGACAATCGCCGGAAAATACCCTTGTCCGGACGTTAGCCGTACGGTAGTGTGGATTATCAGCTGAATTAGGCGGTTCAAGAAAGAATCGCGGAGGAAGAATTTATGGCGTTCACGAAGGACCGGGAATCAAAAGTTGAAAGGCTAGAGGTACGACTGACGCCCAGTACCAAGTCACTGTTAAGCCAAGCTGCTCAAATCCGACACACGACTCTCACAGAGTTCTTGGTTTCCAGTGCGGTAAGAGCGGCCGAAGAAGCGCTCGTTTCTGCACGAGTATTCGAAATCAGCACCGATGATGGATGGAATATGCTGATGGACTTGCTCGATAACACATCCAACGATGAGCCTGATGAGGAGTTGGTTGCCTTGCTGAACCTAAGTCGACGAAAGGAGTAACTGTGGCCGGCGGTATCTTAGTCGAACTACTGAATTCTACGCACAATTTGCAGTACTTCGAGTGTGGCGAGCCGAGCCTGGACAACTGGTTGCGCAGCTCCGCCCTGCGGAACCAAAGGAGCGGCGATTCCAGGACCTACGTCTGTGTCATCAATGGAGAGATCGCCGGGTTCTACGCGATCTGCACTGCGGCAGCACGCCGGAGCGATCTGCCCGGCGACTTGCGGCGCAACGCGCCGGATCCGGTGCCCATGATGCTGATTGCGCAGCTCGCCGTGGGTAGCCGGCACCGCGGGACGGGGCTGGGCGAACGGCTGCTGTCCGACGCGCTTCGCCGCCTGGCTCGGCTGTCCGCGGAGGTGGGATTCCGTGCCGTTGCCACGCACCCTATCGATGCAGAAGTGCAAGGCTTTTACGCCCGCTTTCGATTCAAACTCGTGCCCGACGCGCAGCCGCCGTTGATGGTGCTTCCCCTGCACAAGCTGCTCGCCGCCATCGCAGCCGAGGGATAAACGCGCTTCGCATTGCGAACGTAGCGAAGCAACCCCGAGCGACGTGACGGACGCCTGTCGCGCGGCCCTGGATTGCTTCGTCGCTCCGCTCCTCGCAATGACGGGATCGGGGCGTTTTCAGCGCAGCCGGCCGGCGAGGGCGCGCAACAGGCGGTCGATGTCGGCGTCGGTTGTCCAGACATGCGGGCTGACGCGCAGGACGCCGAGGCGGTCGCTGGCGAACACGCGATCCTGTTTCAGGTGCGCGATCAAGCCCGGCGGCATGCCGCCGGGAAGGCGCAGGCCGATGATGTTCGGCGCGCGCAGCGGCGGCGGCAGGACGGCAATGCCCAGGCGTTGCGCGCCGTCCGCGATCGCATCGGTGAGCGTGCGCAGGCGCGCGGCGACGGCGGCCGCATTCCATCCGGCGACCAGCTCCAAACCCGTCGCGGCCATGCGCATGCCGGCGGGATCGTCGCGCTCGCCGCGGTCGTAGCGGGCGGCACCCGCCGCGGGTTTTCGATCCGGGTGGTTGATCCAGGTGTATTCGAGCGGCGCGCCCTGCTGGCGATGCGGCGCGGCATACAGGAACGCCACCGAATACGGCCCGAGCACCCATTTGTAGGTCGGGAAAGCGAGGAAATCCGGCTGCCAGCGCGCGACGTCGACTTGCATCGCGCCGACCGCCTGCGTGGCGTCGATCACCAGCGCCGCGCCGGAAGCTCGCACCGCGGGCGCAAGCCGGTCGAGGTCGATGACCGCGCCGTCCGACCGGTGCAGCGGCGTCAGCGCGGCGAGGGCGAGCGGCGGGCCGGGGCGCGCGATCGCCGCCAGGAGTGCGGCCGTCCAGTCGCCGTCGTCCGGGCGCGGCACGACGTCCAGCATCAGGCCGCGCTCGGCGGCGATGCGGTCCCAGATCAGCGATTGCGACGGGAATTCGTGCTCGACGCGCAGGATGCGCGAGCCGGGGGCCAGGGCGAGGTTGTTCGCGGCGGTGGCGATGGCGTGGCTGACCGCACCCACCACGGCGATGTCGGACGGCGCGGCGCCGATCATGCGCGCGGCCGCCGCGCGGGCGCGCTCGGCCCAGGCCGTGTCGTCGTCGCGGTCGTGCTCCCAGGGACGCGCCTTCGACAGGACGCCGGCCTCGCCGGCGGCGCGCACCGCGCGGGGCAGCGGCGACCAGGCGGCGGCGTCGAAATAGGCGACGTCGTCGGGCAACTCGAACAGGTGGCGCTGGCAGTCGAGCGGCGCGGTCATGCGGCGCGCGCGCGGTGGTTGCCGGCGTTGCGCGGCGTGCGTGCGGCGCCCGGGCGCGGCGCGGGCGGCAGTTGCGGCAGGAACGTGCCGCCCTCCTTTGCCAGATGATCCCACAAGGCGCGTGCGGCCGGCAGCAGGCGCTTCTCGCGGCGCTTGACGACGAACCACTGGCGCACGATCGGCAAACCCTCGACGGCAAGGATGGTCAGGCGCCTGGCCTCCAGCTCGGCGGCGATCGTGTGGGCGGAGAGCAGCGCGATCCCCATGCCGGCCATGACCGCCTGCTTGATGGTTTCGTTGCTGCCCATCTCGATGCCCGCCGGCGGCATGTCGGCGCCGAACAGGCGCTGCATCAGCAGACGTGTGCCGGAGCCTAGTTCGCGCAGCATGAACGTCTCGCCGCGCAGCGCCGACAGCGTCACGGCGGCGCGTCCGGCCAGGGGATGGGTGGGTGCGGCGATGATGACGTGCGGGTGGTCGCCGATCACTTCGCGCTCGTACTGGCCGTCCTCCGCTTCCCCCTCGCCCGGCGGGCGGCCCATCAGGGCGAGGTCGAACTCGAAGCTCTCGAGGCCGGCGATGATGTCCTCGCGATTGCCGAGCTTGACGCTCAACGAGACATGCGGGTGGGCGCGGTTGAAGGCGGCGAGTGCGCGGGGGGCGAAATACTTGGCCGTGCTGACCACGCCCACGGTGACGCGCCCGCGATCGATGCCACGCAGGGCGCGCACCGCTTCGAGGCAGCCGAGCAGCTCGGCCTCGATCCGGGCGGTGGCTGCGATCACCTCCTCGCCGGCCTCGGTGGGCTTCGTGACGCCCTTGGTGCGCTCGAGCAGGGGCAGGCCGAGGGTTTCCTCGATGAGCTGCAATTGCAGGGCGATGGCGGGCGGGGTGACGCCGAGTTCGCGGGCGGCGGCGCTCAGCGTGCCGGTCCGGGCGACGGCGCTGAGGCTGCGCAGCTGCTTGAGCGTCAGGCGGCGGGCGGCCGCTTTCAGTTTTTCTGTCACCCCGGCAAAGTAAATTAAGGTTTGCTTTGGACGCAAGCGCTGTCAGGTTGACTTCCAGTCATACGACAACGATTGCGGGGCCGTTCCAATGGGCCCCTGCGGGGCCGGGAGAAGCGAGTGCCGACCAGCCTGCGCACACATCTGGAGACCTGGGCCGGCGACGATGCGACCTGTCGCGCCGTCGCCGAGGTGGTCAACGCCATCGCCGACGGCGCCCGTCAGCTCGGCGATCTGGTCGGGCTCGGCGCGTTGGCCGGGCAGATGGAGGAGATCGTCGGCCGCAACTTCGACGGCGACGTGCAGAAGGTCGTCGACATGCGCGCCCACGGGCTGTTCCACGACGTGCTCGCGCGCACGCCCGGGGTGGCGGCGATGGCGTCGGAGGAGGCGGACGAGCCGGTGCTGGTGGCGCGCGGCGCGCCGCTGGCGGTGGCGATCGATCCGCTCGACGGATCGAGCAACACCGATGTCAACGCCGCGGTCGGCTCGATCTTCGCCATCCTGCCGGCGAAGGGGCCAAGTCTGATCAACACGTTCCTGCAGCCCGGCAGCGCGCAGCTCGCCGCCGGCTTCACGGTGCACGGTCCGCAGACCACGCTGGTGCTGACGGTGGGGCTGGGCACCGACATCTTCACGCTCGACCGTCGGAGCGGCGAGTTCATGCTGACGGCGGCGCGTGTGAAGCTGCCGCAAGGGAACACCGAGTTCTCGATCAATTCGTCGAACTACCGGCACTGGGATCTCGCGATCCGCGCCTATGTCGACGACTGCATCGCCGGCGCGGACGGGCCGCGCGGTGCGGACTTCAACATGCGGTGGTTCGCCTGCGCGGTCGCCGAGGCGTACCGCATCCTGTTGCGCGGCGGCGTGTATCTGTATCCCGGCGACCGGCGGACGGGCATGCAGAACGGGCGGCTGCGGCTGATCTACGAGGCGAACCCGATCGCCTTCTGCGTCGAGCAGGCGGGCGGTGCGGCGACCAACGGGGCGGAGCGCATCCTGGACATCGTGCCGGCCGCGCTGCACCAGCGCACGCCGCTGGTGTTCGGCTCGCAGGACAAGGTCGAGCGGGTCAAGCGGTATGTCACCGGCGCGTTCACGCTGGGCGAGCGCTCGCCGCTGTTCGGCAAGCGCGGCCTGTTCCGGGGCTAGGGGAGACAGCGATGTCCTTGCGCCATCCGATCATCGCCGTCACCGGCTCGTCCGGTGCGGGCACGTCGACGGTCAAGCAGACCTTCGAGCGGATCTTCCACCGCGAGCAGATCGCGGCGGCCTTCATCGAGGGCGACGCGTTCCATCGCTACGACCGCCTGGCGATGCGCGAGCAGGTCGCCAAGGAGGACGCCCGCGGCAACCGCCACTTCAGCCATTTCAGCCCCGAGGCGAATTTGCTGGAGGAGCTGGAGTCGACGTTCGAGGAATACAGCCGCACCGGCGGCGGGCGGACGCGGCACTACGTGCACGACGAGCGCGAGGCGGAGAAATTCGGGTGCAAGCCGGGCACGTTCACGCCGTGGCGCGACCTGCCGCCGGCGACCGACGTGCTGTTCTACGAGGGGCTGCACGGCGCGGCGGTGACCGAGCACGTCAACCTGCCGCGCTACGTCGACCTGAAGATCGGCGTGGTGCCGGTGATCAACCTGGAATGGATCCAGAAGATCCATCGCGACAAGGCCACACGGGGCTATACGACCGAGGCGGTGACCGACACGATCCTGCGGCGGATGCCGGACTACATCCGCTACATCTGCCCGCAGTTCACCGAGACCGACGTGAACTTCCAGCGCGTGCCGACGGTGGACACGTCCAACCCGTTCGTCGCCCGCTGGATCCCGACCGCCGACGAGTCGATGGTGGTGATCCGCTTCAAGAACCCGCGCGGCATCGACTTCCAGTATTTGGTGTCGATGATCCACAACAGCTTCATGTCGCGCGCCAACTCGATCGTCATTCCGGGCAACAAGCTCGACCTGGCGATGCAGCTGATCCTGACGCCGATGATCATGGCGCTCGTCGAGCGCCGCCGCCGCTCGCTGTAAGGAAACGCAAGATGGACACGCAGATGGCACCGAGCACGGTTACGCATGCCGACATGGCCAACGCCATCCGGGCGTTGGCGATGGATGCGGTGGAGAAGGCGAACTCCGGCCATCCGGGCATGCCGATGGGCATGGCCGACATCGCGACGGTGCTGTGGACGCGCTACCTGAACTTCGACCCGCGGGCACCGAAGTGGCCCGACCGCGACCGCTTCATCCTGTCGAACGGTCACGGCTCGATGCTGCAATACGCGCTGCTGTACCTGACCGGCTTCCCCGACATGACGATCGAGGAGATCAAGCGCTTCCGCCAGCTGGGCGCGCGCACCGCGGGGCATCCGGAATACGGCCACGCGACGGGGATCGAGACCACGACGGGTCCGCTCGGTCAGGGCATCGCGAACGCGGTCGGCATGGCGATCGCCGAGCGGATGCTGGAGGCGAGATTCGGCCGGGACCTGGTGGATCACTGGACGTACGTGTTCGCCGGCGACGGCTGCCTGATGGAGGGGATCAGCCACGAGGCGGCGTCGTTGGCCGGGCACCTGAAGCTCGGCCGGCTGATCGTGTTCTACGACGACAACGGCATTTCGATCGACGGGCCGACGGAGCTGGCGCTGTCGGACGACGCGCTGGAGCGGTTCGACGCGTACGGCTGGCACACGCAGCGCATCGACGGGCACGATCCCGAGGCGATCACCGGCGCGATCGAGGCGGCGCGCATGGACGGGCGGCCGTCACTGATCGCGTGCAAGACGATCATCGGCTACGGCGCGCCGCACAAGGCGGGCAAAGAGGAGAGCCACGGCTCGGCGCTGGGTGCGGCCGAGGTCGCGGGGGCGCGCGAGAAGCTCGGCTGGCCGTATCCGCCGTTCGAGATCCCGGCGCCGATCCTGACCGCGTGGCGCGAGGCCGGGCGGCGCGGTGCGAAGGTACGCGCGGCGTGGGAGAGCCGGCTCGATGACGCGCTGGCCGACCGGCGCGCGGCGTTCATGCAGGCGTTGAAGGGCGAAATCCCCGAGGCCGCGGTCGCGGCGCTCCGGGCGCATAAGGCGAAGATGGCGGCCGAGCGGCCGGCGGTGGCGACGCGCAAGTCGAGCGAGGCGGCGCTGAAGGTGCTGACGGCCGCGATCCCGGAGCTGGTCGGCGGCTCGGCCGACCTGACCGGCTCGAACAACACGATCACGCCGAGCACCAAGCCGATCACGCCGGACAATTTCTCCGGCCGCTACCTGCACTACGGCGTGCGCGAGCATGGCATGGCGGCGGCGATGAACGGCATCGCGCTGCACGGCGGGCTGATCCCGTACGGCGGCACGTTCTTCGTGTTCACCGACTACTGCCGCGCCTCGATCCGGCTGTCGGCGCTGATGGGCGTGCGCGTGATCTACGTGATGACGCATGACAGCATCGGCCTCGGCGAGGACGGGCCGACGCACCAGCCGGTCGAGCATCTGGCAAGCCTGCGCGCGATGCCGAACCTGCTGGTGTTCCGCCCGGCCGACGCGGTGGAGGCGGCGGAGTGCTGGGAGCAGGCGCTGTCGGAGACGTCCGCGCCGTCGGTGCTGGTGCTGTCGCGGCAGAACCTGCCGACGCTGCGCGCGATGCACACCGAGGAGAACCTGTGCGCCCGCGGCGCCTACGTGCTCAGCGAGCCGGACGCGCCGCGTGCGGCGACGCTGCTGGCGACCGGATCGGAGGTGCAGATCGCCATCGCCGCGCGCGACGCGCTGGCCGAGGCGGGCATCTCCGCGGCAGTGGTGTCGATGCCGTGCTGGGAGCTGTTCGAGCGGCAGGACGACGCGTATCGCGCGCGTGTGCTCGGCACCGCGCCGCGCTTCGCGGTCGAGGCTGGCATGGCGTTCGGCTGGACGCGCTACGTCGCGAGCGAGCGCGACGTGGTCGGCATGACCGGCTTCGGCGCCTCGGCGCCCGCCGGCGATCTGTACAAGCACTTCGGCATCACCGCGGGCGCGCTGGCTTCGTTAGTGCGCAACCGCCTGTCGCACTGAGGAACCCCGCATGTTCATCACGCTCCGGCAACTGCTGGATCATGCCGCCGAACACGGCTACGGCGTGCCGGCGTTCAACATCAACAACATGGAACAGCTGCTCGGCATCATGGCGGCGGCGCGCAAGACCGACTCGCCAGTGATCCTGCAGGCCAGCCGCGGCGCGCGCAGCTATGCGGGCGACCTGATGCTGCGCCGGATGGTCGAGGCGGCGGTGGAGACCAACCCGGGGATCCCCGTCTGCCTGCATCAGGATCACGGCGACACGCCCGCCACCTGCCTGTCGGCGATCCAGACCGGCTTCACCAGCGTGATGATGGACGGGTCGCTGCAGGAAGACGGCAAGACCGTCGCCAGCTACGAGTACAACGTCGAGGTGACGCGCAAGGTCGCCGAGATGGCGCATTCGGTCGGCGTGTCGGTCGAGGGCGAGCTGGGCTGCCTCGGGTCGCTGGAGAGCGGGCATGGCGAGGCCGAGGACGGGCACGGGTTCGAGGGCACGCTTTCGCGCGAGCAGCTGCTGACCGATCCGGATCAGGCGGCGGATTTCGTTTCGGCGACCAAGGTGGACGCGCTGGCGGTGGCGATCGGCACGTCGCACGGCGCCTACAAGTTCAAGCGCCAGCCGACCGGCGACATCCTGGCGATGGGCGTGGTGCGCGCGATCCATGCGCTTCTGCCGAACACGCATCTGGTGATGCACGGCTCGTCGTCGGTGCCGCAGGACCTGCAGGAGCAGTTCAACGCGGCCGGCGGCGAGATGCCGCAGACCTGGGGCGTGCCGATCGCCGAGATCCAGGAGGGCATCCGGCACGGCGTGCGCAAGATCAACATCGACACCGACTGCCGGCTGGCGATGACGGCGCAGATGCGGCGCGTGGCGACCGAAAAGCGCGCCGAGTTCGATCCGCGCGCGTTCCTCAAGCCCGCGATGGCCGCGCTGCAGTCGCTGTGCGAGCAGCGCTTCATCGAGTTCGGCACCGCCGGACAAGCCGCGAAGATCAAGCCGACGCCGCTGGCGGACATGGCCCGGGCCTATCGCGCCGGCAGCCTGGATCCCGCCGTCACCGCAACGCACGCCAAAGCCGCCTGAGGGAGATCGCCCATCATGAACGTCGTTTCGCCCAAGCCCAAGAGTTCCGCCGACCGCTACAAGGCCGGCGTGATGAAATACAAGGAGATGGGCTACTTCGACCTGGATTACGTGCCGAAGGACACCGACATCCTGGCGGTGTTCCGCATCACCCCGCAGGACGGCGTCGATCCGGGCGAAGCGGCCGCGGCGGTTGCGGGTGAAAGCAGCACCGCGACCTGGACGGTGGTGTGGACCGACCGGCTGACCGCCTGCGAGAAGTATCGCGCGAAGTGCTACCGCATCGAGCCCGTCCCCGGGAGCGAGAACCAGGTCTTCGCCTATATCGCGTACGACCTGGACCTGTTCGAGCCGGGCTCGATCGTCAACCTGTCGGCCTCGATCATCGGCAACGTGTTCGGCTTCAAGCCGCTCAAGGCGCTGCGGCTCGAGGACATGCGGCTGCCGGTCGCCTACGTGAAGACGTTCGACGGGCCGTCGACGGGGATCGTGGTCGAGCGCGAGCGGCTGGACAAGTTCGGCCGGCCGCTGCTGGGGGCGACGGTGAAGCCGAAGCTCGGCCTGTCGGGCCGCAACTACGGCCGGGTCGTGTACGAGGCGCTGAAGGGCGGGCTGGATTTCACCAAGGACGACGAGAACATCAACAGCCAGCCGTTCATGCACTGGCGCGACCGGTTCCTGTACAGCATGGAAGCGGTCAAGCGCGCCGAGGCGATGAGCGGCGAGGTGAAGGGCACGTACCTGAACGTCTCCGCCGGCGACATGGAGCAGATGTACGAGCGCGCGGAGTTCGCCAAGTCGCTCGGCTCGGTGATCGTGATGATCGACCTGGTGATCGGCTACACGGCGATCCAGTCGATGTCGAAGTGGTGCCGCAGGAACGACATGATCCTGCACCTGCACCGCGCGGGGCACGGCACCTACACGCGGCAGAAGACGCACGGCGTGAGCTTCCGCGTGATCGCCAAGTGGATGCGTCTGGCGGGCGTGGATCATATCCACGCGGGCACAGTGGTCGGCAAGCTGGAGGGCGATCCGAACACCACCAAGGGGTTCTACGACATCCTGCGCGAGGACTATAACCCGATGTGCCTGGAGCACGGGCTGTTCTTCGACCAGCCCTGGGCGAGCCTGCGCAAGACGATGCCGGTCGCCTCGGGCGGCATCCATGCCGGGCAGATGCACCAGCTGCTGAC
Organism: Acidisphaera sp.; assembly: GCA_035272265.1. Classification (GTDB taxonomy): domain Bacteria; phylum Pseudomonadota; class Alphaproteobacteria; order Acetobacterales; family Acetobacteraceae; genus Acidisphaera. The sequence goes on along the minus strand of DATEQV010000353.1, from coordinate 4,704 downwards.
GTTGCTCGGCGAGGACTGCGTGCTGCAGTTCGGCGGCGGCACGATCGGCCACCCGGCCGGCATCGCCGCGGGTGCGACGGCGAACCGCGTGGCGCTGGAGGCGATGATCCTCGCGCGCAACGAGGGCCGCGACATCATGGCCGAGGGGATGGAGATCCTGGATCGAGCCGGCAAGAGCTGCACGCCGCTCGCGCAGGCGTTGCACCTGTGGAAGGACATCACCTTCGACTACACGTCCACCGACGCGCCCGACTTCGTGCCGACCGTGTCGGTTGCCTAGAGCAAGGAGAGAACGATGCGACTGACACAGGGGACGTTCTCGTTCCTGCCGGACCTGACCGACACGCAGATCGCCGCGCAGGTGAAGTACTGCCTCGACCAAGGCTGGTCGATCGGCGTGGAGTACACCGACGATCCGCATCCCCGGAACACCTACTGGGAGATGTGGGGCCTGCCGATGTTCGACCTGCGCGACCCGGCCGGCGTGATGATGGAGATCAACGAGTGCCGCAAGATCCACGGCGGCAAGAACTACATCCGCGTCGTCGCGGTCGACTCGACGCACACCTGGGAGTCGCTGCGGCTGTCGTTCATCGTCAGCCGGCCGGAGAACGAGCCGGGCTTCGAGCTGATCCGCAACGAGGTGAACGGGCGCTCGATCGACTACACGCTGCGTTCGTATGCGACCGAGAAGCCGACGGGTGAGCGGTACTGACGATGGACGCGACGCCCGAAGTCCAGCGCGCCGTCGATCTGCAGGGCGTCTTTGATGCGTCCGGCGTGGCCGAGGTGCTCGATCAGCTCGATGCCGAGCTGATCGGCCTCGGCCCGGTGAAGGGCCGCATCCGCGAGCTGGCGGCGCTGCTGCTGGTCGACCGCGCGCGGCGCGACCTGGGGCTGGAGGGCCGGCCGCCGACCTTGCACATGGTGTTCACCGGCAATCCCGGCACCGGCAAGACCACCGTCGCCATGCGGATGGCCGACGTGCTGCACCGGCTCGGCTATATCCGGTCGAACCATGTCGTGTCGGTCACGCGCGACGACTTGGTGGGCCAGTATATCGGCCACACCGCGCCGAAGACCAAGGAAGTGCTGAAGAAGGCGATGGGCGGCGTGCTGTTCATCGACGAGGCGTACTACCTGTATCGGCCGGAGAACGAGCGCGACTACGGGCAGGAGTCGATCGAGATCCTGCTGCAGATCATGGAGAACAAGCGCGACGACCTGGTGGTCGTGCTGGCGGGCTACGCCGACCGGATGGAGAAGTTCTTCACCGCCAACCCCGGCTTCCGCAGCCGCATCGCCCACCACATCCACTTCCCGGACTACTCGATCGACGAGCTGCTGCAGATTGCCAACAAGATGCTGGAGGAGCAGAACTACCGCTTCAGCCCGGCCGCGACCGAGGCGTTCCGCAGCTACATCACGGTGCGCATGCAGCAGCCGCATTTCGCCAACGCTCGATCGATCCGCAACGCGCTCGACCGCGCCCGGCTGCGCCACGCGGTGCGGCTGTTCGGCGAGCGCGCGCGGCCGATGACCTCGGCTGACCTCATGACGATCGAGCCGGCCGAGATCCTGTCCAGCCGCGTCTTCAAAGGCGGCGGCGTGGGGCCGGGCAATTTCGGCAGCGAGCTGGAGCAGGCGGAAGCCGCATGATCGACCACGACATCGTCATCGCGCCGTCGATCCTGTCGTCGGATTTTTCGCGGCTCGGCGAGCAGGTGCGCGAGGCCGACCGCGCGGGGGCGGACTGGATCCACCTGGACGTGATGGACGGGCATTTCGTGCCGAACATCACCTTCGGTCCGCAAGTCATCCATGCGATCCGGCCGTCGAGCAACAAGCCGTTCGACTGCCACCTGATGATCGCGCCGGTCGATCCGTATATCGAGGCGTTCGCCAAGGCGGGCGCGGACCGGATCATCGTGCATGCCGAGGCGACGCTGCATCTGGACCGCTCGCTGCAGGCGGTGCAGGCGACCGGCAAGAGCGCCGGCGTGGCGCTCAATCCGGCGACGCCCGAGGACGCGGTGGCCTATGTGCTCGACCGCATCGACCTGATCCTGGTGATGTCGGTCAATCCGGGGTTTGGCGGGCAGAGCTTCCTGCCCGCGACGGTCGAGAAGGTGCGCCGGGTCCGCGCGATGATCGGCGACCGGCCGATTCGCATCGAGGTGGACGGCGGGATCACGCCGGAAACGGCACCGCTGATGTCGGCGGCGGGGGCCACTGCGTTCGTCGCCGGGTCGGCGGTGTACGGCAAGCCCGACATCGCGGCGGCCATCGCCGCCATCCGCGCCGGCGCGGAGAGAGGCCGGCAGTCGGACTTGCGGAAGCGGGCCGACGCCATAGCTGCCGGTGAGGTCGGCGGCTGACCGGCCCGTCGTGGGGAATCGACGCCTCAAGCGTTTGGCGTTCAAAGCAAGGAAGGGGATGACCAGATGACGGAACAGAACGGCAAGACCCGCCGCATCGTGTTGCGCGCGGGGCTGGGCATGGCCGCCGCGGGTGCGGCCGGGTTGGCGACGACGCGCCCGGCGCGCGCGCAGAAGATCGCCAAGTCGGCGGTGATGTACCAGGACACCCCGAAGGACGGGCATCAGTGCGACGCGTGCACCAACTGGCAGCCACCGAATGCCTGCTCGATCGTCGAGGGCACGATCAGCCCGAAGGGCTGGTGCGGCGCGTTCGCGCCGAAGAGCTGACGCCCGAGCGGTTCCAGCCTGACTGGAATCGCGCACCCGTGCATCCATCGTCATGGCCGGGCTTGGCCCGGCCATCCACGACTTCGCCGGTGCTGGAAAGCAAGAAAGTCGTGGGTGACCGGCACAAGGCCGGTCATGACGGGTGAACTCGAGATGAGTACACCCCACAAGGAACCGCTCTATCCGGCTGATTGGCAAACCTGCGGTGCGCACGCCATAAAGCGGGCGCCCGCAAGGATTGCCGATGCCCACGTTTCCTTTCTCAGCGATCGTCGGCCAGGACGAATTGCGGCTGGCCCTGCAGATCGCAGCCGTCGATCAGGGTGTCGGCGGGGTTCTCGCCCTCGGCGATCGCGGCACCGGCAAATCAACCGCCGTGCGTGCGCTTGCCGCGCTGCTGCCGAAGATGCGCGTCGTCGTCGGATGCCGTTTCGGCTGCGATCCGGCCGACCCGCGCGCGCTGTGCTGGGAGTGCGCGGCGCGGATCGCCGGCGGCGGGGCGCTGAAGGCGCAGCAGACGACGGTTCCCGTGATCGACCTGCCGCTGGGGGCGACCGAGGACCGCGTGGTCGGCGCGCTGGATCTGGAGCGGGCGCTGGCGCATGGCGAACGCGCCTACGAGCCCGGGCTGCTCGCGCGCGCCAATCGCGGGTTTCTGTATATCGACGAGGTGAATTTGCTGGAGGACCACCTGGTGGACCTCCTGCTCGATGTCGCGGCGTCGGGCGAGAACGTCGTCGAGCGCGAGGGGCTGAGCGTGCGCCATCCGGCGCGCTTCGTGCTGGTGGGCAGCGGCAACCCGGAGGAGGGCGAGCTGCGCCCGCAGCTGCTCGATCGTTTCGGGCTGTCGGTCGAGGTGCGCACGCCGACCGAGCTGGCGGTGCGCATCGAGGTGGTGCGGCGGCGGGATGCCTACGACCGCGATCCGGCGGGGTTCTGCGAGGCGTGGCGGCGCGAGGACGACAAGCTGCGAAGGCGGATCGCGACGGCGCGCACGCGGCTGGCATCGGTCGCGGTGGCCGACTCGGTGCTGGAGCGGGCGGCGCGGCTGTGCATCGCGCTCGGCACCGACGGGTTGCGCGGCGAACTGACGCTGGTGCGGGCGTCGCGCGCGCTGGCGGCGCTGGAGGGCGAGGATACGGTCGGCGATGCGCAGATGCGCGCACTGGCGGCGCCATCGCTGCGCCATCGCCTGCGGCGCAATCCGCTGGATGAGACGGGCTCGACAGCGCGGGTCGAGCGGGCGGTGGCGGAGGTGTTGGGCGGGTGAGCGATACGGCGTCGGGCGATCCGATCTCGGACGCGAATGCGGCGCTGGCGATCCTGGCCGTCGATCCGTCGCTGGGATGCGTGCTGCGCGCATGGCCGGGGCCGTTTCGCGACCGGTGGCTCGGGTTGCTGGCGTCGGCGTTTCCGCCCGGCGCGGTGCGGCGCGTGCCGGCGACGGTGGGCGAGTCGCGGCTGCTGGGCGGGCTCGATCTGGCGGCGACGCTGAAGGCGGGGCGGCCGGTGGCGGAGCGGGGCTTGCTGGCGGAGGCCGATGGCGGCGTGCTGGTGATCGCTTCGGCGGAACGCATGCCGCCGACTATCGCCGCACAGCTGTCGACGGTGCTGGATACCGGCGTGCGGGTGCTGGAACGCGACGGGTTCGCCGACGTCGCGCCGGCACGGATCGGCGTGGTCGCGCTGGACGAGAGCGAGGGCGACGAGGCGATGCCCGCGCCGCTCGCAGAACGGCTGGCGCTGCGCGTGTGGATCGCCGGGATGCCGCTGCGCGAGGCGGAGCGGCTGACGCTCGACGCGGCTGCAGTGGAGGCGGCGCGCACACGCGTTGCGGAGGTGCGCGTGCCGGAGCCGATCTTGTCAGCGCTGGCGGAGGCGGCGGCGGCACTCGGCATCGCGTCGTTGCGCCCGCCGGTCGCAGCGGTGCGAGCTGCCCGAGCGGCGGCTGCGCTGGCGGGACGCGATGCTGCGGCCGCCGAGGATGCGGCCATCG
>DATEQV010000352.1:0-5465 GCA_035272265.1 Acidisphaera sp. | reverse complement strand
CACCGGCATCACCGACCCCGGACACGAGGCGGCGTTCATGGAGCGCTGGGGCGCGGCGATCACCCCGGACGACCAGTGGGCGCGCTTCCAGGCGCTCGCCTGGTCGTCGCAGGCCGCGGCGGCACGGCAGGTCGCGCGGCTCGACGCCGTCCACAAGCGCGAGGCCGAGGCACGGCTCGCCTTGCAGCACAAGCAAGACACGGCGCTCGCCCTGGTCACGGCGCTGCCTGCCGGGCCGGTCGATCCGGGCCTGTTCCTCGACCGGGCGCGCTATCTGCGCATGGCCAACCGCGACGCCGACGCGCTCGCTTTGTGGACGGAAGAGGGCGCCGCCGCCCAGCAGGCGGCGCCGGACCATGCCGCGCAGTTCTGGGCCGAGCGGAACATCCTGGCGCGACGACTGCTGCACGACGGCGACGCGGGCGGCGCCTACGCGATCGCCTCGGGCGGCAGCGCCGAATTGCCGGACCCCGACCTGGACGCGCTGTTCCTCGCCGGCTTCATCGCCCTTCGCAAGCTGAACGACCCGGACAAGGCGGCCACGGCGTTCATCAGGCTGAAGGACGCCTCGCCGTCCACCCTGACGCAGAGCCGCGCGCATTACTGGCTCGGACGCGCCGCCGCGGCGGCAGGCCGCGACCCCAAGGCGGCGTACCAGGAGGCAGCGCACTATCCGCTCACCTTCTACGGCCAGCTTGCCGCGGCGGCGCTGGGCGAGTCACCCGCCCAGCTCGCCGCCCGCATCCGCGCGCTGCGCGACCCCGCCTGGACCGAGCCGGAGGCGTGGCAGATCGTCCAGTCGGAGCTGGCCCGGGCGGCGCTGCTGCTGGTCACCTGGGGCGAGCCGCGCCGGGCGTCGCAGTTCCTGCTGCGCGCCGACGACATTTCGCTCAGCCCGGCCCAGCGGGCCGCCGTCGCCCACGTCGCCGTCGCCCTCGACCAGCCGGACATGGCCGTGTTCATCGCCCGCCGGATGGGGCGCGACGGCGTGATGCTGCCCGACGCCGGCTGGCCGCTGGCCGCCGAGCCGCCGAACGGCCGGCTCGATCCGGCCGTCGCCCTCGGCATCATCCGGCAGGAAAGCAGCTTCGACGCCGCCGCACTCAGCCCGGCCGGCGCGCGCGGGCTGATGCAGCTGATGCCGGCGACCGCGCAGGTGGTGGCAAGGCAGCTCAACGAAACCGCCTCGCCGGCCGCGCTGATGGCCGATCCGGCCGGCAACATGCGGCTCGGCACCGCCTATCTCCGCTTGATGCTCGACCAGTTCGCGGGCGCCCTGCCGCTCGCGGTCGCCGCCTACAACGCCGGGCCGCACCGGGTGTCCGAGTGGGTCGGCGACAACGGCGACCCCCGCGTCGCGGGCGGGCCGGACATGGTCGACTGGATCGAGCTGATCCCGTTCAACGAGACCCGCAACTACGTCCAGCGCGTGCTGGAGAACGTCACCGTCTATCGCGCCAAGCGGGAGGAACCGCCCGAGAACGACCTGTCGGTGGCCGAGAAGTGAGGCTGGCGAAGCTGGCCGCCAGCGGGCTGGGCACCGGCTGGGTGCCGGTCTCGCCGGGCACCGCCGGCTCGCTGCTGGCGCTGCTGCTGGGCGCGCCGATGCTCGCCGGGCCGCCCTGGCTGCTGCCCGCCGCCGCCGCCGCCGCGGCACTCGTCGGCCTCTGGGCGATCGGCGCCTGCCACGTCCACGGCGACCCCCGCTGGGTGGTGATCGACGAGATCGCCGGGCAATGGCTGGCGATGGCCGGGCTGGCGCGCGTCTCCGCCCTCGGGCTGGCCGCCGCCTTCCTGATCTTCCGCCTGCTCGACATCGCCAAGCCCGGCCCGGTCGGCTGGGCCGACCGGCAGCCCGGGGCAGCCGGGATCATGGCCGACGACCTGATCGCCGGCGGCCTGACCGCAGGAATCGTGTGGGCAGTACGCAGCCGCTGGCCGGAACTGCTGAGTTAGTCTTGCGCAGATCGGTTTGTTGCGGCTTCATCCCCCCGGAAACGCTCCCGGACCCCATGCCGCTAGAGACCAACGCACCGGACGTGCTGCGCGCCGTCACGGAGCGCCGGCAGGACGGGCATGCCCTGCGCAAGCTCGTGCCGCGCAGCCTGCACGCCCATTGGGAGCCGCGGGCCGGCCGGCCCGATCCGATCCACATCATCCAGGAGACCGGGCTGCATCGCATCCCGAGCCTGCTGCCGATGCGCTACGGGCGGATGCGCGCCTCGCCGTTCGCCTTCCTGCGCGGTGCGGTGGCGATCATGGCGGCCGATCTTGCGGCGACCCCGAGCAGCGGCATCCGCGTGCAGGCCTGCGGCGACTGCCACCATGCCAATTTCGGCACCTACAGCTCGCCGGAAGGCACGCCCGTTTTCGACGTCAACGATTTCGACGAGACGCTGCCCGCACCGTTCGAATGGGATCTCAAGCGGCTGGCGACGAGCTTCGCGGTCGATGCGCGCGCCCGCAACATGTCCGACAAGGCGGCGCGCCAGCTCGCGCGCACCGCGGCGATGGCCTACCGCATCCACATGGCCGACCTCGTGCGGCTCGGGCCGCTGCGCGCCTGGTCGTCACGCATCGATGTCGCCGAGGCGCTGGCCACGATCGACGACATCCGGGTCCGCGAGCGCGAGGAGCGGCGCGTCGAGGCCATCCTGGACGCAATGGCGCGGCGCAACTGGCCCAAGCTCATCGAGCGGCGCGATGGCGCCTGGCGCATCCGCGAACGTCCCCCGCTCGTCTTTCCGCTCGGCACGCGGTCCGACGATACGCACGAGATCGCGGCGCGAACGGCGTTCGCGTCCTATCGCTCGACGCTGCCCGAGGAGCGGCGCCTGCTGCTCGACCGGTTCAAGCTGGAGGACGTCGCCTTCAAGGTCGTGGGCGTGGGCAGCGTGGGCACGTTCTGCGCCATCGGCCTGTTCGCCAATCCGGACGGCGACACGCTGCTGTTGCAGATCAAGGAGGCGCAGACCAGCGCGCTCGCGCCGTACGCGGGACCGAGCGACTACCGCAACCAGGGCCAGCGCGTGGTCGTCGGGCAGCGGATCATGCAGGCGGTGAGCGACATCTTCCTGGGCTGGACGCAGGATCCGGGCGACGACCGGCACTGCTACGTCCGTCAGCTGAAGGATTCGCGGCTGGCGCTGGTCGCCACCGAGATCGCCGAGGGCGCGCTGGGCGCGCATGCGCTGCTGTGCGGGCGGACGCTGGCGCGCGCCCATGCGCGGTCGGGCGACGCGGCGCAGATCGCCGGCTATATGGGCAGCGGCACGGTGGTGGACGCCGCGATCGCCGAGTTCGCCATGTCCTATGCCGAGCAGACCGAGCGCGACTGGCGGCTGTTCGAGGCGGCGATCGCCAGCGGCCAGATCGAGGCGGCATCGGCGTGATCTCCTCCGGGCTGCTCGCGGAGGCGGAGGCGCTGCTGGAGGCCTGCCGCCACGAGGGCGTGCGCCTGGTCACCGCCGAGAGCTGCACCGGCGGCCTGATCGCCGGCGTGCTGACCGCCATCGCCGGGTCCTCGGACGTGGTGGAGCGCGGGTTCGTCACCTACTCGAACGCCGCCAAGGCGGAGATGCTGGGCGTGCCGGTAGGGCTGATCGCGTCGGCGGGCGCCGTCAGCGCCGAGGTCGCGGCGGCGATGGCGGTGGGCGCCTTGGAGCGCTCGCACGCCGAGGTCGCCATCGCGGTGACCGGCGTGGCCGGGCCGGGCGGCGGCACCGCGGCCAAGCCGGTGGGCCTGGTGTGGTTCGGCCTCGCTGGACGCGGACCGGTCGCGACGGAGAGCCTGATCTTCCCCGGCGACCGGACGGCGGTGCGCATGGCGACCGTCGCCCACGCCTTCGGGCTGATCCGCAGCCGACTGTGAGCAAACGAACGTCGCCGGGCCGGTCAGCCGCCCTGCGCCGCCGCCTTATCGTCCGTGACCACCGCCGAAGCCGCCCCCACCGAAGCTGCCGCCACCGAAGCTCCCGCCACCGAAGCTCCCGCCAACGCCGCCGCCGTGGAAACCGCTGCCTCCGAAACCGCCGCCACTCGGGACGCCACCAGTCGGCGCGCCACCAGTCGGGGCACCACCGCCCGTAGCACCGCCGCCCCCGAAGGCGCTCCCGCCGGAGCCGCCGGCGACGCCGCCGTGACCACCCCAGGCGCCGCCCCAGCCGCCGGCAAAGCCGCCACCACGGTAGAGGCCGAAAGGCTGACCGGCGAAGTAGTGGCCGGGAAAGTAGCCGTTGCCGTAGGCGCCGCCGCTCAAGCCGCCGCCATAGAACCCGTACAAGAACGGGGCGCCCCAAACGCCGTAAAGAGCCGGATCCCCGTAAAGCCCCGGATCATAGTCGTAGGCGGGGTAGGCGTAGGGATAAGCCTCGGCTGTCGCCACGCCGGGGGTGGTCTGCAAGATGTTGCCGCGCGCAACCATGCAATCGGCGTACACGCGCTCGGGCGGCAGCGCCGTCGCCGGCGCGGCGGCAGGGCTCGAGGTGCCACCGGCCGCCGGCGCCGCACCGATGCTTGCTCCGGCCGCCTGGCTCGCCTCAGTACGACAGGCGACATCGTCCTGCTGGAACGCCGCAAACGTCTTGGTAGCAGCCGGGATGACGACCACCGACGACGGTGGCACGGCAGGCGGCGCGGCACATCCGGCCGACGCGCCGGCGAGCAACGCCGCCGTGATGAGGCCTCGCAAGGCTAAAACAGTTCTTGCCATGCATGGAGATGTCGGTCTGTGCTACGACGAAACAAGCAATCCGCGCGCGGGGCAGGCATCGCGACACACGTCACCCACAGCGGCAGTTCATGATCGGGCCCGACTGATACCGGCCGGCGCAAGTGATGACTCGTCATTCAAAGACATCGTCATTCCGGGCGAAGGCCCGGAATCCACGCCTTTCTTCGTCTACGTGGACGTCAAGAAGGCGTGGATGCCGGGCCTTCGCCCGGCATGACGGGTCATTACTTTCGGCCGTTGATATGAGCCGACCACGCTTTGTGTCTTCTCGAGCTCGGCGACTGATTCGCCGCAGTCGCCCGCCGCGCTTGCCGGGGGGACGGCAGGCTGGCAGTAGGCGCGCGATGTCGCTCACGACCGAGGCGCCGGTCCACCGCACCGCGGACCTGCCCGCCCTGCTCGACCGCGCAGGCGCCGGCGCCACCCTGGTCCTGCCGCTGTTCCTGCTGCATGGACGCAGCCTGGCGGAGGCGGCGCTGGGCGTCGCCGCCGTCTGCTTCCTGCTGCGCTCGGCCCTGCTCGGGCGCTGGGACTGGCTGCGGCGCGGCTGGGTGCCGCTCGGGCTCGCGTGGTGGGGCTGGCTGGTCGTGTGCTCCACGCCGGTGCCGGCGCTCGACCTCGGCCGGGGCGGCTGGAACTCGTTCCTGCAGGCGGTGGCGATGGGCCGGTTCGTCATCTTCGCCGCCGCATTGGAGTTCGACGTGCTCCGCTGCGCACGGCGCCGGTTGTGGCT
>DATEQV010000351.1:0-7233 GCA_035272265.1 Acidisphaera sp. | reverse complement strand
AGTTAAACGCCCATAGCCCGGGCGCCTGGGGCAGCGGCTTAGTCCAACACGTTTTTCGCTTACCGGCGCGGTCTCCAGCTGCGGAGCCTTCGCGCAGAGTTCCGTGCGCCGCGCCGCCAAGCGAAAAACGCTATTCGTTATCGCGTGTTATGTGTCCGCTCTTGGTCTGTGAGCGTGGGCCATTCCATCGTGTCGCAGGTTCAGCCGCGCCGAGATCACGGTGCTCGCTCAGCATCGTATTGCATGGCGGCGGCTCCGGATCTGCTGGAGATTGCTGCACGCGGCTACAGCGGCTGGCTGGTTGCGAGGCGGCGCGGACCAAAAGCCCAGGCTCCTTTGTCTCATCGGAGACCGGGGAACCGGCCTTCGTCATATAGGGCCTCCGGGGCCGGGGGTATCGTCGTTGGCGCCGACCTGAGCTCGCCGCGACGCCCTGCGCGGCAGCGCCCGTCGCCCCAATCTCCCGGACCTCACCGCTTCGTTCATATTCCTGCAGCACGGCGCCCAGCCCGGAGCTTGCGGGGGGCGCCCTGCGCGCGACGCCGCAGCACGAGTCCCTGAACCACGTCGGCGGGCCAGAGCACCGTTTCGCTCCGGCGCTCGGTTCTCCGCGTCGTCTGGATTTCCATGTCGCCGTCGCGCCCGGTGCGGAGCGCGTCGACCACCCAGGACCGGCCCTTGATCATGACGATCGAGCCGGGCTGCAGGTCGAGCGGCACCGACGGATCTTCGGCCATGCGGGACGGCCTTCACCAGGGGCGATAGCCACTTCGGCAGGGGGTCGAAACGAGCGGCGGGTCTGCTGCATCGCAGCATTCTGACAGGACGGTGACAAGCTGAAATAATGGTTCCGTGCAGAGGCCGCCTGGCGCGGGCGTGGCGGCAGCCTGCGCGAGGGGCTGTGTTAGCTGCGTCATCCCTCCGAGAGCGCGAACGCGTCCCTGATCGCCGCTGCCGGACCTTCGATCAGCCAGCGGTCAACGCGGCAGTAGTCATCAACCCTCGAGCAGCACCAGCGCGTCCCTGATCGCCGCCGCCGGGCCCTCCCAGACGTTCCCCTGAGGTTCGCGCCGAGTGCCCCCGAGGGGCCTGTTCTCTCAGCCGAAGCCCCGGCGGGAGAAGCCCGGGCCTGGGGGTGAATAACAAGACCAACGAAGCCCGGTTTTGCGAATTGCTTTCGGAGACTCCCCGGGGTCTCATGGCGCGCCGTGGTCCCTAAATGCCGCCGCGTGTCGGCGCAGCAAGAAGCGAGCCGAGCTGCACCAGCAGCAGTGATCAGCACGAACGCGGCTGGTGACCATGCGTCCGGCAGCGTGGCGGCATTGCGGTCGACGGCGCAGCCAGCCGGCATGCGCGGAGTAGTTGGCGTTGACCTCTGCTGACGCGTCAGTGACCACCACCGGCGTGGCCCCAAGCCGGCGCCCATTATGGTCAGACGCGCATCGGACAGCTTCGGACCGAGGTGTAGGTCGACCGCCTCGATCCGGACCACCCGGACAGGTGTTCCCAAACGGATCTCAGTCATGGCCGGTGCCGGACCAGCGAAGCATTTGACGAGGGTGGCCAGCACGCTAGGCAGATCGCGCTGTTCCCCGAGGATCGTGCGGCGCCGCCGCTGGACTGTGATGTGGTGCACGTCCGGCTCAGCGGCATGCGGCTGCGCCGACCGCGGCAATGGGGAGCGTGCTGGCTGGCCTGTCATCTATGGGAGCAACTGCAACTGGACGAGTTCTGGGCGGGGCGGCTGGCCGCTTCCCGCGAAGCGACACGATGGTTCAACGTGTTGAAGACGCTGGTCAGCTATCGCTTGATCGATCCCGCCAATTTTTGGCCGCCAGTAGCGAAACACGGGCTAGCAGTCGCGGCATCCGCATAACCACGAGACCGGACATATCGCGCGCGCCATCGCTGGAGTGATGCTGTGCGGGCTGTTCGCAGCGGCGCCGAGCTGGATCAACAAGGCGTCGGTCACGGCCTCGGGCTCGGCTCCGGGGATTACTGGCACCTCGCAGATGGTGCAGTTCGGGACCGGTGGCTGATGGCGTCCGCACACCCCGCCGACCGCCTGCAGGCGGCGGGCGATGCGCCTGGAAGCGGCATGAGGCGGCGCTCAACGTGATGGTGCGCGTCATCCACTTACCGAAGCGCGCAGCCAGCCTCGGCTTACGCCGCGAGACCGATCGTGTACGGCCCGAGTACGTTGCCGAGGTGCCGTGGAGAGCATGCAAAGTCGCGGGGAGCTGACCGGCAGCGACGGGCCGCCATCCGGCCCGATCAGGTCGATGTCGACATCGAGCGTGCCGAGGACGAACCTTGCGGCGACGGGCCATGTCATCGAGGTGATCGCTGATGCCGGACGCCATGCAGCCGACGGACGACCCAGGCTGGGCCTTGGACTACATCGGCAACGACATCCGGCGCGAGAGCGGCATCGAGTCGCGCCTCGCCATCAGCAACGGGCTGATGGGGGTGCGTGCGGCGTCGTCGGTGAGCCGGGGGCCCACCTGGGTGTCGTGGCAGCGCACGCTGAACTGGGCTTCGTGGCCACGCACGTATGTCGCCGGGCTGTTCGACGTGCCGAACACCGACCCGCCGGTGCCGGCACTGGTGCCGGTTGCCGACTGGTTGCGCGTCCGCATCCAGCTGAACGGCAAGCAGTTGGTGATGCGCCGCGGAACGATGCTGCGGTATCGGCGCACGCTCGACATGCGGCGCGGGCTGCTGGTGGTGAAGTGGCGTCACCGCGACCCCTCCGGCATCGTGGCGGAGATCGTCAGCCTGCGGCTGGTTTCGCAGGATGATCGTGCGTTGGGGCTGCAATGGCTCAACTTCGAGGTGGACCGCGACGACGTCGACGTGACGTTAGAGGCCAGTTTCGAGGCGGCGGGGCTGGGGATGGAGCCGGCACAGATCGAGCGCGAGCTTGGCGTCTGGCGCATCACCGACGGTTCCAAATCCGTCGCCATGGCGGGAGCGGCCACGCTGACCCTCGGCGGGCACCTGTTGACGCCCGACGCGGTCGAACGGCTGCGCTGGGCGTGGCACTGGCGCTCAGTCGCCGGCCAGACGACGGCACTTGAGCGCTTGATTGCCGTGGTGCGCAGCGACGAGCCGGATCGCGATCCCGGCCAAGCCGCAACTGCCGCGTTGCAGCGGGCGCGGAACGCGGGCGGGGCGGCGATGCTCGCTGCGCATGCGGCGGCTTGGGCCGCACGCTGGGAGGCGAGCGACGTCACGATCGAGGGCGCACCGGAACTCGAGCGGGAGTTGCGCTTCGCCGTCTATCACCTCAACAGCGCTGCCAATCCGAATGATCCGCGCGTCTCGATCGGCGCGCGCGCGCTGACGGGCGATGCCTATCTCGGCCACGTCTTCTGGGACACCGAGATCTACCTGCTTCCGTTCTACATCGCCACGTGGCCGGAAGCGGCGCGGGCGCTGCTGATGTACCGCTTTCACACGCTGGCCGGCGCGCGGGCGAACGCGGCGAAGAACGGCTGGCGCGGCGCGCAGTATGCCTGGGAATCGGCCGACACCGGCGAGGAGACCACGCCCGACCGCGTGCTCACCCCGGGCGGCCAATTCATCGACGTGCTGTCGGGCAAGCAGGAGCATCACATCACCGCCGACGTCGCCTACGCCGTCTGGCAGTACTGGCACGTGAGCGGCGACGACACGTTCCTGCTCGAGGCGGGAGCCGAAATCGTGCTGGAGACGGCGCGGTTCTGGGCGAGCCGCGCTACGCGCGGAGCGGACGGCAAGCGGCACATTCGCCTTGTGATGGGGCCCGACGAATACCACGAGGGCGTCGACGACAACGCCTACACCAACTTGATGGCGCGCTGGAACATCGCGCGAGGGCTGGACGTCTGCGCGTTGCTGCGCGAACGCTGGCCGGACCGGTGGACCGACCTGTCGGCCCGGCTTGACCTGCGCGACGCCGAACTCGCGCACTGGCGCGAGGTGGCCGAAACGCTGGTGACTGGCCTCGATCCGACGACCGGGATCATCGAGCAGTTCGCCGGCTTCTTCGCGCTGGAACCGATCGACCTCACGAAGTATTCCGACCACAGCACGCCGATGGACGTGCAGCTCGGGTACGAGCGGGTCAAACGCACGCAGGTGGTCAAGCAGGCCGACGTCGTCGCATTGTTGGCGTTGCTGCCGGAGGAATTCGACCAGACCGTCCAGCGGGTCAATTTCCGGACCTACGAGCCGCGCTGCGGGCACGGCAGCTCACTCAGCCGGGCGATGCATGCGATCGTGGCCGCTCGCCTTGGCGAGACATCGGCGGCCTATCGCTACTTCCGGGAGACGGCGGAGATCGATCTGTCGCCCAACGTCGCCGACAGCGCCGGCGGCGTGCATGTCGCTTCGCTCGGCGGGCTCTGGCAGGCCGTGGTGATGGGCTTCGGCGGGCTGTCCCTGACCGGGGAGCATCTGTCGATCGTGCCGCAGTTGCCGCCGCAGTGGCTCGGCCTCAGCTTTCGTGTGTGCTGGCGGGGCCGCCGCGTGCACTTCCGCATCTTGCGCGACGGAGAGGTAAACGCGACTCTCGAGGCAGGCGATCCGCTGACCGTGCTCGTGCACGGAACCGAGCGCACGCTGCAGCCGGCCAGCATGTCCGGCGGTACCTGACAGCGCGAGCCGCGGGCGTCCCATGACGCCGGCCTGACGGAGGGCGATGGCCTCGATCGATATCGTGGCGGTGGTCCTGGTGCTGGCCGCGCTGCTCGGCGCGATCAACGACCGCTACGTCCGCCTGCCCGCGCCGATCGGCATGCTGCTCGGATCGCTCGTGCTCGCCCTGCTGCTCGCCGGCGCCGATGTGGCGCTGAGTCTGCATCTGCTCGGGCCCATCCGCGATGCGCTGTCGGCCGCCGACCTGCCGCATGTGTTCCTCGACTGGGTGCTGGCGCTGCTGCTGTTCGCCGGCAGCCTGCATGTCGACCTGCCGGCTCTGCGCCGGCATGTCGGCATCATCACGGTGCTCGCGACTGCCGGCGTGGTGATCTCCACGACGGTGTTCTGCGTCGGACTGTGGCTGCTGCTGGTCGCCATCGGCATCCGGGTGCCCATCGCATGGTGCTTCGTGCTGGGCGCGATCCTGGCGCCCACCGACGCGGTGGTGGTCGAGACGCTGCTCGGCCGCAGCAAGATGCCGGCGTCCACGCGCGCGGCCATCGTCGGCGAGAGCCTGTTCAACGACGGCGCGGGCGTCGTGCTGTTCCTGGTCGCGCTGCGCGTGGCGCACGGCGAGACCGGACTGCTCGGACACGGCCGCATCGGGCTGGCGATGGCCGAGCAGCTGATCGGCGGCGCAGCACTGGGCTGCGCCTGCGGCGCGCTCGCCGGATGGACCATGCGGCGCGTCGCCGACGATGCCGTCCGCATGATCGTCTCGCTCGCCCTGGTGGTCGGCTGCTACCGACTCGCCGATGCCTGCGAGGTGTCCGGCCCGGTCGCGGTCGTCAGCGCCGGACTGCTGCTGGGATATCTGCTGCGTTCCGGCTTCGCCGCCAGCGCCGGTCCGGACGGCGTGCCCGCGGCCGCCGCACAAGGCCCGATCGTCGCGTTCTGGTCGCTGCTCGACCGCGTCCTCAATCTCGGGCTGTTCCTGCTGATCGGCGTGGAGGTGCTGGCGCTGATCGTCAACAGCCGCGAGCTGGCCGTCGCAGCCGCTTGCGTGCCGTTGTCGCTCGCCGCGCGCGCGATCAGCGTGGGCGTGCCGTCGGCGATCTCCGGCCGCAGCCTGCGCGTGGTGACACGCCAGACGACGGTGCTGACATGGGCAGGCATGCGCGGCGGCGTATCGATCGCGCTCGCGCTCACCATGCCGGTCACCATCTTCCGCGGCCAGCTGCTGGTGATCTGCTACACTGTCGTGCTGTTCAGCATCATCGTGCAGGGACTCACGCTGCCCGCATTGCTCTCGCGGCTCTACCGCGGCGACCCGGCCGAACCGCAGGCGGCGTCGGACTTCACCTCGGCGGCGGAACTGCCGGGCTGAGACACCGCGATCGACCTCACATCGAGATCGCGCCTTCGCGGAACGCGGTCCGGTCGAGCCAGACGTTGACGAGAACGGGCTTGCCCGACTGCGCGGCCGCGCGGACGCGCGCCAGCGCCTGCGGCACCTCGGCCGCCGTCTTGACCAGGATGCCCTCCGCGCCGAACCCGGCGGCGACGTCGTGGTACGCGGTCCGCGCCAGCACGGTACCAACATCGTCGTGCAGCAGCTTGACCTGTTCGCGCGCGATCTGCGTCCAGCCGGCGTCGTTGCCGACCACCGCGATCACCGGGATGCCGTGGCGCACGAAGGTGTCGAACTCCGCGAGGCTGTAGCCGCACGCGCCGTCGCCGAACAGGATCCACACTTCGGCATCGGGCCGCGACAACGCCGCGCCGAGCCCGAAACCGGCGCCCACGCCGAGGGTGCCGAACGGCCCCGGATCGAGCCACATGCGCGGTCCCCTCGGCCGCAGCACGTAGGACGCGGTCGCGACGAAATCGCCGCCGTCGGCGACGAAGATCGCATTGTCGCCCGCCTCACGGTCGATCGCCCGCAGCAGAGCGATCGGGTTGACGTAGTCGCCCGCCGCAGCCGCCTGGGCGTCGATCTCGGCCTCGCGTTCCGCGTCGCGCGCATGCAGCGTTCGCAGCCAGTCCTGCCAGCGCGTCGGGACGCCCCCCGACTGCGCGGCCAATCGCTCCAGGGATCCGCCGACATCGCCGATCGCTGCGATGGTGGGCTTGCGGTTCAGGCGCGCCTCGGCGCTGCTGCGGTTGACGGCGATCACGGTTTCCGCACGGCTCAGATGCCGTCCGTAGTCGAGCCGGAAGTCGCACGGCACACCCGCGAGGATGACGCAGTCCGCCTCGCGCAGCGCCTGTCGGCGCTGGTGATACAGCTGCAACGGATGATCCCGGCCCAGCAGCCCGCGCGCCATGCCCGACAGGTACACCGGCACGCCGAGCCGGGTGATCGCTTTCACCACCCGCGCCGCGTCGGTGCCGGACGCGAGCGTCTGGCTGCCGATGATGGCGACCGGACGCGACGCGCGGGCAAGCGCGGCTGCCGCGGCAGCGATGTCGGGGTCCCGCGCCGCCGGTGCGGCAGCAGCGCGGACCTGCGGCGGCGATGCAGTGCCGGAGCCGGCGAACAAACGGGCGAGATGCCGGTGCAGATACAGGCGGCGCGCCAGCGCGCCGAGCGACCTGCCCTTGCCCGCC
>DATEQV010000350.1:0-13519 GCA_035272265.1 Acidisphaera sp. | reverse complement strand
TGTCGGAGTTAAGCACAAACCACGAACAAATCGGAGATTTCTTTCGATACTTCGCGGTTCTGCACAACAAGAGAATCCGCCGGTGGCCGTTGGCGACATATTCATCCGCAAAACTGCTAACTCCGACAGGCTGCTAGGGTTCATCGTTTCCCCAACATCGCGAAGCGCTGCTGGAGCGGATTTGCTGGTCACCGACCAAGAGTGTCGCAAGGCTTGGTCAGTCCAAGTGAAGACCAACAAGAAGCCGGCGAATTTCTGGCTCGTCGGTGCGCACACGGCAAAGCTCAAGTCTCAAAGTCACGCTTATGTTTTCGTCAATTTACGGAAGGAAGGACGCCCGGAATTTATCGTTGCCTCAAGTCACCATGTCGCGTCACATGTGGTGGTTGGAACGAGCACAACCGGGTCGGTCTGGTATTCCTTCTACAAAAAGGATCGCCACTTCGATGGAGAAGGCTGGGAGTTGTTCGGCGATCCTCACGCGACAGTCGAAGTCGATGCAGCGAACGAGCCCGTGGAGACCCTGAGCACCTGAGACGACGCGCGCTCCGGGACCAGCAGCCGACCGTTTCTCACGCATTCCCCGCCAGAAAGTCCATCGCCGCCTGCACCCCGCCGCGCTGGTGCGGGATCCCCGTCTCGCGCAGGCCCATCTCGACCCCGCCCAGCGCGCCGACGAGCGTCAGGTCGTTGATGTCGCCGAGGTGCCCGATCCGGAACACCTTGTCCTTCAGCTGACCGAGCCCGGTGCCGAGGCTCATGTTGTGCCGCTCCAGCACCGACGCCCGCAGCGCGTCGGCACTGTGCCCCTCCGGCACGCGCACGCCGGTCAGCACCGGCGAGTGATGCCTCGCCTCGGCGCACTGCACCTCCAGCCCCCACGTATGGACGGCGCGTCGCGTCGCCTCGGCGAACCGCTCGTGACGGGCGAAGACGTTGTCGAGGCCTTCCTCGTCGATCATCTGCAGCGCGACATCCAGCCCGTACAACAGGTTCGTCGACGGCGTGTACGGGAAGTACCCGGCGCGGTTGTTGTCCAGCATCGGCCCCCAGTCCCAGTAGCCGCGCGGCATCGTCGATGATGTGCGCGCCGCCAGCGCCTTGTCGCTGATCGCGTTGAACGACAGGCCGGGGGGCAGCATCAGCCCCTTCTGCGAGCACGCGATCGTCACGTCGACGCGCCACTCGTCATGGCGGAAGTCCACCGACGCGAGCGACGAAATCGTGTCCACCAACAGCAGCGCGGGATGCCTGGCCTCGTCCATCACGCGCCGCACATCGCCGATCGGCGACACGCAGCCGGTGGACGTCTCGTTGTGCACGACGCACACCGCCTTGATGCGGTGCTGCGTGTCCCGCGTCAGGTGCGCGCCGATCGCCGCGACATCGGCCCCGCGGCGCCAGTCGGTGTCGATGAAGACCGGCTCCAGGCGCAGGCGCCGCGCCAGCTCTTCCCACAGCGTCGCGAACCAGCCGGTGCGGCACATCAGCACCGCGTCGCCGGGCGAGAGCGTGTTCACTAGCGCCGCTTCCCACGCCCCGGTGCCCGAGCCCGGATAGACGATCACCTTCCCGCTGGTCTTGAAGACGGTCCGCAGCCGCTCGAGCACCCGCCGCCCGAGTTCGCCGAACGCGGGCCCGCGATGGTCGATCGTGGGATTGTCGATCGCCCGCAGCACGCGGTCCGGCACTGGGCTCGGCCCCGGGATCTGCAGGAAATGCCGTCCGATCGGCCGCCGGGATTGGGTCACTGTGTCCTCCTGCTGGCGCACCCATGGCGTGCGCCCATGGCGCGTGCCGGTTTCCCCCGGCTTATCTAGGATGCCGTCTCATGGACGCACTGACGATCACCACGCAACCCGGCGACGACCGGCTTGCCCGCCGCCTGCGGCAGGCGACCCGGTCGGACGTGCTGTTCGGCCCCGCCGACCGCGGCCGCTATGCGACCGACGCCTCCATCTATCAGGTCGAACCCATCGGCGTGGTGCTGCCCCGCAGCATCGACGACGTGGCGGCCACGCTCTCGATCGCGCGCGAGCACGGCGTGCCGGTGCTGCCCCGCGGCGCGGGCACGAGCCAGTGCGGGCAGACGGTCAACCGCGCGATCGTCATCGATTTCAGCCGACACCTGAACGGCGTCCTGTCGATCGACCCCGAGCGGCACGAGGCCGTGGTCGAGCCGGGCATCGTGTTGTCGCACCTGAACGCCGCGCTGCGCCCGCATGGGCTGTTCTTCCCGGTCGATCCGTCGACGCACAGCCGCTGCACGATCGGCGGCATGGCCGGCAACAACAGCTGCGGCGCGAAGTCGATCCGCTACGGATTGATGGCCGACAACGTGCTGGCCATCGACGCCATCCTGGCCGACGGCACGCGCCACGTCTTCGGCCCCGCCGACGACGCGCCGCCGGCGCGGATCGCCGAACTGGTCGCGCGGCTGCGTGCGCTGGGCGCCCGCGAGGCGGAGGAGATCGCCGCGCGGTTCCCGTGGCTGCTGCGCCGCGTCGGCGGCTACAACGTCGAGACCCTGACGCCCGTGGCACGCCTCTCTGGCCAGGGCAACCTCGCGCGGCTGCTGGTCGGGTCGGAGGGCACGCTCGCGGTGTCGGCAGCGCTGACGCTGAAGCTGGCACCGATCAAGCCCCGCCGCGTCCTCGGCATCTGCCAGTTCCCGACCTTCCGGGACGCGATGGCGAGTGCCAGGCATCTCGTCGAACTCGATCCCGAAGCGGTGGAGCTGGTCGACCGCACGATGATCGACCTCGGCCGGTCGATCGCGATCTACCGTGACACGATCGGACAGATGCTGATCGGCGAGCCTGACAGCGTGCTGATCGTCGAGTTCCACGGCGACGACGACGCGAAGCTCGCGCGCAAGCTCGACGATCTCGATGAGGTGATGAGCGAGCTGGGCTTCCCGGGCGCCGTGGTGCGCGCGACGGACGCGGGCTTCCAGGCGCGCATCGCGCAGGTGCGCGAGGCCGGGCTCAACATCATGATGTCGATGAAGGGCGACGCGAAACCGGTGTCGTTCATCGAAGACACGGCCGTCGCGTTGGAGGACCTCGCCGACTACACCGAGCGGCTGAACGAGGTGTTTGCGAAGCACGGCACCAAGGGGACGTGGTACGCGCACGCCTCGGTCGGCTGCCTGCACGTAAGGCCGGTGCTGAACATGAAGGACCCGGCCGACGTCGCGACCATGCGCGCGGTGGCCGAGGAGTGCTTCGCGCTGGTGCGCGAGTACAAGGGCAGCCATTCCGGCGAGCACGGCGACGGCATCGTGCGCTCGGAGTTCCACGAGTCGATGTTCGGCGCACGCATCGTGCGCGCATTCGAGCAGGTGAAGGACGCCTTCGATCCGCACGGCCTGCTCAATCCCGGCCGCATCGTCGGCGCGCCGCGGATGGATGACCGCAGCTTGTTCCGCTACGGCCCGGACTACGCGCCGCGCGAGGCGACGACGCCGGCGCTCGACTGGTCGGCGCATCCCGGCGGCCTGCTGGGCGCGGTCGAGATGTGCAACAACAACGGCACCTGCCGCGGCTTCGACCCCGAGGTGATGTGCCCGAGCTGGCGTGCCACGCGCGAGGAGCGCGATGTCGTGCGCGGGCGGGCGAACACGCTGCGCCTCGCGCTGACCGGCCAGATGGGACTTCACGGCCTCGCCGACGACGCGGTGGCCGATGCGCTGTCGCTGTGCGTGTCGTGCAAGGCGTGCCGCCGCGAGTGCCCGACGGGCGTCGATATGGCGCGCTTCAAGATCGAGGCAGCGCACGCGCGCGCCATGGCGCGCGGACTGTCGCGGCGCGACCGGCTGGTTGCTGCGCTGCCTCGGCTGGCCCCGGCGATGGCGCGCGCCGCACCGCTGTCGAACCTGCGCGACCGCATCCCGATGTTGCGCAAGCTCGGCGAGCGCCACATGGGCCTGAGTGCGTCCCGCCGCCTGCCGGCATGGCGGCGCGACTGGTTCCGCGACGACGAAGCCGCGCGAGGCGCGCCGCAGAACCCGGCCGGCGAGGTGCTGCTGCTGGCGGACACGTTCAATCGCTGGTTCGAGCCGGAGAACCTGCGCGCCGCCGTGCACGTGCTCGCCGCCGGCGGCTGGCGCGCGAAGGTGGCCGGCGCGGGCGGACGTGCGCCGTGTTGCGGGCGGACGTATCTCGGCACGGGCCAGGTGGACGCGGCGAGGGCGGAGATGCGCCGGCTGCTGACCGCGTGCGCGGGCGACCGCAAGGTGATCGGGCTGGAGCCGTCCTGCCTGATGACGTTGCGCGACGAACTACCGGCGTTGCTTCCCGGCGCCGACGCGGACGCTCTGGCGAAGCGTGCGATGCTGATCGGCGAATTCGTCGCCGCCGAGAACCCGTCACTGAACCTGCGCAACCTGCCGCGCACCGCGCACGTGCACGGCCACTGCCACCAGAAGAGTTTCGCGGCGTTCGCACCGGCGCTGGCGATGCTGCGGCAGGTGCCGGAGCTGGACGTGCGGCCGATCGCCTCGTCCTGCTGCGGCATGGCCGGCGCGTTCGGCTATCAGGCCGAGACGCAGGCCGCCTCGCGGGCGATGGCGGAACTCAGCCTGCTGCCGACAGTGCGCGCGGCGGCGCAGGACGCGCTGATCGTGGCCGACGGCACATCCTGCCGCCACCAGATCCGCGACCTGGCCGGGCGCGAGGCGATCCACGGCGTGCGTGTGCTAGAGATGGCGCTGACGTGACGACGGCGAATACTCTAAAGACAGCACAGTCGTTCAATGGAGAGGACGATACCATGGATACAGCGAGTGAAACGACGAAGACACCAGCGGAAATCGAGTTCCGACGTCGGCTAGCCGCGAAACTCACCGAACGCGGCTTCGAAGGTGCTGCTCTCGAAGCACGCATCGATGAGTTGCTGCGGCGAGGCGTGAAGCTTCGATTGGACGTGGAAAAGCTGATGGAAGAGGCGTGACACGGGGGACGCCTGGCTTCGATCTATTCATCGCCGACCTGTTCGACCTCTACAATCGGCTCGTTCATGTGCTCCCCAGCAACCCGGCGAGAGTTGTGCGAAGCACGCGCCGCGCACTCGCAGTCCTACGCGCATACCCGCCTGCGGACGACGGGGAGGCGATCTTGATCGAGACGGCCATCGAACAGTTCGAGGATCTGCTACGCCGCGCAGGCGGTGCACCATAGGAGACCGACCATGCGTGAATACGAATACCTGACGCTCGACGTGTTCACCGAGCAGCGCTTCGGCGGCAACCCGCTCGCCGTCTTCCCGCACGCCGAGGGACTGAGCGACGACGACATGCAGGCCATCGCGCGCGAGTTCAACTACGCCGAGACGACCTTCGTCCTGCCGCCCGCCGATCCGGCCAACACCGCGCGGGTGCGCATCTTCACGCCCGTCACCGAGATGCCGTTCGCCGGTCACCCGAACGTCGGCACCGCCTTCGCCCTGGCGCGGCGCGGCGGCGAGGACACGATGCGCTTCGAGGAACTCGCCGGCATCGTCACCGTGCAGATCGACCGCGACGATGAGGGCACCGTGCGCGGCGCCACCATCGCCGCGCCGCACTCCTTGCAGGAAGGCATCGCCGTCCCATCCGAATACGTGGCGGCCTGCGCCGGTCTGACCGAGGACGACCTCGAGACCAGCCTGCACGAGCCGCTGTTGGCCGGTGTGGGTACCGACTTCATCTTCGCCGAGCTGAGGACCGAGACCGCCCTGCAAGCGGCCTCGCCGGACATCGCCGCGTTCCGCCGCCTCGCCGACGCGCTGCCCGACCTCGGACCGCAGCCCAAGCTGTATCTCTACTTCCGCGAATCGCCCCAGCTGGTCCGCGCGCGCATGTTCGCCCCTCTGTTGGGCGTGCCCGAAGATCCCGCGACCGGCAGCGCCGCGGCCGCGCTGGCCGCGTTGCTGGTTTCCTTCGCGCCGGGCGACGACGTCGCGCTGGCGTACGAGATCGTCCAAGGGACGGAGATGGGCCGCCCGAGCCGCCTGCTGGCGACCGCCGCGAAGACCGGCGAAGGCCCCGTCGAGGCGACGGTGGGCGGCGCCTGCGTACCGGTGATGCACGGCACCATCGCCCTGTAGCGGCCACGCGTGATGAGGCATGACGGCAGGGTAACTTGCCGCCCCGCCGATCACGGGCCATGTCGGCCGGCATGAGGTCGCGCCCATGAGCGCCCGCATCGAGTCGGAGATCCTGCGGCAAGTGACGGCGCGCGGCGCGGACAGGTCGATCTGCCCCAGCGAGGTCGCGGGCGCGCTCGATCCCGATGCATGGCGCGGGCTGATGACGCCGGTACGCCGCGCCGCAGCACGGCTGGCGCAGGCGGGACAGATCGACATCCTGCGCAAGGGTCGCCCCGTCGATCCGACAGCCGAGATCAAGGGCGTGATCCGCCTGCGAGCAAGGCAGGCCGCGCCGGAATGACGCCGTTCGCGTGGCTGCTCGGGCTGCTGCTGCCCGCCTGCGCCGCGTCCGGCGCCAACGGCGTGCCGCCGCCGCCGGACCTGCTGCACCTGGCACGGCCCGGCACCCCGAACACCTCCCTCGCCGCCCCCGCCGGGTTCATGCCAGACAGCGGCCCGGCGCCGGACATCACCACGCATCCCTACGCGGTTCCGCCCGCCGAGCTGATCGCCGACCTCAAGGGCGTGGCGGATCAGCAGATCCGCGTGTATGCCCGCCCGTCGCCCGCCGGGCAGCCGGACCGCACCGACTGGGTCGCGCGCAGCCGGGTGTTCAACTTTCCCGACCTGGTCAGCGCGCAGGCGCTGCCTCGGCCGGGGGGTGGGGCGTTGCTCATCCTCTACTCCGCGAGCGTTTACGGAGAGGGCGATTTCCGGGTGAACCGGGGACGCGTCAAAACCTGGCTGGCCGCGCTCGACCGCGCCTTAGGGACAACGAATGCTGCAGATCGCTAAATCCGACGACACCGCCATGCGCCGCTTCGGCCAGTTCGTGCGGGACACCTGGCGGCTGGCGAAGCCGTATTTCACGTCGGAAGAGAAATGGATCGCGATCGGGCTGGTGGTGGCCGTGCTCGGCCTCAGCGTGCTCGGCGTGCGGATCAACGTCATCCTCAATCGATGGAACGGCGCGCTGTTCAACAGCCTGCAAGCCAAGGACAGCGTGACGTTCTTCAAGCTGTTCCTGACCTGGGACCACGACGAGGACGGGTTCCTGCCCGGCTTCATCATCCTCGCGACGGCGGCGATCGTGATCTACACGCTGCGCATCTATGCGACGCAGTGGCTGCAGATCCGCTGGCGCAACTGGCTGACGCGCCACTACGTGGACCGCTGGCTGAGCGGCAAGGCGTACTACCGCATCGCGCTGGCGACCGAGCACACCGGCGAGCAGACCGACAACCCCGACCAGCGTATCGCTGAAGACGTGCGCGACTTCGTCGACAACACGCTCAACCTCGGTCGCTCGCTGATCGCCAATGCGGTCAACCTGGTCAGCTTCGTCGTGATCCTGTGGGCGCTGTCGGGCCCGATCACGCTGTGGGGCATCACCATCCCCGGCTACATGGTGTGGGTGGCGATCGCGTACGCCGGGATCTTCACCGTGCTGACGCACTGGATCGGCCATCCGCTGATCCCGCTGAACTTCCTGCAGCAGCGGGTGGAAGCGGATTTCCGCTACGCCGCGGTGCGCGTGCGCGAGAACGCCGAGGGCATCGCGCTGTATGACGGCGAAGCGGAGGAGAACGCCAACCTGCGCGGCCGCTTCGACCGCGTGGTCGCGAACTGGTACAGCTTCATCAGGCACTACGCGTATCTGAACATCTTCACCTATGCGGTCGACGTGGTCTCGGGCGTCTTCCCGTTCCTGGTGGTGGCACCGCGCTACTTCGGCGGCGCGCTGCCGCTCGGTGGCGTCACACGCGTGGTCGGCGCGTTCGGGCAGGTGCAGGGGGCGCTGTCGTGGTTCATCAACGCGTATTCGGGCAGCACGCCGCAGGACGCCTCGCTGGCGCGCTGGCGCTCGATCGTCGCCCGTCTCTCGACGTTCGATCGCGCGATCAACGACTCGCAGCACGTCTCCGGCCCGACCGTCGCACCCGTATCCGGCCGCGACGCGGTGCAGCTGGAGAAGGTGACGCTGCAGCTGCCGGACGCCACGCCGCTGGTGCAGGACGCCGACCTGTCGCTGCGGGCCGGCGAGACGGTGCTGATCTCCGGGCGCAGCGGCAGCGGCAAGTCGACGCTGTTCCGCGCGCTAGCGGGCATCTGGCCCTACGGGCGCGGGCGGGTGAGCATGCCGGGCGGCTCGGCGATGTTCCTGCCGCAGCGCGCCTACATCCCGCTCGGCACGCTGCGGCACGTCGTGACCTATCCGGCGGCCGCGGAGGCGTTCACCGACGCGGAGATCGCACACGCGCTGAGCGCGGTGGGGCTGGGCCAGCTGGTGCACGACCTGGACATCGAGGAGCACTGGCCGACGCGCCTGTCCGGCGGCGAGCAGCAGCGCGTCGCGGTGGCGCGGGCGCTGCTGTCCAAGCCCGACTGGCTGTTCCTGGACGAAGCGACGGCCAACCTCGACCCGCAGAGCGAGGAGGAGCTGTACGACATGCTTCGGCGCGAGCTGCCGGGCACCACGCTGGTGTCCATCGCGCACCGCACGTCGATCGCGCAGTTCCACACCCGACGCCTGGACTTCCGCCGCGAACCGGGCCGCCCGGGGCAGATCGTGGACGTGACGCCGGTGCCGGCGGAGTGATGAGAGCTTAAGCCGCGCGACCCAGACCGTCATTGCGAGGAGCGCAGCGACGAAGCAACCCAGGGCCGCGCGGCAGATGTTTGTTACGCGGCCCTGGGTTGCTTCGCTGCGCTCGCAATGACGGGATTGTTGCGAACGGAACTCACGCAGTCGCCGTATCGGTCTCGGGCAGGATTGCGGCGTTCAGCGGCAACACGGCACCCATCCACAGCGCGTGCGACAGGTGGTCGTCGCGGGGGCGGCCGGTCTCGGGGTGCACGAGCACCGTCAGGCCGCGGCGGTTGAGCATCAGCCACGGGACGAACGAGGCGAACACCTCGGGCTTGAACGCCACCTGATACATCGCGCGCGGATGCGGGCCGACCGGCACGTCGTGCCAGCGGCCCATGCGGACGGTGAAGCGTTCCTCGATCTCCGCGCGCACCACGGCGGCGACGTCGCGGGTGCCGGGGTCGTAGTAGATGTGCGCGTGGTACTCGGTGATGCGGTGCGGGTCAGTCAAAGCCGACGCCCTCCTCGATGAGCCGCGCGCGCACGTCCTTCTTCGGCACCTTGCCGTAGCCGGACTTCGGCAACTCCGGCCAGAACACCACGCGAGCGGGAAGCTTGTAGCGCGACAGGCGCGGCGCGAGGTGCGCCATCAGCGCCTCGACCTCGACCGTCTCGCGCGACACCAGAACCGCCACGCCCGCCTCGCCCCACTTCGGATGCGGCAGGCCGAGCACGCACGCCTCGGCAACGGCGGGGTGCGTCAGCAGCGCCTCCTCGATCTCGCGCGGATACACGTTCGAGCCGCCCGAGATGTACATGTCGGACGCGCGGCCGGTAATGAACAGGAAGCCGCGCGCGTCGAGATGGCCGAGGTCGCCGGTGTGGAACCAGCCGTGCGCGAACGCCTCCGCGGTGGCCTCGGGGTTGTTCCAGTAGCCGGCGAACACGGCGGGCCCGCGCACGCAGATCTCGCCCGTCTCGTTGGGCGGCAGAGGACGGCCATCGAGATCGAGGATCGCGATGTCCATGCCGCTGCGCGCGTAGCCGCAGGTGCCGACGGGGAACCCGTCGTCGTTCTCGCTGTGCCAGTGCGGCGGCAGGACGGTGATGTTGCCGGTGACCTCGCCAAGGCCGAAATACTGCACCAGAATAGGACCGAGCTTGCGCAGCGCGTGCACCTGATCGGCGCGGTACATCGGCGCGCCCGCGTAGATGACGTAGCGCAGCGCGCTGTGGTCGTGGCGGTCCACCGCCTCGTCCCGCGTGAGCATGGTCAGGATCGTCGGCACGGTGAACAGGTTGGTCACCCGATGGCGTTCGATCAGCCGCCACGCCTCCGGCACGTCCAGCCGCTCGCCCGGCATCAGAATCGTCGGCGCGCCGCGCGAGGCGGGCGAGAGCTGGTGCACGCCCGCGCCGTGCGAGAGCGGCGCGACCACCAGCGAGGCGTCGTGATGCGTCAGGCCCGGCATCAGGTCGGCGAGGTGGTTGGTCACCACGAAGTTCATCTGCCCGTGCGTCAGCACGCCACCCTTCGGCCGCCCCGTGGTGCCGGACGTGTAGAACAGCCAGCACGGATCGTCGCGATCGACATCGGCCGCCGCATCGCGCGCCGCACCGGACGTCGCCAGCTCCTCCCAGCCGTGCGGGATGGCAATCTCGGCCCGCATAACCCGGTTGGCGTCGCGCGCGGCGGCGGCGTGATCGGGGAAGGCGTCGTCGATGATGTGCAGCACCGCGCCGCAGTTCTCGGCGAGATACGCGACCTCGGTGGGCGTGAGGCGGAAGTTGGTCGGCACCCACACGCCGCTCGCCATCCACGTCGCCCACATGCTCTCGAACAGCGCGTTCGAGTTGCGGGCGTGCACCAGCACGCGGTCGCCCGGACGCAGGCCACGCGCCACCAGCCCGGTCGCGGCGCGCCGCATGCGCTCGTCGAGCTCCGCCCAGGACCACGCGCGGTCGCGCCAGATCAGCGCGTCGCGGTCCGGAAAGCGCCTCGCCGCACCGAGCGCGAGTGCGGCGAGGTTCGACGTCGGGATCAAGCGCGAACGGCTTCGAGGATGGACACGTAGTTGGCGACCGCGGCCCCGCCCATGTTGAACACGGCGCCGACATCCGCCTTTGGCAGCTGCATGTCGCCCGCCTGCCCGGTGAGCTGCATCGCGGTCAGCGCGTGCATCGACACGCCCGTCGCGCCGATCGGATGCCCCTTCGCCTTCAGCCCGCCCGAGCGGTTGATCGGCAGCCGGCCATCCTTCTGCGTCCAGCCTTCAAGCGCCGCGCGCGCGCCCTGGCCGCGCGGGGTCAGGCCCATCGCCTCGTATTCGAGCAGCTCGGCGATGGTGAAGCAGTCGTGCGTCTCGACGAAATCGAGGTCGTCGAGACGCAGGCCGGACTGCGACAGCGCGCGCAGCCACGCCTCGTGCGCGCCCTCGAACTGGGTGATGTCGCGCTTGCTGATCGGCAGGAAGTCGTTGACCTGCACGGCGGCGCGGAAGCGAACGGCCTTGGCCAGCGTGCGCGCGGTCTCCTCGTCGGTCAGCACGAGCGCGGCCGCGCCGTCGGAGACCAGCGAGCAGTCGGTGCGCTTGAGCGGCGGGGCGACGTACGGGTTCTTCTCCGACACCCGCCGGCAGAACTCGTAGCCGAAATCCTTGCGCATCTGCGCGTACGGGTTGTCGATGCCGTTGTGGTGATTCTTCGCCGCGATCGTCGCCAGTGCGTCGGACTGGTCGCCGTAGCGCTGGAAGTAGGTCTCGGCGATCCGCCCGAACACGCCGGCGAAGCCTGCCGGGATGTCGCCCTCCTCCTTCCGGTAGGAGGCGTTGAGCAGGATGTCGCCGATCTGGGCGGTGGGCAGCGCCGTCATCTTCTCGGCGCCGATCACCAGCGCGAACCGGCCGCGGCCGGCGGCGAGGAAGTCCCTGGCGCCGTGGATCGCGGCGGTGCCGGTCGCGCAGGCATTCTCGTAGCGGGTCGCCTGCTTGAAGCGCAGTTCGGGGACCGACTGCATCACCAGTGAACTTGGGAAGTCCTGCTTGTCGAAGCCGGCGTTGAACAGGCCGACGAACACGCCGTCGATCTCGCCGGGAGCGACGCCGGCGTCCTCGATGGCCGCACGGGCGACGCGCCCGATCAGGCTCTCGACGTCCGGGTCGTCCAGCTTGCCGAACTGACTGTGCGCCCAGCCGACGATGCAGGCCTCAGACATGGCAACCCCCTCTCCAGCGTGTCTTGCGTGCAACTATCGGCGAGGATTTCGGCCGAACTGCCGTCCGCGACAAGAGGCGTTAGACCTTTTCGCCCATTTTCGGGACATAGTGGACTTTGCTCAGACCTGACTAGAGGTTGCCCATGCAGGGCTCAGTACGGGTTCGATCGGTCGCGGTTGTGCTGGCGGTCGCTGCTCTGCTGGCGGCGTGCAGTCACGGCGGGGGTGGCGGGAGCACCAGCGGCGGCTACGCGCGGCGGCACGACTACAACCCGCCGGGGCCGCCCAGCGACCCGTGGGGGCCGTACATCAAGGAGGCCGCCGCGAGGTTCCACCTGCCCGAGCAGTGGATCCGGGCGGTGATGCGCCAGGAGAGCGGCGGGCATCAGTACCTGAACGGCGAGCCGATCACGTCGTCGGCCGGGGCGGCCGGGCTGATGCAGGTGATGCCGGCGACCTATGACACGCTGGCCTCCCGCTACGGCCTGGGGTCCGACCCGTACGACCCGCACGACAACATCATGGCCGGTACGGCGTACATCCGGGAGATGTACGAGCGCTACGGAAGCCCCGGCTTCCTGGCCGCCTACAATGCGGGGCCCGGGCGGATGGACGCCTACCTGGCCGGCCGTGGCGGGCTGCCGGTCGAGACGGTCAACTACATGGCGGCGATCTCGCCGCGGCTGGGGCCGGCGGAGGCGGGCGCGTCATCGGCGCCGGTCCAGTATGCCTCCGCGGCGCCGGAGCCGGCGTTCGAGCCGATCCCGCCGAGCTATGTCGAGCCGGTGCCGGACGACCGTCCCGCCGTCGTGCAGACCGCCGCCCAGGTGATCGCGCCGGTCGCCGCCCCCCCGCAGAGCGAAACCGCGCAGACCGAAACCGCACTGGGCGAGGACCGCACGGTGGTCGCCGCTGCCCTGCCCGCCGCGCCGCTGCCGGCCGAGCCGCCGCCGGTCGCGCCCCGGCCGGTCGCATCGCCACCGGTCGCGTCGCCGCCGCTGCCGCCGCAGCGGTCATCAGCCGGGCCGATCCCGCTGCCTCCGGCTCCGCCGCCCGCGATGGCCGGACGTCCGCATTCCCCCGAGTACCGCCTCGTGGCGGGCACCCCGTACGCCGACGGGCGCGGGCCGAACGTCGCCGGTGTGCGCTCCGCGGCGATCGTCACCGCGACGGCGCGCACGGCCCCCGGCGACTGGGGCATCCAGGTCGGCGCCTACGCGAGCCCGGTACTCGCCCGGCTGGCGATGGAAGGGGCCCGCCAAGGCGCGAACCTGCAAGGCGTGCAGGCATCGGTGCAGCCGTTCGACCGGCCGGGCGGGCGTGTGTTTCGCGCCCGGCTGACCGGGTTCTCCGGGCCGGCCGCGCACGAGGCGTGCGCCCGCCTGCAGGCGATCGGCAGCAACTGCTTCGTCGTGCCGCCAGGCAGCGGCGCTTGAGCCTCCGCGCCGCTCAGAGCCTGAAAATGTTTCGTCGCGCCGGCGGATTTCGCGAGTCAACGGGAATCGGGTTGGCTAGAATCGGCATGGGGAACCTCATGGTGTTGTCAAAATGGCGCAGGAAGATGGTGTGGCGCTGATTGAAGGATT
>DATEQV010000349.1:0-2873 GCA_035272265.1 Acidisphaera sp. | reverse complement strand
GACGTCGCGGATGATGTGCCGGGTGGTCTCGGGACGGGCCGGCAGGATCCAGAAGATCCGCCGTGCGGTGACCCGCATGCGCAGGCCGGCCAGGCGGTCGGCGGTGCCCGGGTCGGTTTCGCCGTCATTGACGCCGAGGCTGATCAGCACCGTCCCGGCATCGACCGCTGTCGTGTAGGTGCGCAGATACGCCGCCGTCGAGATGCCGACCTTGGTGTCCGCCAGACAGTCGGGCCGGAAGGCGGCGACGCCGTCGGCGAGGCTGTCGCCGAGGATGGCACAGGCGACCATCGCCGGCGCTCAGAGCCGGTAGCCGTTCTGCCTCAGGTGCTCGGCGTAGGTCTCGTCCAGCACGCCGGCGCCGTGGGCGAGCTGGGCGAGGTTGAGGTCGCCGCCGAAATTCACCTCCAGCAGCACCGGGCCGCTGTCGGTGAGTGCGACGTCCCAGGACTGGGTGCGGATGCCCGGCAGGGCCTGAGCGGCGATGCGCACGAGGTCGGTCGCCTGGTCCCAGTCCGGGATCGGTGTCCCGACGATCGGCGCGTGGGTGTCGGGGTGGCTGGCGTTGACGGTGATGTCGGCGCCAGTCCCCGAGACCGTCCGGGTGACAACGCCCGAGGACAATTCGATCGCGCCGAGCATGTTGCCGGCGCGCCAGAAATTGTCGGCCGGGTTATCGCCGGTCGCGATCTTGGCGACCGCCCGATGAATGATCGGACCCGACGGCCGGAGCAGCACCAGCGCCCGCAGCGACCAGAGACGGGGTCCGAACCGGCTCGCCAACGCGGGCGCCGGCTGAAGAGGTCGCTGGATGAGGTAGCCCGGGCCGCAAGCCAGGCTCTCGGCCAATTGCGCCACCGGAACGCGGGCGCCGCCGAGCAGGATCGCCTCGTCAGTGGCTGGGTCGAAGGCGTCGGCGCTGGTGATCGACAGGCTGTATTTGCCGCCGACCGGCTTGATGAACAGCCGATACTCCTCTGGCCGGCGCAGGAACGTGGCGATCGCTTCGGCGTCGGTGATGGTCGGCACGCCGCGCGGCGCAATCCGCCCGGGTTGAGTGACCGCGCGGAGTTCGGGCACAGGCAGGCCAATGCCCTTCATAACGGACTGGAACAGCAGCTTGTCCGCCGCGGCCGCGAACCAGAGCCGGTCATTGCAGGCCACATGCATCCGATGCTGCGCCCGCTTGCCGACAAAGCGGCACTTCGCCGCCGCCGGCAGCGCCAGATCCCACAGGCGGTACCAGAAGTATTCCTGCGGCGTCAGCCGCCCTGCCCCGGCCCGGAGCCGGACAATCTCGCGAACCACCGCACCGGCACGGCATCCGCCCTGGAGTGCCGGCTGCGGGTTGGCGGCGAGGTCGACGGCGGGAATGCCGTTCAACCGCTCCAGCACGCCGGAATCAGCCAAAGAATACGCGGTCAACGGACAGGACCTCCGATCCGGAGGCCTTACCTAAGGGAGGCTTCTGCGAACGGGGCGGCCTTTAAGGCGATTGCCGCAGCGCAGCAGTCTTTCGGCCACGGCGGTCGCGTGCGCCCTGGTGCTTGCGCCGATCGGCGCCGGGCGCGCGCAGACGCCGACCATGCAACAGATCGTCGACCTCTACTCCAACGCCTCGATCGCCAGTGGATTTGAGGCGGGCATCGAGGTCGCGCTGATCATCGGCAGCAACCGCCCGAACTACTTCACCTATGGCTCTGGGAACGCGAGCGTGATGGCGGTGCCGCGGCCGACTTGGGATTTCCAGATCGGCTCCCTGACGAAGGTGTTCACCTCCAACCTGCTCGCGCAGGCGGCCCACGGCGGCCTGCCGCTGTCGACGACGACGCTGGGCAGCCTGTCCAAGCAGCTCGGCGGCACGCCGGCCAACCAGTACACGCAGGAGGTGACGCTCCAGGATTTGGCGGACTTTTCCGCCGGCCTGCCGCGTAACCCGCCGCTCTGCGCGAGCGGGCAGTCCCCGCAGACCACCGGTTGCCTGCCGAGCCCGCGTCCGAAGCATGAGACGATCGTCACCGTCACCAATGGGAGGGCCGTCACCAGTAAAGTGAAACTCGACACCTTCACCGTGCCGCCGGCGATCACCGAGGCCGTCAGCGAGGCTGAGAGGCCGACCGCTGGCGGCCCCGGCAAGGGCACGGACTGCCCAAGTCGAGACGATCGGTATGGCGTGGGTGATCCTGCCCAGCGGCGTCAGGACGATCGGCAAGGACGGCCAGGTGACCGGGTTC
The DNA here is from genome assembly GCA_035272265.1 of Acidisphaera sp. Classification (GTDB taxonomy): domain Bacteria; phylum Pseudomonadota; class Alphaproteobacteria; order Acetobacterales; family Acetobacteraceae; genus Acidisphaera. Next base: position 639 of record DATEQV010000349.1, on the reverse strand, counting down.
GCCAGTCAGATGCTGCTCATGGCGACCCCGGTGGATGCCGCCATCGTGGTGCTGACCAATAGCACGAACGGCAATCCAGACATCCTGGCGCGGCATATCCTGTTCTCGCTGTATCGCGCGGGGCTTCTGGCGCACTGACGCGCATTGCCGCACGGCGGCCTGCGGCCATACTTGGCGTCACCTATGATGCATCTGATGAAGCTGGCCTCGGTACCCGGAACGGCGTGCGGGCCGGAGCGCGGGACTTCGTGATTAGTCCGTCGAAGCCGTCGCCGGATTCATCGACACAGGAAGTCCTGGCGGGGCTCGTCGAACGCGTCACTTACCACAACGCCGAGAATGGCTTCTCTGTCCTTCGGATCAAGGCGCGCGGACACCGCGACTTGGTGACCGTCGTCGGGTACGCCGCGACCATCTCCGCCGGCGAATGGATTACCGCGGCAGGCGAATGGGTCAACGACCGCACCCACGGCCAACAGTTCAAGACGCGTTTCATGCGCACCTCGACGCCGACCTCGATCGACGGCATCGAGAAATATCTGGCTTCGGGCATGATTCGCGGGATCGGGCCTGTCTACGCCAAGAAGATGATCAAGGCCTTCGGCGAGAAGGTCTTCGACATTATCGAGGCCGAGCCCG
>DATEQV010000348.1:0-8005 GCA_035272265.1 Acidisphaera sp. | reverse complement strand
GAGCACGTCCGCCGCGTCGGCCCGTACATGCAGGACCACCTGCGTAAGCGCTTCGCGAACCACGAACTGGTGGGCGAGGTGCGCGGCGTCGGCCTGATCGGCGCGCTCGAACTCGTGGCCGACAAGGAGACGCGCAAGAACTTCGAGCCCTCGCGCAAAATCGGCCCACGCGTCGCGCGTCAGGCCGAGGAGCACGGCCTGATCACCCGCGCGCTCGGCGGCGACATCATCGCCTTCAGCCCGCCGCTGATCATCACCGAGGCCGAGATCGACGAGATGATCGACCGCGCCTCGCGCGCGCTGGACGACGTCGCGGCGGAGCTGCGCCAGGAGACGGCGGGTTGACCGAACTTTGCCGCCGTCGGGATCGTTGAGCGAGCCATGAAACGACGCCGCACGTCTCCGCCGCTGCCGCTGATGCTCGCCGAGCTGTCGCTCGCGTCGTGGGAGACGATCGCGCGACGCAGCCTGCTGATGGCGCAGCGTACCTGCTCGCCGCTCGAGTACTCCCGCATGGTGACCGAGAAGGCCGCTGCGACCGCCGAGACGGCCGCCGCTCTGGCGCGCGGGGCCTCTGCCGCCGCGCTGCTCGCCCCGTGGCACTCGCGCGCGACGGCGAACGCGAAGCGGCTGCGCAAGCGGCGCGGGTGATCAGGCGTTCGGCAGCGGAATGAACTCCGCCTCGTCGCCGGGCACCACGCCGAACCGCCCGGCGGCCCAGTCCGCCTTCGCGGCTTCGATACGATCGCGCGACGAGCTGACGAAGTTCCACCACAGGTGCCGCTCGCCCTCCAGCGGCTCCCCGCCCAGCAACAGGACGCGGGAGGCAGTGCGGGCGCGGATCGTCACCGCGTCGCCGGGGCGGAACACCAGCAGCCGATGCGCCCCGAACACCTCGCCCACCTCGACCTCGCCGTCGATGACATAGGCGGCCCGTTCGGCGTGGTCGGCCGGGAACGGGATCGCGGTCCCCGGCTGCATGCGGACGTCGGCGTACACCGTCACCGACGGCGTCGGCACGGGCGAGGTCTGGCCGAACAGCGAGCCCAGGATCAGCCGCAACGCCACGCCCCGGTCCTCGACGAACGGCAGGTCGGCGACCGGTGCATGGGCGAAGCCGGGATCGCTCTCCTCCGCATCGCGCGGCAAGGCGAGCCAGCTCTGGATGCCCTCGGTGCGCTCCTCGCGTCCGCGGGCCGCGTCGCTCGAGCGTTCCGAATGCGCGATGCCGCGTCCGGCGACCATCAGGTTCACCTCGCCGGGCAGGATTTCCAGCGCGGTGCCCAGCGTGTCGCGATGGAACAGGCTGCCGTCGGTCAGATAGGTCAGCGTCGCCAGCCCGATATGCGGATGCGGCCGCACGTCGATCCCCCGCCCCGCCGGCAGGATCGCCGGACCCATGTGATCGAGGAAGATGAACGGCCCGACCGTGCGGCGGCGCAGGTTCGGCAGCACACGGCGGACGGCGAACCCGCCGAGGTCCTTGCTCACCGGCTCGACCACGATGTCGACCGGCCCGGGCTCCCCGGGTTCACTCGCGTCCGGCTCGGGGCAGGGCAGCCAGCTCATGGCGGACCTCTCAGCAGACGCGGATACGGTAGCTCAGAACCCGCTTCTCACCGGCGGGAATGTGCATCAGCCCCGGCTTGGTCTCGAAGTCGCCCTCGAACCCGGCGGGATCGGCTGTGCCGTACCATGGTTCGATGCACAGCAGGTCGGAATCGCGCCGCGACCAGATGCCGAGCTGGCGGTAGCCGCTCCACGACACCTCGATCTGCGGCGTCTCCGGACCGCCGTAGCGCAGGCTGTCGCTCGCGGGGTCGGGCATGATGATCGCGTCGGCGTCGAACAGCGCCGGATCCAGATGCAGCGTGTCGCCCTGGATCGGCGTGGGCACCGGATCGGGCAGCACAAGACCGTCGGCGTCGAGCCTGCGGATCGGCGCGGGCTCGGGTCGGGCGAAGGTGATCGTGTGCGCCTCCTTCGCAACCCCTTCCGACAGCGGCCACTGGAAGGCGGGATGCATCCCGGCAGACGCCGGCAGCGTGCCACGGCCGGTGTTCGTGATGGTGGCGATCACCTCCAGCGCGTCGTCGTCGAGCGCGTACGCGATCTCCAGCTTGAACGCCCACGGGTAGTGCTTGCGGGTCTCGCCGTCGTCGTGCAGCACCAGCCGGCAGCGCGTGGTGTTGCGCTCCAGCCAGGCGAACCGGCGGTCGCGCGCGAAGCCGTGACGCCCCATCGGATAGACCTTGCCGGCGTGGCGCAGGCAGTGGCCGTTCATCTCGCCGACCGTCGGGAACAGCACCGGCGCGTGGCGCGGCCAGGTCGGACCCGCCTGCCACAGCAGCTCCTGGTCCACCGCATCTCGCAGCGAGCAGAGCTCGGCACCATCCGCCTTGACGGTGACGGTCAGATAAGCGTTCGCAATGACGTGGCGGTCCTGCATCGGCGCCCGAGGGGAGCTGCGATTGACGTTCGGCAATGAATCCGGTGCGGGTCAAGGGGATTCCGCCTGATGCCCGCGTGGTTCCTCGGCTACGCCGTGCTCGGCGTGGCGCAGAGCGGCATGGCGCCGATCCTGCTGCCGCTGGCCGGCGGCTACGGCGGAATCCTGTATTCCGCCTGGGCCGCCGCCGGGCTGCTCGGGCCCATCCTGGGCCATTGGAGCGACCAACGCGGACAGCATCACAATCTCGCGGTTGCCGGCCTCGGGCTGGGCATGGTCTCGATGGTCGCCTTCCCGTTCGTGGCCGGCCTGCCGGCCCATCTCGCGCTGGCGTTCACCGGCGGCCTCGGCTCGGTCGCGGCCACCATCATGGGCACGATCTTCATCGTCGGGTCGACGCCACGCGACATGTGGGACGAGCGCATCGGCCTGCTGCAGACCTACATGAGCATGGGACAGGTGGCCGGGCTGCTGCTGGCCGGCGCGCTGGCGCACCGAGCGGACATCGCCTTCGGCGTTCAGGCGGCCGCCTACGCGCTGGCACTGCCGCTGGTCCTGCGGTTCGCGCCGCGCGACCCGGCCCAAGTCGCCAGGGGCGACGTAAAGGCACACCCCTCGCGCGGCGGCGAGGCGGGTGCCGCGGGGGGTGCGATGCGCATCCACATCGCCAGCTGGCGCGGCATCGCCTCGCTGGGCTGGCTGCCGCACGGTCCGCTGGCCCTCTTCCTGGCGGTCTGGCTGCTCTCCTACACGGCGACCAACGCGGTCTGCGTGATGTTCCCGGTCGCACTGACGCAGGAGTTCCACCAGCCGGCGCTCCTGCCGGCCGCCGCCTACGCGGTCGGCATCACACTCGGCCTGCCGCTCTATCGGGTGGCGGCACGCTGGGAGCATCGCGGCTCGGCGAGCGACGCGCTGATGCGCGGCCTGCTGACGCGCGCCTTGGTGCTGGTGGTCCTCGCCGCCATCGCCTGGGCCAAGCCGGACTGGGCGACCGTGCCCATCCTGGCGGCGTTTGCCGCCACCCAGATCCTCTGGCCGCTGCTGGGGGTGAGCAGCAACACGCTGGCGGTGGAACTCGCGACCATCGACCGCGGCGAGAGCGTCGGCCTGCTGAACGCCTGCACCGCGCTCGGCGCGACGCTCGGCGGCGTCTTCGGCGGGCAGATCAACGCCTATTTCGGCTTCGGCGCGTTGTGCATCGTGGCCTGCGCCTGCGTCCTGGGCTCGGTGCTGCTGTTCCGCGCCCGACCCGCAGCACCCGAGCTGGCGCCGACGTAATGGTCAGTCGCCGGGCGGATCGAGCAGCACCGCGCGCAAGGCACGCCAGCTCTCCTCGTCGGGGGTACAGATCAACCCGCCGCTGGTGACCGAGGCGGTATAGGGCGAGCCGTCGAACCGCGCCGCGTAGCCGCCGGCCTCGCGATGCAGCAGCCATCCCGGCGCGTGATCCCAGGGCATCAGCTTGTTGTAGAGCAGGAAGTGGCAGTGGCCGCCGGCGGCGGTGCGGTACTCGTGCGCCGCACAGCGGTAGCTCCACGCGGCACTCACATGCGCCAGGCCAGCGACGACGCGGGTGCGCTCGGGCTCGTGCAGATACATCCACGACGCCATGCCAGCCATCCGCTCGACCGGCACCGATGCGGCGACGCGCAGCATCCGCCGGCCGGACGGCCCATCCAGCCACGCGCCCTGCCCGGCCAGCGCGCAGGCGGTGTCGCCGATCACCGGATCGTGGATGGCGGCGGCGGTGATCTCGCCGTGCTCGATCGCCGCGACCATCGAGCCGAACAGCGGCAGGCCGGCCTGGTAGTTGAACGTGCCGTCGATCGGATCGACGACGAAGGCGAGCGCCGCGTCGCCTCGAAGCGGCAGCAGCGACGGATCGGCCGCCGCCGCCTCCTCGCCGACGATCAGCGCGCCGGGGTAACGACGCAGCAGGGCCGCGGCGATGGCGCGTTCGGCCGCCTCGTCGGCAACGGTGACGAAGTCCGTGGGCCCCGACTTGGTGCGGATGTCGCCGGGGCCGAGGGCGCGGAAACGCGGCATGATCTCCCGCCGCCCGGCGTCCGCGAGGATGGCGGCGAGAGCGGCGACGTCATCCTCGGTCATGCGGCGTCCGGATTGCCCGCGGCCGGGCGCTCGAAGCGCGCACGGTCGGCCGGCAGCAGGCGCACGGTGACGTGCACGCCCTCGTCGTCGTCGTCGCGCCGCACCACCTCGCCGTGCCGATACAGCCACGCGAGGCGCGCGCCGTCGGCCGACGGGATCACGTAGTCGGCGACCTCCATCCCCGCCGCGATGCGCGCATCCACCGCGACGCGCAGATCGTGCAGTCCCTCGCCGGTGATGGCGGAGACCGCGACCGTGCCCGCGCTGCGGTTGGACGGCGGGCGCGCCGGCACGTTGGCCACGCCGCCGAGCAGGTCGGCCTTGTTGAGCACCTCGATCGTGCGCTCGGACCAGTCGGTCTCCAGCGTGCCGTCATGCGCCAGGCCGTCCAGCACGCCGACGACGTCGGCACGCTGCGCAGCCGTATCGGGATGCGCGATGTCGCGCACGTGCAGGATCACGTCGGCCTCGGCCACTTCTTCCAGCGTGGCGCGAAACGCGGCGACGAGTTCGGTCGGCAGGTCGCTGATGAAGCCCACGGTGTCGGACAGGATGGCGCGGCGCCCCGACGGCAGGCGGATGCCGCGCATCGTCGGATCGAGTGTTGCGAACAGCTGGTCCTTCGCGGCCACGTCGGCGCCGGTCATCGCGTTGAACAGCGTCGACTTGCCCGCGTTCGTGTAACCGACCAGCGCGATGACCGGGAACGGCACGCGGCGTCGCGCCGTGCGATGCAGACCGCGCGTGCGGCGCACCTGTTCCAGTTCGCGCTTGAGCTTGACGATGCGCTCGCCGATCAGCCGCCGGTCCGCCTCGATCTGCGTCTCGCCGGGGCCGCCGAGGAAGCCGAAGCCGCCGCGCTGCCGCTCCAAGTGAGTCCACGACCGCACGAGGCGCGAACGCTGATACTCAAGATGCGCGAGTTCGACCTGCAGCGCGCCTTCGCGCGTCGCCGCGCGCTCGCCGAAGATGTCGAGGATCAAGCCGGTGCGGTCGATGACCTTGCAGTTCCACGCGCGTTCGAGGTTGCGCTGCTGCACGGGCGACAGCGCGGCATCGACGATGGCAAGGGTGACGTCGTGCTCGGCGATCGCGGTCCCCTGCGCGGCCACCTGCCCTTCGCCGAGCAGCGTCGACGGACGCCGGCTGCGCAGCGGCAGGATCGCGGTGTGCACGACCTCCAGCCGGATCGCGCCGGCGAGCCCGATCGCTTCCTGCAAGCGCGCCTCGGCGGCACGCGTCGCCTCGCGCGCGCCGTCCGGCTTCTCCCAGGGCAGGATGACAGCGGTACGGGTCGGGCCCGTACGGGTCTCACTCTCCGCCGGCAGGTGCCGTCTCCCGCGCAGCCGCACCTTCGCGTGCGGTCGTCGCGGACGCGGTGCCGGCGCCCGTCGATGCGGTCGCGGCGTCGAACAGCTGGATGGGTGCACCCGGCATCACCGTGCTGATCGCGTGCTTGTAGACGAGCTGCGTGTGCCCGTCCCTGCGCAGCAGCACAGAGAAGTTGTCGAACCAGGTGATGATGCCCTGCAGTTTCACGCCGTTCACTAGGAAGACCGTCACCGGCGTCTTGTTCTTGCGCACATGGTTCAGGAAGACGTCCTGAACGTTCTGTGACTTCTCATTGGCCACGGCAGCTTTCCTTCGGTTGTTTGTTCCATTGTCCCGCCGCGGACGTGGCACAGCCGCGGCAGTGTTTCAGCGCGTCAGAAGATTAGCAGCCGGTCACCCCCGTGCAAGGAGCGGGCTTCCGGATGGCAACCGCGGGGGGACAATATCACGCCAGCGCGCGAAGCCGATCCGCCAGGGCTACCGCGTCGGCAATGTGCAAATCGGGTGCCGCGCGCGCCACGCCACCGTCATGTGCGGCATCGCCGACCAGCACCGCCATCACGCCGGCCGCGCGCGCGGCCTGCATATCCAATGCGGTATCGCCCAGATACCAGACGGTCCGCGACGGCGAATGGCCGAGTTGCGCCAGCGCGAGGCGGATCGGCGCGGGGTCCGGCTTGTCGGCCTCCGCGTCACCCGCGCCGACGACGGCGCCGAACATGGGCGCCCATCCCAGATGCGCCACTTCGTCGCGCAGGAACCGGCCGGTCTTGTTTGACACCACGGCCTGCGGCCAGTTCCGCCCTGCGAACAACGCGTCCTGCGCGCCCGGCATCGGGGTGACGTGCGACAGGTGCTGCTCGGCGAGGGCCGCATAGAAGATATCGCGGGCGTGCGGCCAGTCGGCGCCGAAGACGACGGGGAAACTGTCGCGCAACGAGGTGCGCACACGGGCGCGCACCTCGGCGGCGGTCCATTGCGGCAGGCCGAAGGCGGCGAACGCGGCGTTCAGCGCCGCCGCCACTCCGGCCCAGGCATCGACCAGCGTGTTGTCCCAGTCCCAGAGCAGAACGGTCGGGGAGTGCAGGTTCGGCGCGGTCATCGAGGGCCGATCACCTCGTCATCGCGACCGCGAGGCGAAGGCGTGGCGGGTGGCGATCCAGGCCAACGTGACAAACGCCTGTCACGCGGCCCTGGATCGCCACGGCGCTTCGCGCCTCGCGATGACGACGTGGACTTGTGCGATGACAGAACAAGGTTGCGGTGACGGAGTGAGGTCACGCCGCGTTGCGTCGGTCGCCGCGCACGTGGCGCGAGAACAGATCGAAGATCGCGGACGTCACCGGTCCGGGCGTGCCATCGCCGATCGTCGCGCCGTCGACGGCGGTGATCGCGCGCACGAAGCTGGTCGCCGAGGTGATGAATACCTCCTGCGCCGCGCGCAGCTCGTCGAGGCTGAACGCGCACTCCTCGAACGTCATCCCGGCATCCGCCATCAGCGCGATCACCGCGCCGCGCGTGCAGCCGGCGAGAATCGCATTGTCCAGGTGCCGTGTGCGCAGCACGCCCTTCGCGTCGACGATCCACACGTTCGTCGAGGAGCCCTCGGTCACCATGCCATTGCGGTCGAACAGGATCGCCTCGCCCGCGCCCTGCTCGCGCGCGGCCTGCTTGGCGAGCACGTTGGGCAGCAGCCCGACGGACTTGATGTCCACGCGAGACCAGCGGATGTCGGGCTGGGTGATCGCATGCACGGTCCACGCGTCCGCCTCGGCCGGGAACGGCGGGATGCGGCGCGAGGTGATAACGAGCGACGGCGGGGTCCACGCCGCGGGAAACGCGTGATCGCGCTTCGCCACGCCGCGCGTCACCTGCATGTAGACGATTCCGTCGGTCACGCGGTTGCGCGCCGCCACCTCGCGCAGCACGCAGCGCAGCGCCTCGCGGTGCATCGGCTGGGCGATGCGCAGCTCGCGCAGGCTGCGCTCGAGCCGGTCGAGGTGCCGGTCCTCGTCGATCAACCGTCCGCCATGGACGTAGATCACCTCATAGACGCCGTCGGCGAACTGGTAGCCGCGGTCCTCGATATTCACGCTCGCGTCCCGCTGCGGC
>DATEQV010000347.1:0-8207 GCA_035272265.1 Acidisphaera sp. | reverse complement strand
CCAGACCCTCCCAGCACTCGACAAACCGATCCATCGTGGCCTCCCCGGGCGTGTCCCACACGCCGAGAGGTAGAATCGATCACGCCCGAGCCGAGCAATACCCCGCCCGTGTCAAGCAAATTCGAAGTGCGATTCCCCTGCATTCTGCACCTGAAGCTGGACCACGCCATGGTCTGCGTGATCCGGCGCGACCGGCGGAGTCACATCTGCGCCATCGGCGACGCGGTTCCGGCATGCTACAGCGCGCGTCCGGCGGCCGTCGGGCCGCAGCGTGATGGAGCAGAGCGGCATGGGTGCAGCGATCGACCGGGTCCTGGACGAGCTGGAGGCGGCGCAGCCGGCGGCAGTCAAGCGGTTGTCGGACCTGCTCGCGATTCCGAGCGTCAGCGCCCAGCCCGGCCATTCCCGCGACTGCGTCCGCGCCGCCGAGTGGGTGCGCGACACGCTGGTCTCGCTCGGATTCTCGGCGAGCCTGCGTCCGACTGCGGGGCATCCGGTCGTGCTGGCGCATCATGTCGGCCCGGAAGGGGGGCCGCATGTGCTGTTCTACGGCCACTACGACGTGCAGCCGCCCGATCCGGTGGCGCTGTGGACCAGCCCGCCGTTCGAGCCGCAGGTGGTGGATGGCCCGAGCGGGCGGCGGATCGTGGCCCGCGGCGCATGCGACGACAAAGGCCAGGTGGCCGCGTTCCTGGAGAGCCTGCGCGCGTGGCACGCGGCGACCGGCAGCATCCCCGTGCGCATGACCGTGCTGATCGAAGGCGAGGAGGAGGTCGGCAGCGTGAATTTGCCGGCGTTCCTGCGCTCGGCCCGCGACGAGCTTGGCGCCGATTTCGTGCTGATCAGCGACTCGACGCAGTGGAGCGTCGACGCGCCGGCGATCACCACCAGCCTGCGCGGCCTGGTTTACATGCAGGTCGACGTCCGGGGGCCGGACAAGGACCTGCATTCGGGCCTGTTCGGCGGGCTGGCGATGAACCCGATCAACGTGCTCACGCGAGTCCTTGGAGACCTGCATGACAACAACGGCCATGTGCAGGTGCCGGGCTTCTACGACCGGGTGCGCGAGGTGCCGGCGGAGCAGGCGGCGGCGTGGGAGGGGCTCGGCTTCGACGAGGCGGCCTTCCTCGGCCACGCGGGGCTGACGCATGCCGCCGGAGAGCGCGACCGCCCGCCGCTGCAGCGCCTGTGGGCGCGGCCGACCGCCGACATCAACGGCATCTGGGGCGGCTACACCGAGGCGGGGGCGAAGACCGTCATCCCGTCGGAGGCGCATGCCAAGGTGTCGTTCCGGCTGGTACCGGACATGGACCCGCACGAGGTGCAGGAGGGTTTTCGCCGCTTCGTGCGGGACCGGCTGCCGCCGGGCGTGCAGGCGACGTTCCAGGAATTCGGCGCAGGCGCGGCGATCGTGATCCCGGCGGACAGCCGCTGGGTGCGCGCCGCGTCGGCGTCGCTGCAGGACGAGTTCGGCCGCGCGCCGGTGCTGATGGGCGGCGGCGGCTCGATCCCGGTGGTGGAGACGTTCAAGTCGGCGCTGGGGATGGACAGCGTGCTGATGGGCTTCGCGCTGGACGACGACGGGGCGCACAGCCCGAACGAGAAGTTCGAGCTGAGCCTGTTCCGCCACGGCGCGCGGGCGCATGCGCGGCTGCTCGGGCGCCTCGCCGCCGGGGGGTGAGGACGGGGGGGTGACGGGGCTTCGCATCCACGGGCTGCGGAGCGCGCTGGCGGGGCCGTTCGAGCTCGAGGTGAACGCGGGCGAGTGCGCCGCCGTCACCGGGCCGTCGGGCTCGGGCAAGAGCCTGTTCCTGCGCATGATCGCCGACCTCGATCCGAACGAGGGCGAGGTGGCGCTGGGCGACGTTGCGCGGGGATCGGTGCCGGCGCCGGACTGGCGGCGGCGGGCGGTGTACGTCGCGGCGGAGCCGGGCTGGTGGGACCCGCGCGTGGAGGCGCATTTCCGGCGGCAGGACGCCGAGGCGGCCGTGGCGCTCGCCGAGACGCTGGGGCTGACCGAGGCGCACCTGTCGGGCGAGGTGTCGCGGCTGTCGACCGGCGAGCGGCAGCGGCTGGCGCTGGTCCGCGCGTTGGTCCGGGGTCCCGAGGCGCTGCTGCTGGACGAGCCGACGGGCGCGCTGGATCGGGCGTCGGTCGTGCGGGCGGCGGCGTTCCTGGCGCAGCGCAAGCGCGACGGGCTGATCGTGGTGCTGGTGACGCACGACGAGGACCTCGCGGCGCAGCTGGGCGACGTGCGGCGGCGGATGCAGGACCGGCGGTTCGCCGTATGAACCCGATCCTGCTGACCGCGCCCGACCTGCTGACGGCGGCGAGCCTGATCGTGCTCGACGGGGCGCTGTCGATCGCGCTGCACCTGGACCTGCACTGGCGGCTCGCGGTCGCGACGGCGCGGATGGTGGTGCAGCTGCTGCTGGTCGGCTTCGTGCTGCGGCTGGTGTTCGCCCGGGCCGACCCGGCGCTGACGCTGCTGGTCGTGCTGGTGATGACCGCGATCGCGGCGCGCGAGGTGGCGGCGCGGCCGGCCTGGCGCTTTGCGCGCGGCGGCAACCTGATCGTCGGCGGCGCCGCGGTCGCCTCGGCGACCGCGCTGACGTCGATCCTGGCGCTGACCACCGCGATCCGCCCGACGCCGTGGTACGACCCGCACTACGCCGTCCCGCTGACCGGCATCATCCTGGGCAACGTGCTGAATGGCGCGTCGATCGCGCTGGACGGCATCCTCGGCGGCGTCGCGCAGCAGCGGGCGGCGATCGAGGCGCGGCTGGCGCTGGGCGACCCGTTCCGATTGGCGACGCGGGCGTTGCGGGCCGACAGCCTGCGCCGCGCGATGCTGCCGGCGATCAACCAGATGTCGGCGGCCGGGATCATCACGCTGCCGGGCATCATGACCGGCCAGATCATCGCCGGGATGGACCCGCTGGAGGCGGCGAAATATCAGATCCTGCTGATGTTCCTGCTGACCGGCGCCTCCGCCCTGGCGGCGGTGGTGACGGTCGTGGTCGCCGGCCGCCGGCTGACGGACGGGCGCGAGCGTTTGCGCCTCGATCGCCTGCGCGAGCGCCGCCGAACGTGATCGGCCGCCTTGCGCGGCGGCAGGGTGCGGGCGACAAGCGGCGGATAGGCGCCTGTAGCTCAACTGGTTAGAGCGGACCGCTCATAACGGTCTGGTTGGGGGTTCGAGTCCCTCCGGGCGCAGTCAACCGGGGCGCAGTCAACGCCTTGTCATGCCCCGCCGCCTTGACTTGCGGCCGTCGCGGACGTTGTGCCGGTGGCGTCCGAACAGCCGGAGGGTCGCATGCCCGACACCGCTCCGCCCGTCTCGCCGATCTGCGACGCGCCGATCGACCCGGCGACCGAGCGCGCCTTCCGCCGCTACAGCGAGGGCGCGATGGTGTTCCACTGGATCACGGCCGTGCTGATGTTCGCCACCCTGCCGATCGCCTGGGCGATGGTGTCGATGCCGCGCGACGATCCGGCCAGGCCGGTCTGGTTCATGATCCACAAGTCGATCGGCATCACGATTTTCGCGGTCGTTCTGCTGCGCATCCTCTGGCGCGCGCTCGTGCGTCCGCCCGCGCTCGCCGGGCGGCTTCCCGCCTGGGAGGCCTGGACGGCGCGCGTGAACCACGTCCTGCTCTACGCGATCCTGATCGTCATGCCGGTCAGCGGTTACATCGGCGGTCGCGCGCCGATGTTTTTCGGCCTGTTCCAGTTGCCCGTCGTGACGGAGGACAAGGCGTTCGCGCACGCCGCGATGACGGTGCACCTGGTGACCCAGTGGGTCGTGTACCTGGTCATCGCCCTGCACCTGCTGGGCGTGGTCTGGCACGTCGCGATCCGCCGCGACGGCACGCTGGAGCGGATGCTGCCGCGCCAGACGCGGGCGTAACAGACTGGCGCGTAATCCGGGCGCCTGACACCCGCGGGCTGTCGCACGGTTGCGGCAGCCCGGCCCGACCCCCTAATACGGCCCCGCACATAGAGCGTGATCGGCTCCGCGACGGGCCGGTCGCGCTCTATTCCACATCTTAGGTCGCATGATCCGACGGCTCCGGCGGTCCCGCCGCGGCCAGTCATGCTTTAGGAACCGGGGCATATGGCCGCTTACCAGTACGTCTACGTGATGAAGGACCTGACGAAGAGCTATCCCGGTGGCCGGGAGGTCTTCAAAGGCATCACGCTGTCCTTCCTGCCCGGCGTGAAGATCGGCGTGCTCGGCGTCAACGGCGCGGGCAAGTCCACGCTGCTCAAGATCATGGCCGGCATCGAGCCCGAACACGGCGGCGAGGCCTGGGCGGCCGAGGGCGTGCGCGTGGGCTACCTGGAGCAGGAGCCGCAACTCGATCCGACCAAGACCGTCGGCGAGAACGTCGAGGTCGCGTTCGCCGACCTCAAGCACGCGCTCGACCGGTTCAACGAGATCTCGGCGGAGTTCGCCGAGCCGATGGACGACGACAAGATGAACACGCTGCTCGCCGAGCAGGCGGAGCTGCAGGAGAAGATCGACGCGCAGGACGGCTGGGAGCTGGATCGTCGCGTCGAGATCGCGCTGGACGCGCTGCGCTGCCCGCCGGCCGAGGCCGACGTGGCGACGCTGTCGGGCGGCGAGCGGCGGCGCGTGGCGCTGTGCCGGCTGCTGCTGGAGAAGCCCGACCTGCTGCTGCTCGACGAGCCGACCAACCACCTCGATGCCGAGAGCGTGGCGTGGCTGGAGAAGACGCTGCGCGACTACCAGGGCACGGTGATGGTCATCACCCACGACCGCTACTTCCTGGACAACGTGACCAACTGGATCCTCGAGATCGAGCGCGGGCGGGGCTATCCGTTCGAGGGCAACTACTCCTCGTGGCTTGCGCAGAAGCGCAAGCGCCTGCAGCAGGAGGAGAAGGAGGAGTCCGCGAGGCAGCGTGCGCTCGCCGCCGAGCAGGAGTGGATCGCGTCGAGCCCGCGCGCGCGGCAGGCCAAGAGCCAGGCGCGCATCAAGCGCTACGAGGAGATGCTGGCCAACTCGCAGGAGCAGGCGGCGGGTGTGGCCGACATCGTCATCACGCCGGGTCCGCGCCTGGGCGGGCTGGTGATCGAGGCCGAGGGACTGCGCAAGGGCTACGGCAACCGGCTGCTGATCGACGACCTGAACTTCAAGCTGCCGCCGGGCGGCATCGTCGGCGTGATCGGCCCGAACGGCGCGGGCAAGACGACGCTGTTCCGCATGATCACCGGGCAGGAGCAGCCGGACGGCGGCAGCCTGCGCGTGGGCGACACGGTGAAGCTGGGTTACGTCGACCAGAGCCGCGACAGCCTCAACCCCGACAAGTCGGTGTGGGAGGAGATCTCCGGCGGCACCGACGTGATCTATCTGGGCAAGCGCGCGGTGCAGTCGCGCGCCTATGTGGGCGCGTTCAATTTCAAGGGTTCGGACCAGCAGAAGAAGGTCGGCATCCTGTCGGGCGGCGAGCGCAACCGCGTGCATCTGGCGAAGATGCTGAAGGCCGAGCACAACGTGCTGCTGCTCGACGAGCCGACCAACGACCTGGATGTCGACACGCTGCGGGCGCTGGAGGAGGCGTTGACCGAGTTCGCCGGTTGCGCGGTCATCATCACCCACGACCGCTGGTTCCTCGACCGGCTGGCCACGCACATCCTGTCGTTCGAGGGCGACAGCCACGTCGAGTGGTTCCAGGGCAACTTCGAGGCGTACGAGGAAGACAAGCGGCGCCGGCTGGGCGATGCTGCCGTGGAGCCGCACCGCATCAAGTATCGTCCGCTCGCACGTTGAACCTGCACGCCACTGAATCCGTTCTGGATCATCCGCAAGGGCCGGCTTGAGCTTCGGCCGCCGACCTTCGACGACCTGCTGGAGCTTTCGGCGCTGAAGGCCGACGCGCGCGTGTTCGCGGTGATGCTGGGCGGCGTGCGTTCGGCGGTGCAGGCGCGCGACGATCTGGCCGACGACATCCGGCACTGGGGGGCGCACGGCTACGGCACGTGGGTCGTGCATCTGCTCGAGGGTGGTCCGATGCTCGGGCTGGTCGCGTTGCGCGAGCGTCCGGACGGGCGGGGGATCGGGCTGCGCTTCGCGTTCTGGCCGCATGTGCACGGGCGAGGGATCGCGGCGGAGGCCGCGGCGGCGGCGCTGCGCTACGGCCACACCAAGGCCGGACTGAGGCGGATCGTCGCGGTGGCGCGCGCGACGAATTTCCCGTCGCGCGAGTTGATCGGCAGCATCGGCATGCGGCTGGCCGACACGTTCGAGCGCGAGGGCTGGGAGATGCTGCTGTTCGAGAGCGTGAGCGGGGCGGGGTAGGGCGGTTGTCCCCGTGCCGCCGCCGGGGCGGCGCGCTGTATGAGGTGACGCAGACGTTCAATCCAACGTCTGTTGAAGCCTGATCAGGGTTGGCAAGCGGCAACAGACGCCTTCGACCCGGCTCGGACATTCAGGCCAGGCGGCCGGATGGCAATTCTTGGCCGAATCCGGACTGGCCGCCCTGCTGGGAGCAACGGCAACAAGCCGCCACTCCTCGCGACCATCTCGGCCGAGGTCGCGCCCGGGCGGCATGCGGAGCTGCTGGTCGATCAGGCGGGATGGCAGCCTTCACCCGGCGCCCTCGAGCCGGTGGAAGTCGGTGCGCACGACGGATGAGATCGACAAGCCTGATAGGCCGCCCGAGCTTCAGATTCCCCGTGGTTTTTCCGCTCGGCCAAGGAGGGCCGTTTTCCTGCCCCAGCCTCTATGCCATGCGGCTGGAGAAGCTGCTGGACGGGCCGATAGCGGCCGACTGGGACCCGGCCATACGCTACAATGAAAAATGAACGCGCGTGGCGGTGCGGGCGCGGCGATGGCCCGGTCGGGGACAACACCGGTGACCGCCTGTCGGCCGCCCGCGCAGCAAGGCAGCAGAATACTGTCATTCGCAACGTGTATCGCTAGTCTTTGCGGTTCTTCGGCGATGGCTGCGGTGGTCAATACGACGTTGATGATTTCCGCTTGACCCAAGTCAATGTGAAATGATGGTGCAGGGTTTTCACTGCTCCACGGACTGTCTCAGCCCGCCCGGCCACAGGCGCAAAGCAGGCTACAGTGGGCCGTTGCTACCGTAACCTACGTGCGCTTGGCCAATATGCGACGGATCATGCGACCGTGGGCAGCGAGTTCGGTCCGCACGGCGACCGGCCGTTCTGGGAGGCATTCGTTAATGACAGACGAAGCGAGTCAACCTGCCGCCGAACTGGTCCCTGATTTCCCCACGCGGGTCGTGATTATCGAGCGAAGCATCCTTGTGTTGCTTCTCGCCGGTCTGCTCATCGGCGTCTTGAAGATCGTGCAGCCGTTCACGACGGCGATTCTGTTTGGCGGGGCAACTGCGGTTGCCGCTTGGCGGCTCCGCCAGCTGCTGGTCCGCCGGGGGGTAGGCCGCGGACGGACGGCCGCGTTGTTGTTCTTGCTGTCGATCTTGCTGCCCATCCTGGTGATCGCGCCCCACCTCGCCGATCAGCTTAACCTTGCCACACAGCGCTTCGAAACGTTCTTCGCAGCCGCGCCGGAGAAGCCGGCTTGGATCGAAGGGCTGCCGCTGATCGGCCGGCGCCTGGGAGCGCGTTGGGACCAGATCGTCAGGGCCGAGGGCGACGTGCGGACACTGGCCGAACCCTACACTGCGCATATCGAGCAGTGGTTGATCGGTGCGGCGGGCGCCCTGGCCGACAGCTTGGTGCAACTGGTCCTGTCCCTCGTCGCTGCGGCGGTGTTCTGGGCCAACGGCGACGGGCTGGTGGCGACCCTGCATGACGCGCTTCGCAGGTTGGGCGGCCCTGTCGCCGAACGGGCACTCGACGTCGCAGCCGGCGCAATACGCGGCGTCGTCTACGGGGTGATCGGTACTGCAGCGATCCAGACCGTCCTTCTGGTCGCGGGCCTGGCGGCGGCAGGGGTCCCGGGAGCCGCGATGCTCGGCTTCATCGCGTTTCTGCTTGCGATCAGCCAGATCGGTGCCCCGTTGCTGATCGTGATCTGGGGCGGTGCCGCGTGGTGGCTGTTTGCGCAGGGTTCCGGCGGATGGGGCACCTTCATGATTGTTTGGGGGATATTCGTCAGCACCGTCGACAACCTGATCCGGCCCTGGCTTATTGGAGTCGGCATCGAGATGCCGCTTTCGCTGACAGTGCTTGGAGTCTTCGGCGGCTTCGTT
>DATEQV010000346.1:0-11556 GCA_035272265.1 Acidisphaera sp. | reverse complement strand
TCGGTATCCGGGCCGCGTGGCGAGCCGCATCGCGTTCGACGAGGGGCTGTCGCACCGGCTGATCGCCGGTGCGGATGCGATCGTGGTGCCGTCGCGCTTCGAGCCGTGCGGTCTGACGCAGATGTACGGGCTGCGCTACGGCACGGTCCCGATCGTCGCGCGCACCGGCGGCCTGGCCGATTCCGTCATCGACGCGAACGAGGCGGCGATGCAGGCGGGGGTGGCGACCGGCGTGGTGTTCGATCCGATCGACACGGACGGGATGCGGGCGGCGCTGCGGCGTGCGCTGGCATTGCACGCGGACGGCGCGGTGTGGCGCAGCATGATGCTGGCCGGGATGCGCCAGGACGTCGGCTGGGTACGGTCGGCGGCGAAGTATCGGGCGTTGTACGAGGTGCTTGTCAGCGCTGCCGGTGGCTGATCGCCCAGACATAGGCGGCGACGGCGTCGACGTCGCCGGCCGTCAGCGCGCCGTCCATGCGCGGCGCGATCTCCATGTTGTGCAGGATGGTGGCGCGGATCGCCTTGAGGCTGCCGTCGCCCCAGATGAACATGCCGGTCGTCAGGTCGTTGCCGTTGCCGGTGCCGCGGGCGTTCGATCCGTGGCAGACGAAGCACTGCCCGCTCGCTGCCTCGCCGTGGAAGATGCGGTCGCCAAGCAGGACCTGGTCGCGCGTGGCGCCGAGCGGGATGGGCAGGGACTCCGCGGGCGGCCGTTCGATGGAGGTGTCGGCAAGCGCCACCGAAACCAGCGACAGAACGATGGAGGTTGCCAGCAGATGTGATTGCATCAGTGCCTCGCTCCCATTCGGCGCTCGACGCTGCGGCCGTAGGCGGACATGGCGAAGCAGCAGACGAAGAACATCAGCGCCGAGAACACGTAGCCCTCGGTCGCGAAGCCGAGCCACGCCGGGTCCTTCAGCGCCTGGTCGACCGCTCCCAGCAGGTCGGTCAAGCCGATGATCGTGACGAGGGTGACGTCCTTGAACAGGTCGACCACCGTGTTGATGATCCCCGGCACGACGATGCGCAGCGCCTGCGGCAGCACCACGAACGTCTGCACCTGCGCCCAGTGCAGCCCGAGCGAAAAGGCCGCCTCGTCCTGGCCCGACTGCACGCCTTGCAGCCCGCCGCGCACGACCTCGGCCATGTAGGCGGCGTTGAACAGCACCAGCGCCACCATCGCGCGGACCAGCCGGTCGACGGAAACGCCGCCCGGCATAAACAGCGGCACCATCACCGCCGACATGAACAGCACCGTCAGCAGCGGCACCCCGCGCCACAGTTCGATGAAGCCGACGGACAGCGTGCGCACCACCGGCAACTGCGAGCGCCGCCCGAGCGCCAGCAGCACGCCCAACGGCAGCGAGCCGGCGACGACGACGTAGGAGATCACCACGTCCAGCAGCAGCCCGCCCCACAGGCTGGTGTCCACCGCCGGCAGTCCCGGCACGCCGCCGGCGAGCAGCACGCCGGCCAACACCGGCGCGGCGGTCAGCAGCAGGATGACCGACAGCCCGGCATGGCGGGTGTGCCGGCGGAACAGCGGTATCGCGCAGGCAATCACGACCAGCGCCGCCGCGCCGAGGCGCCAGCGCTCGTCAGCCGGATAGCGGCCGACCAGGAACAGCGGCAGGTGGACGCGGATGAAGGTCCAGCACGCGCCGTCCGGTCCGCAGGCAGCGCGTGTCACGCCGGTGATGGTTGCGTTCGTCACCGCCCAGCGGACCAGTGGTGGCACGGTCAGCGCGAGTGCGGCGAGCGTGATCAGCGTCAGCGCCGTATTGAGCACCGAGCCGAACAGGTTGCGCTTCGCCCACTCGGCTGGCGGCCAAGGGGCGCGCGGCTCGCGCTTGGGCGGCGTGAACGGGGCGCTGAGCCGCCGAAGCGCGCTGGTCTGGCCGGACATCAGCGCTCCACCAGCGCCACGCGGCGGTTGTACCAGTTCATGAACGCCGAGGTGAGCAGGCTGATGGTCAGGAAGATCGCCATCAGGATCACGATCGTCTCGATCTCGCGGCCGGACTGGTTCATCACGGTGCCGGCGAAGATCTGGAACAGCTCGGGATAGGCGACGGCCGCACCGAGCGAGCTGCTCTTGATGATGTTCAGGTATTGGCTGGTCAGCGGCGGCACCATCACGCGCAGCGCCTGCGGCAGCACCACCTTGCGCAGCACCTGTCCGGGGCGCAGGCCGAGGCTCAGAGCCGCCTCGCGCTGGCCTTTCGGCACGGAGACGATGGCGGCGCGCACGATCTCGGCGATGAAGGCGGCGCCGTAGACCGACAGCCCGGCCCAGAGGGCTGCCAGCTCCGGCGGGACCTGCACGCCGCCGGCGATGTTGAAGCCGCGCATGACGGGGATTTCGACGTGCTCGATGCCGGCGGCCAGGGCAACGAGTGCGGCGAGCGGCGCAGCCAGCGCCCAGGCGCCGATGCGCCGGCCGCGCAACGGGAGCCGCCAGAGCAGCGGCGTGGCGGCGAGCAGCAGCACCACGAGAAGCGCGAGCGCGCCGCCATGCGGCCCGGTGTCGATGGTCGGCAGATACACGCCGCGGATGTTCAGCAGCGCCCCGGCCGGCAGGACGATCGACTGGCGTGGCGGCGGCAGCGTCTGCAGCACAGCGACGTACCAGAAGATGATCTGCACGAGGATCGGCGTGTTGCGGATCAGCTCGATGAACGCGAGTGCGATGTTGCGCATCAGCCAGTTCGGCGACAGCCGCATGATGCCGACGATGAGACCGAGCACGGTGGCGACGGCGATCGACAGCACCGAGACGAGCAGCGTGTTGAGCGTGCAGACGAGCAGCGCCCGCCCGTAGGTGTCCTCGTCGCTCCACGGGATCAGCTTGAACGGGATGTCGAAATTGGCGGTGTCGCCGAGGAAGCCGAACCCGCTGCCCATGTTGCGGGCGGCGAGATTGTCGGCGGCGTTGGCGCCGAGGTACCAGGCGACCGCCACCACGGCCAGCAGCAGCAGCCATTGTGCTGCCCGGGCGCGCGGTGACGGCCGCTGGATCATGCGGCTAAGCGGTCAATGGTAGCTCGGCAGGGTTTGCAGCCCGCCATGGTCAAAGAGGTTGTTCATCCCGCGCGGCAGACCGAGGCCGCCGTTGGTGCCGAACGTCGCCTCGTAGATTTCGCCGTAGTTGCCGACGTCGCGCACGATGCGCATGGACCACTCGTTGTCCACGCCGAGCAGCTTGCCGAAATCGCCTTCCGCCCCGCACAGGCGCCGGATGTCGGGATCGGTCGGGTTCTTGCACTTCTCCGCGACGTTCGCCTTGTTGATGCCCAACACCTCGGCCTCGAGCATCGCGAAGTGGACCCACTTCACCAGCCGGGTCCACGCTTCGTCGCCCTGGCGGGTGAACGAGCCGAGCGGCTGCAGGCCGCCGATCGTCTCGGGGATGAACATCCAGTCGTTGGGCTTCTTCATCGTCGAACGCGCGGCGGCGACCGATCCGCCGTCGTCGGTGTAGCCGTCGCAACGCCCGGCATCGGCGGCGGCGAAGGCCTCCTCCGGCTTCTCGAACAGCAGCGTGTTGATCTTGATGTTGTTGGCGCGGTTGTAGTCGGCGATGTTGGTCTCCAGCGTCGTGCCGGTGAGCACGCAGATGGTCGCGCCGTTCAGGTCCTTCAGGTGCGCGACGTTGAGGCTCTTGCGCACCATGAAGGTCTGGCCGGTGAAGAAGTTCGTGGCCGGCTCATCCAGCCCGAGATCGGTGTTGCGCTTGAAGTTTTGTTCGGAGTCGCGGATCAGCACGTCGATCTCGCCGGACTTCAGCACCGAGAACCGGACCTTGGACGTGGTGCCGATGAACTTCACCTTGTCGGGCGATCCGAGGATGGCGTCGGCGAGCGCGCGACAATAGGCGACGTCCAGCCCCTGCCACTTGCCCGAGGAGTCCTGGTAGGCGTAGCCGGGTATTCCGGTATCGATCCCACAGATCAGCTCGCCGCGTTTCTTGACCGCATCGAGCGTCGGGCTGCTGACGTCCGCCCGCGCAGGCAGGGCCGCTCCCGCCAACCCCGCGCACAGCCCGCCATAGACGATGGCCCGCATCCAGCTTCGCAGCATGGTTTCAGCCTCCGATTGGTTTGGTATCCGCCGTCCCCCCGCCGGCGCCATGCCCATTGAGCGGGCAAGCGCTGCGTGGCGGAGAGAGTAGGGTCGGAACGGGGTCATGCTCAACGGGCAGCCCGGAGGTTTCCGCTTAACGCTCGGCGGCGGCCGGTGTACTGCACCGGCGCAAACCGCAGGGGACCAAGCCATGAGCGCCATTGCCGATATCGTCGCCCGCGAAATCCTCGACAGCCGCGGCAACCCGACCGTCGAGTGCGACGTGACCGTGGATACCGGCGCGATGGGGCGCGCCGCCGTGCCGTCCGGCGCCTCGACCGGCGCGCACGAGGCGGTCGAGCTGCGCGACGGCGACAAGTCGCGCTACGGCGGCAAGGGCGTGCTGAAGGCCGTCGCCAATATCGAGGGCGAAATATACGAGGCGATCGGCGGCATGGACGCCGCCGATCAGGTCAAGATCGACGAGATCATGATCAACCTCGACGGCACGGCGAACAAGGCGCGCCTGGGGGCGAACGCGATTCTCGCGGTGTCGCTGGCGGTAGCCAAGGCGCAGGCGGCCGATCTGGGCGTGCCGCTGTACCGCTACATCGGCGGGGTGTACGCGCGCACGCTGCCGGTACCGATGATGAACATCGTCAACGGCGGCCAGCACGCCGACAATCCGATCGACATCCAGGAGTTTATGGTGCAGCCGGTCGGCGCGGGGACGGTTGCCGACGCGGTGCGCATGGGGGCGGAGATCTTCGCCAGCCTGAAGAGTGCGCTGCACGCCGCCGGCCATAACACCAACGTGGGCGACGAAGGCGGCTTCGCGCCGAACCTGAAATCGGCCGACGAAGCGCTGGGCTTCATCAGCCGCGCCTGCGAGAAGGCCGGCTACCGGCCGGGCGAAGACGTGATGTTCGCGATGGATTGCGCCGCCAGCGAGTTCTTCAAGGACGGCGTCTATGACATGGCGGGCGAGGGCAAGCGGCTGGATGCGGCCGGCATGGTTGCCTACCTGAACGAACTGATCGCGCGCTACCCGATCAGCTCGATCGAGGACCCCTGCGCGGAGGATGACTGGGGCGGCTGGAAGCTGATGAACGACGCCATCGGCGGCAAGGTCCAGCTGGTGGGCGACGACCTCTTCGTCACCAACCCGGAGCGTCTGCGGCGCGGCATCAAGGAGGGATCGGCCAACTCGATCCTGATCAAGCTCAACCAGATCGGCACGCTGTCGGAGACGCTGGAGACCATGGAGATCGCCGAGCGCGCGGGATACACCTGCGTGGTCAGCCACCGCTCGGGCGAGACGGACGATGCGACCATCGCCGACGTGGCGGTGGCGACGAACTGCGGGCAGATCAAGACCGGCAGCCTCGCGCGCAGCGACCGCTCGGCGAAGTACAACCAGCTTATCCGAATCGAGGCGGAGCTGGGGCCAGCGGCGCGCTACGCGGGGCGGACGATCCTGCGGCGGTAGTCTGCCGGCCCGGGTGTGATGCGGAACGCACACAAGACGCGAAGATGACGGCGGCGTCGGTGCACCGGTGCACCGGCGCCCCCGTGCGCGCTACGTTGGACCACGTCGAATCGGACGGGGGGTGCGTGGCGATCGGACGAGTGCTGAAGCGGCGCGTGCGTGCCGCCTTGCCGCCGGTGATCTTCCTGGCCTTGACCGCGTATTTCGGCTGGAGCGCCACGCAGGGCGACCGCGGGCTGAAGGCGTATGCGCAGCGTCAGCAGCTGCTGCAGCAGGCGCAGCTCGATCAGGCGAAGGCCGAGGCGGACCGCGACGGCTGGGAACGGCGCGTGGCCGGGCTGCGCAACAACCACATCGACCGCGACACGCTCGACGAGCGGGCGCGCGCGATGCTGAACATGACCCAGCCGAGCGACATCATCATTTCGTACGGGCAGTCCGACCGGGTGTTCTGACGCGGTCGATGCGGCGGAATGCGCGCTTCGCGGCGCCGTTCAGTGCCGCACCAGGATGTAGTGCAGCGTCAGATCGACGACGATGTTGTCGCGGCCCAGGCTGTCGGGAATCGGGATCAGCTGCGCGCCGCGCCACGTGCCCACGCCGGCCATGTCGAGCCATAGCGAGCCCGATCCCTCGTTGAGTTGCACGTCCCGAACGCGGCCCAGCCGGTCGACGATCAGGCTGATATGGACCTCGCCGTCCTCGCCCGCCTCCGCCGCCTGCGGCGGGTAGTAGCGGTGCGCCAGCCACCATGACATCAGCGACTTGCGGAAGTCCGGGCCAGGATCGCCCTGGGGGAAGTAGGCGAACGGCGCCAGCATCCCCGCCGCGGTCCGCACGGCGGAGCCCACCTCGCCCTCGGTCGGAGCCGGCGGCTGCTCCGCCTCAGGCCGCGAGAACGGGTTGAAGAAGGACGCGGCGACGTTCGTCGAGGACTGGGACAGGGATCGCGCCATCGGATGCGCGAGGCTCGCCTCGCGTGGCGCCGGCGCCGGGCGGGGTCGGGCCGCCTGCTGGCGCGGCTTGGCTTCCTGCTGGTGCGGCGTCGGCGGGCGCACCAGGGCCTCCTGTGGCGCGGGCGGCACGGGTGGGATCGGAACTTCCTGCGCCTCCGGCGGCTGGGGAGGCACCGCTGGGGGCAGCGGCACCGCCTGCTCCGGCACCGGCGGCGGGGCCGTCAGGTTCACCGACGGCGTCTGCTGCGGCGCAGGCGGCGGTGTGGGCGGTGCGGGCGTGGCCAGGGTTGGGGGCGCCGTGGGCACCGGCGGGGCGGACGGGGCGGGCAGCACGCCCGGATTGGGCAGGTTCGGCACGCCGGGCGGGGTCGGCTGCTCGGTCGGCTGCTCGAACACCATCTCCACGCCCTGCGGCGAGCCGCCTTCCTCCGGCTGGATGCGCGGGATCACCAGGATCAGCGCCAGCAACACCGCCAGATGGATGGCGAGGGCGAGCGAGATGAAGATCCACGGCAGGCGCCCGCCCCGGCGACGGCGGGACGGCGCGAGCGGGACAGTGGCGGTGAGCGTGGTCATGGCCGGGCAGGACAACCGCTAGACGTATGCGCGCGTCGCGTCGAGGCCGAACGTGGCCGGCAGCCATGCGGGCAACGGTCGCCGCACCGCGCCGCTTGTCCCGCAGATTCCGCGTCGCTACGTCTGAGAACACGAGCGGATCGAGGTGGGGCATGGCTCAGGCGGCGGCCGCGAAGGGGCGGCGTGGCAAGGCTGTGGGTCTTACACACGACCAATGGCGGCAGGCCTTCCACGACATGCTGCTGATCCGCCGCTTCGAGGAGCGGGCGGGCCAGCTTTATGGCATGGGGCTGATCGGCGGCTTCTGCCATCTGTATATCGGGCAAGAGGCGGTGGTCGTCGGCGTGCAGATGGCGCTCGAGCCGGGCGACCAGGTGATCACGTCCTACCGCGACCATGGCCACATGCTGGCCACGGGCATGGACCCGAGCGGGGTGATGGCAGAGCTGACCGGGCGGGCCGCCGGGTATTCGCTCGGCAAGGGCGGCTCGATGCACATGTTCAGCAAGGAGCGCGGCTTCTTCGGCGGCCACGGCATCGTCGGCGCGCAGGTCAGCATCGGGACCGGCCTCGGCTTCTCCAACTGGTATCGCGGCAACGACCACGTCTCGGTGACCTATTTCGGCGAGGGCGCCTCGAATCAGGGGCAGGTGTACGAGAGCTTCAACCTTGCCGCCCTGATGAAGCTGCCGGTGCTGTACGTGATCGAGAATAACCGCTACGGCATGGGCACGAGTGTCGAGCGTGCGTCGGCCAGTCACGATCTGTCGAAGAACGGCACGCCCTGGACCATTCCCGGCCGCCAGGCGGACGGGATGGACGTGGCGGCGGTGCATGCGGCGGCGGTCGAGGCGCTGGCGCACTGCCGGGCTGGCAGCGGTCCCTTCCTGCTGGAGATGCAGACCTACCGCTATCGCGGCCACTCGATGTCGGACCCGGCGAAGTACCGCACGCGAGAAGAGGTGCAGAAGATGCGCACCGAGCGCGACCCGATCGAGCATGCGCGCGTCGAGCTGGAGAAGGCCGGCGCGAGGGACGACGAGATCCGCGCCATCGAGGAGGAGGTGAAGCGCGTGGTGGCCGACGCGGCCGAGTTCGCGCAAGCGACGCCCGAGCCGGGCCCTGCGGAGCTGTGGACCGACGTCCTGGTGGAGGGCTGAGATGTCCACGCAGATCCTGATGCCGGCGCTGTCGCCGACGATGACCGAGGGCAAGCTGTCGCGCTGGCTGAAGAAGGTCGGCGACGACGTGCACGCCGGCGACGTGATCGCCGAGATCGAGACCGACAAGGCGACGATGGAGGTCGAGGCGGTCGACGAGGGCACGCTGGCGAAGATCCTGGTCGACGAGGGCACCGAAGGCGTGGCGGTCAACACGCCGATCGCGGTGCTGTCGGCCAACGGGGAGAGCGTCGCGGAACCGCCGAAGCCTCGGCGCGAGAGTCCGGCGGAGCCGGAGGTGGCGGCGAAGGCGCCGCCCGTCGCGATCGCTGAGAAGGCGCCGGAGCACGGGCCGGCCGTCACGGAGGTGCCGGACAAGGACTGGGGCCCGACCAAGCCGATGACGGTGCGCGAGGCGCTGCGCGACGCGATGGCCGCCGAAATGCGGCGTGACGACAGCGTGTTCCTGATGGGCGAGGAGGTCGCGCAGTACCAGGGCGCGTACAAGGTCAGCCAGGGGCTGCTCGACGAGTTCGGGCCGAAGCGGGTGATCGACACGCCGATCACCGAGCACGGGTTCGCCGGAATGGCGGTGGGCGCGGCGATGAACGGGCTGCGTCCGATCGTGGAGTTCATGACGTTCAACTTCGCCATGCAGGCGATGGACCAGATCATCAACTCGGCGGCCAAGACGCTGTACATGTCGGGCGGCCAGATGGGCTGCCCGATCGTCTTCCGCGGCCCGAACGGGGCGGCGTCGCGCGTGGCCGCCCAGCACAGCCAGTGCTACGCGAGCTGGTACGCACATGTCCCCGGCCTGAAGGTGGTGGCGCCGTGGTCGGCGGCGGACGCCAAGGGGCTGCTGCGCGCGGCGATCCGCGATCCGAATCCGGTGATCGTGCTGGAGAACGAGATCCTCTACGGCCAGACGTTCGAGTGCCCGGTGGACGACGACTTCGTGCTGCCGATCGGGCACGCTCGCGTGGAGCGCGAGGGCACGGACGTGACGATCGTCGCGTTCAGTCTGATGGTGGGCGTGGCGATGCAGGCGGCCGAGGCGCTGGCCGGACGCGGGATCGTCGCGGAGGTGGTCAACCTGCGCAGCTTGCGTCCGCTGGACATCGAGACGATCGTTGCGAGTGTGAAGAAAACCAATCGGATCGTCACCGTCGAGGAGGGCTGGCCTTTCGCCGGCATCGGCGCGGAGGTCAACATGCAGGTCATCGAGCGCTGCTTCGACTGGCTGGACGCGCCGCCGGTGCGTGTGCATGGCGCCGATGTGCCGCTGCCGTATGCGGCGAACCTGGAGAAGCTGGCGCTGCCGCAGCCCGACTGGGTGATCGCGGCGGTGGAGCGGGTCATGGAAGGCGCGCGCTGATGGCCACGAACATCCTGATGCCGGCGCTGTCGCCGACGATGACCGAGGGCACGCTGTCGCGCTGGCTGAAGCACGAGGGCGACACCGTGCGCGCGGGCGACGTGATCGCCGAGATCGAGACCGACAAGGCGACGATGGAGGTCGAGGCGGTCGATGAAGGCGTGATCGGCAAGATCCTGGTGCCGGATGGCACCGCCGGCGTGAAGGTCAACGAGCCGATCGCTGTGCTGGTGCAGGACGGCGAGGCGATGCCGTCGTCCGGGGGCGCGAAGCCTGCCGCGAAACCCGAGGCGCAAGCGCCGAAGGAGGAGGCGGGAGAGACCCGCGAGGCGATCCCGCCGCAGCCTGCGCCCGTGCAGGTGGGCAAGCCCTCTGGCAACGGGCATGATCGAGAGGCCGAACGGCACGAGGGGGGTCGGGTGTTCGCCTCGCCGCTGGCGCGCCGGATGGCGTCGCAGGCCGGGATCGATCTGTCGGGCCTAACCGGCAGCGGGCCGGGCGGGCGCATCGTCAGGGCCGACATCACGCGCGCGATGGGCGGAGAGGCGCGGCCGGCGCCGCGCGCGGCCGCCGACGCCGTGCAGCAAGTTGCCGCGGCGCCCGCTGCTGCCAAGGCCTCGGCGATCACCGCGCCGCACAGGCTGGTGCCGCACACCAACATCCGCCGTGTCGTCGCCCGGCGGATGCAGGAAGCCAAGCGCGACGTGCCGCACTTCTACGTGTCCATCGACGTCTGCGTCGATGCGCTGCTGTCGATGCGCACGCAACTGGACGCGATGGCCGCGCTGGATGGCGCAAAGGTCTCGGTCAACGACATTCTGATCAAGGCGGCGGCGATCACGCTGCGGCGCGTGCCGAAGGTGAACGCGAGCTGGACCGAGGAGGGCACGGTTCTCTACGACGACGTCGACGTCAGCGTGGCGGTGTCGATCCCCGACGGGCTGATCACGCCGATCGTCCGCCACGCCGACGCGAAGGGGCTGGCGGCGATCAGCGCGGAGATGAAGGACCTCGCCGCGCGCGCGAAGGACGGGAAGCTCAAGCCGCACGAGTTCCAGGGCGGCGGGTTCTCGATCTCCAACATGGGCATGTACGGCGTCAGCTCGTTCGAGGCGATCATCAACCCGCCGCAGGCCGCGATCCTGGCGGTGGCGGCGGCCGAGCCGCGGCCGGTGGTGCGCGACGGGCAGCTTGGCGTGGCGACGATGATGACCTGCACGCTGTCGGTCGATCACCGCGTGGTGGACGGCGCGCTGGGGGCGGAGTGGCTGGCCGCGTTCAAGACGGTGGTCGAGCAGCCGCTGACGTTGATGCTGTGAGGAACGCATAATGATCGAAGTCGATGTGCCGCAGGATGTCGAGCAGTTCGCTCGCAATTGCGTTGCCGATGGACGGTTCAGCAACCTTGGTGACGTCGTCACTGCAGCGTTACAGCTTCTGGAGCGCGAGTACACCAAGAAGGCGTTCGTCGCCATGCTTGAGGAGGCGGAGGCCGAAGCGGAACGCGACGGGTGGGTGTCGACGGAACAGATGGACGCCGAGCTCGACAAAATCCTCGAGGAGGCCAGGCAACAGCGTCGTTGAACAAGCCGGCGGCGCTGGCACCAGCGGCGCAGCGCGATGTCGCGTCGGCGTTCAGATGGCTCGCCGAGCGGAACGAGGCCGCTGCGCTCGAGTTCCGCGAGTTGATCCGGGCGACGCGCGTCCTGCTGGGGCGGTACCCGCTCATCGGATCGGTAAGGCTCGAACTCGGCGGTGAGCGGCACCGCTTCTTTGCTCTTCGCAAGTTTCCGTAATTGCTTGTATGGGGTTTGTGTCTGTCAAGAGGATATCGTCAGTGGCGTTCTCCTCATCGGGGCATCTGAGCGCTGTGGTGGAATAGCCAACGAACCGAGGGGAGCCCGCCATAGGGCGCGATCGACCGCGCCACGA
>DATEQV010000345.1:0-10602 GCA_035272265.1 Acidisphaera sp. | reverse complement strand
AATCCTTCGATCAGCGCCGCACCATCTTCCTGCGCCATTCCGACAACACCATGAGGTTCCCCATGCCGATTCTAGCCAACCCGATTCCCGTTGACTCGCGAAATCCGCCGGCGCGACGAAACATTTTCAGGCTCTGAGGCGCAGGGCAAGGGCTACGGCCTGCGGCTGCTGGCGAAAGCGGAGCGCGAGGCGCGTGCGGCGCGTCTGGGCGAAGTGCGCCTCTACACGGGCTCGCGGATGGAGCGGAATATCAGGCTGTACGCTGCCTACGGCTACCGCGAAACGGGCCGCCGCCCCAATCCGTGCCGTCCCGGTTGGACGCTTGTCGACATGGCGAAACCGCTCGACGACGTCTGACAGCAAGTTCCGAACGGTACGGCTTACCCCGTCATTGCGAGGCCCCCGGCGAAGGCCGGGGGACGAAGCAACCCAGGGCTACACGACAGGCGCTTGTTGTGTCGCTCTGGGTTGCTTCGCTCGCAATGACGGATGAGCGTCCGCGGATGCTGCATCTGACTACCGCCACCGCCGATGCAGCCAAAGCCACTGATCGGGGTGCTCGCGGATCCAGCCCTCGACCACTCCGGTGATCGCCTGCATCGCGCCCTGCACGTCGATCAGCCCCTCCGCATCGCGCGGCAGGTCGAGCGGGCCGATGCCGGTCACGCGGAAATGGTGGTCCGGCTCACGGATGACGCGCAAGCCTACCACAGGACACTCATAGCGGCGAGCGAGGCGGGCGACGGTCGGGTTGGCCTTGCAGCGCCGGCCGAAGAACGTCACGTCCACGCCGCGTGAAAAATGCTGGTCGACCAGCATGCCCAGATGCTCGCCGCGCTCCAGCGCGCCCGCCATCTCGAACACGGACTCCTTGCGCGCGTTGATCAGCCGCCCCATCAGCGAGCCGCGGATCGTCTCGATCTGTGCCGCGACGGCGCGGTTGTTCGGCATTCGGTAGACCACCGCCGACGGCATGCCGTGCCGCGCCGCCATCACCGCGCCGAGTTCCCAGTTGCCGAGATGCGCCGCGAAGCACAGCGCCGGCTTGCCGTCGTTCAGCATGTCGTAGAACAGGTGGGAATCGTCGGTGACGATCCGGCCCGCGTTCGGGTGCGCCTCGTCGTAGTCCCACAGCCGGCCGAGATGCACGTATTCGCCGGCCGTGCGCCCGAGGTTCTCCCATGCGCCGCGCAACGTCGCCTGTATCCAGGCGTCGTCGGCATCGGGATACGCGGCACGCAGGTTCGCCCACCCGATGCGGCTGGCAGGCAGATACGGGCCGATACGCCGCGCCAGTGCGCCGCACAGGTCGGACGCGCGATCCGGGTCGGAGCGGCGCAGGGTGGCGAACAGCCCGGCGACCGCGCCGCCGACGATCCGGTCGGCGAGGTTCATCGCGTTCAGCCGATGGTCGCGACGATCTTTCCGAACACGTCGCGGCTCTCCAGCCGCGCCAGCCCGTCGCGGAAATGTTCCAGCGGCAGCACCGTGTCGATCACCGGCCGCACGCCCGAAGCGATGCGCTCCAGCGCGCGGCCCAGGCACGCGATCGGCGCCCCGAAGCTGCCGATGATGCGGTACTGCTGCTGAAACAGCTGCATCAGGTTCAGGCTTGCGCTCGGACCGGAGGTGGCACCGCACGTCACCAGCCGTCCGCCGCGCCGCAGCGACAGCAGCGAGCCGGCCCAGGTGTCGGCGCCGACATGTTCGAACACCACGTCCACGCCCTTCTTGCCGGTCAGCTTGCGCACCACGCCCTCGAACCGCTCGGTGCGGTAGTTGATGACGTGATCCGCACCGAGCGCGAGGGCCTTCGTCGCCTTGTCCTCGCTGCCGACGGTGGTGATGACGGTGCAGCCGATCGACTTCGCGACGCGAATGGCGATCGTGCCGATCGACGATCCGCCTGCATGCACCAGCAGCCACTCGCCGGGCTCGAGCTGCGCGTTGTCGAACAGCATGTGCTCGACGGTGGAGTAGGCGACGGCGACGCTCGCCGCGTCGATGTCCTCCACGCCGACAGGCACCGGGACGCACAGGCGGGCAGGGTGGTTGGTGCGCTCCTGCGCGAAGCCGTCGACGTGAAAGCCGCGCACGCCCTGCACGTTCTCGCAGAGGTTCTCCCGCCCGCGCGCGCAGAAGCGGCATGTGCCGCAGACCAGCGCCGCGTACGGCACGACACGCTCGCCGATCGCCAGCCCCGTAACGTCCGGCCCGATGGCGACGATCTCGCCCACGCATTCCGCGCCGGTCGCCAGCGGATACAGTCGCTTGGCGAACGCCATCCCGCGGAAGCCCCACACATCGATGTGGTTCAGCCCGACCGCGCGCACGGCGATCTGCACCTCGCCCGCGCCGGGCGGAGGCGGCGGCGCGATGTCGTTCAGCGCGAGTTCACGGTCGGCGACTAGCTGCAAGGCACGCATCGATAAGGTCCGTCCAAGGGCCGCGTCTTGAAGCAGAACCCCCGCACCGGCGCCAGTCCCGCCACCCGAAGGAAACCGCTTGACTTAACCCTCTCGTTAATTAACAACTCGGCTAAATGATGACCCTTGACCAGACATTTTCAGCGCTCGCCGACCCGACCCGCCGGACGATCCTTGCCCGGCTGGCGCAGGGCGAGGCGACGGTCGGCGAACTCGCCGAGCCGTTCGCGATCTCGCTGCCGGCGATTTCTCGGCATCTCCGTGTGCTGGAGGACGCGTCTCTGATCGTCCGCGAGCGCCAGGGCCAGCACCGCGTCTGCCGCCTGCAGCCCGAGCCGCTCGCGAATGCGAGCGAGTGGCTCGACGCCTACCGCCGGTTCTGGAGCGAAGCCTTCGACCGGTTGGACGCCCACCTGAAACCCAGCCCCGCCCCGAAGAAAGGATCGACCGATGGACGTGACTGACCGGCCCGCCGTCACGCTGGAACTGAGCCGCCGCTTCGCCGCAGGGCCCGAGCGCGTGTTCGATGCGTGGCTCAGCAAGGCCTGGGGTGAATGGCTCGGCCCTGCCGGCTGCACATGCGAGATCGTCACGATGGAGGCGCGCGTCGGCGGGTCCTACCTGCTGCGCATGAGAATGCCGGACGGCCGCGAGATGGAGACCACCGGCACGTACCACGAGATCGACCGGCCGCATCGCCTCGTACTCACCTTCAACGGCTGCTTCAACGCGGGCGAGATGCGGTTGACCGTCACGTTCCGGCCCGACGGCTACGGCACGCTGATGACGCTGCACCAGCAGGGCTTCCAGGACGAGACGCTGCGCGAAGGCTTCAACACCGGCTGGGCCGGCCCGGGCGGCTCGTTCGACAAGCTGGAGACGTATCTGGCCTGAGCCGATGTTCGCTGCCCCGGCCGTCCACGCTGCTGGGCCGGCCGGGGCAGCAGCGACCCGTTCGTAAAAAATCGTCTCGTCGCCGGAAGCGCGGTGCAAACGCGAACCGCTAAGTCTAAATGCCGGAGGCGGCACGTGCATGCCGGCCCGGTAGCGAACGAGCAATGAAACGTTGGGCAACCGCGCTGGCCGGCTGCGCGGTCATCGCCGGTCTGGCGATGCCGGCATCGGCTGCGGATACCGGCGCGCGCGTTGCCGCACCGGCCGGTTTCGGCGCGGAACAGCACGCGCTCGCGTTCCTGCGCAGCCGCAAGATCGACGTCTCTTACGACTCGCTGACGCGCGCACTCCAGAACGCCGACATCCAGGTCATTGCCGCGCTGCTCGACGGCGGTGTGCCGGTCGGTGCGGCGGCCGCTCCGCGCGCCAATGCGGCCGTGACCAGCGGGCTGGCGGTGGTGTGCCAGAAAACGCCGGTTCCGGCCGACCGTGTCGGCCAGGCGCTCACCCTTCTCGTCGATCACGGCTTGCCGATCGGTTACGCGCACGAGATGGGGAACACGATCCTGCTCTCGGCCGCGCAGTTCTGTCCCGCGCCGGTCGCCGCTTGGATCATCGCGCTCGGTGCGCCGGTCGATCCGGTGAACCGCCAGCGCTTCACGCCGCTGAAGATGGCGCTCGTGAGCGGCAAGTGGGACGTGGCGACCGTGTTGGTCGATCACGGCGCTCGCGTGACGAGGCAGGATTTGGCCCAGCTGTTCATCGAGCCGCCACAGGACCCGGACGTGCGGGCACTGCTTGAGCGCGCAACGCAATGAAGGAAACCGACCGATGAGGCCTCAGCGCCTTGCCATCACCCTCGCGGTGTCCTGCGTTGCGCTGGCCGCCGCAGCATCGGCCGCGCCCGGGCAGATGACGGCGCAGGAGGCGCGGGCCTACCTGCAGGCGGCGGGGATCGCCGTTTTGCCGGACAGCCTGCCGCAGGTGATCATCACCGGCGACGACAAGGCGGTGGACGCACTGATCGCGGCAGGACTCGATGTGAACGCCAAGGGCTCGCTGCCGCAATCGCCGCTGGAGCTTGCCGCGATGTCGTGCGCCGGCGGGCGGGTCGCGCCGGCGGTGACGGCGCATATGATGGACTCCCTGATCGCGGCCGGAGCGAACCCGAACGCGCCGGG
The DNA here is from genome assembly GCA_035272265.1 of Acidisphaera sp. Lineage (GTDB taxonomy): Bacteria > Pseudomonadota > Alphaproteobacteria > Acetobacterales > Acetobacteraceae > Acidisphaera. The sequence continues at coordinate 6,101 of DATEQV010000345.1, read as the reverse complement.
CATCCAAGGCCTCGGTCCCCTGATGCTCGCCGCGCAGCAATGCGACGCGGCGGTGATCAAGCGTCTCGTCGCGGCCGGCGCGAAGTTGGACAGCCGCACGCCGCAAGGCTTCACCCCGCTGTCGATGGCGCTCATCGTCAAGAACTACAGTGCAGCCGAAGCACTGGTCGATGCGGGTGCACGCATCAGCCCGGAGGTCGGCCAGAAGCTCACCGAGGGCAGCAACGACCAGCGCCTGAAGGATCTCGTGACCCGCGCAACAGGAACGTGACGCCGCCAGGCGGTTGCTTCAGCCCCGCGCAACGCCCAGCGACGCCGTCAGCCCGCCATCGACAGGGATCACGGCGCCGGTCACGTAGCTCGCGTCGGGCGACACGAGGAACGCCACGACGGCCGCGACCTCGGCCGCCGTCGCGAACCGCGCGGCGGGGATGCGCGCCTCCAGCGCGGCACGGTGCGCGGCGAAGGGCGCCATCATCTCGGTATCGACGAAGCCCGGCGCGACGTAGTTGACGCGCACGCCGCGCCGCGCCGTCTCGATCGCCAGCGTGCGCACGTGCGCGAGCAGCGCCGCCTTGGTCGCGCTGTAGGCCGCGTTGCCCTGGCTGGACACCTGCGCCATCACGCTGCCGACGGCGACGATGCTGCCGGACTTCGCGCGCGTCATCGGACGCACCACGGCGCGCGCGAGCCGGACAAAGGCGAAGTGGTTCACCTGCATCAGCTGCTCGGCGCGGTCCTGATCGACCGTCGCCGCCAGCGTGTCGTACGTGGCACCGCCTACCTGCACCATTGCGTCCCAGGCCGCCGCGTCTTCCTGGGCGCTCGCGAACGCGTCCACCGCCGCCCGATCGGCGAGGTCCAGCCGCACCGCCTCGACCGATGCGCCGCCGGCCGCTTCGCGCATATCCGCCAGACCGTCCGGCTCGGTGCGGTACGTGTAGGTCACCGCCCAGCCGCGCTTGGCCAGTGTGCGCACCACCGCGGCACCGATGCCTCGCCGGCCGCCGATGACGAGCGCCCGCATCACTGCGGCTCGGCCGAGATCACCAGCGAGACGTTCTGCCCGCCGAAGCCGAAGCTGTTGGACACCGCGTGCCGCACGCTTGTGCGCCGTGCGCGATTGGGCACGCAGTCGATCGGGATCGCCGGATCGGGCACGAGGTAATTGATCGTCGGCGGCAGCACGCCCTCGCGCAGCGTGCGGACCGTGAACACGGCTTCGATGGCGCCGGCCGCCGACAGCGTGTGCCCGATCATCGACTTGTTGCTGCTGATCGGGAGTTCGCGCGCGCGCTCGCCGAACACGGCGGACACCGCCAGCCACTCCATCTTGTCGTTCTCCGGCGTGCCGGTGCCGTGCGCGTTGATGTAGCCGATCTCGTCCGGCGCGAGCCCAGCGTCGTCCAGCGCGCGCTTCATCGTCTCGATGATCGGCTTGCCGTCGGGCGACGAGCGCGTGCGGTGAAAGCCGTCGGCACGCTCGCCGCTGCCAGCGATCACGCCCAGTATCTCGGCTCCGCGCGCGCGTGCGCTCTCCATGCTTTCGAGCACCAGGGCGCCGGCGCCTTCGGCCATCACGAACCCGTCGCGGTCCTTGGCGAACGGCCGCGCAGCACCCGCCGGATCGTCGTTACGCGTCGACAGCGCCGACAGCAGCGAAAACCGGATCAATCCCTCCGGCGTCACCGATGCATCCGTGCCCGCAGCCAGAGCCGCTTCGCACTCGCCGCGCCGGATCGCCTCGACCGCGAGCTGGATCGCCGTCGCCCCCGAGGCACAGGCGGTCGACAAGGCGATCGGCGAGCCGCGCGTGCCGAAACGATCGGCCAGATGTTCGCCAATGGAGCTGAACAGGAAGCGCTCGAAATACGGCTTGAACCGCCCGGTCGCCGCCGCGCGGAGCAGGTCGGCATAGCCGACCGCCTCGCCCGCGCCGCTCGCGGCCGCCAGTTCCAGCTTCTGCTGCCAGTCGATCTCGACCGGCGGCATCGCCAGGAACAACGGCCCGGGGAAGTTGCCGGGCACGCCGATGGCGGCCTCCTCGATCGCCTCTTCGATCGCCAAAGCCGCCAGTCGCTCGCTCAGTGCAGGGGCGGTCGCCTCGTTGAGGAAGTCGACGGTGCCGGCGAAGGTCGTACGCAAGCCATCGATCGGAAAGCGAGAGATCGTGCGAATGCCCGACTGGCCCGCCGTCAGCGCCGACCAGTTCTCGGCCTGCCCGTTGCCGAGCGATGTCAGGACGCCCATGCCGGTCACGACGACCACGGGACGTCTCGCGCTGATCCCGCTCATCACTCCCTCACTCGGCCGCGACCAGCGCCATCGCTTCGCTGCGCCAATGGCCCCAGCCGGTCACCAGGACCTGCCGCAGCGGTCCGGCATAGGCCGGCTCCGCGAGCTCCGCCGGCGGCGGCAGCGCGCCATGGGTCAACGCGATGGCCGCAATGGCCGCCGCCGCGAAGAACGACGCTTCCAGCGAGGAGCCGAGCGCGGTGGCGACGGCCCGATACGGCAGCCCAAGCGACCGCAGGAACGCAGCCTCTTCGGCCGTGCCGGGTGCGGCACCGGTCGCCGCCGAGATAACCCCATCCGGTCGCCCCAGCGCCATCAGCCGGTCCAGCTGCCGCCGTGCGTTCTCCGTCGCCTGCCCGGGCTCGCGGCGGCAGCGATCCGTCTGCACGCCCGCGATGCGTGCCAGGATGTGCGCGCCCCGGGCCTCGGCATGCGCGCGGCTTTCAATCACAAGGAATGCACCCACCGACCCGAGCACCATGCCGCCGCCCTGGTCCTGCCGGGCCCACACCGGCGGCGGCGCGCCGTCGCCGTGCCACAGCATCCCCACACCGCCCATCGCGTCGGTCAGCAGCAGGTCGGGCCGCTCCGCGTTGCAAGCGCCGCCCACCAATGCGAGTTCGCTCTGCCCCGCCTCGATCCGCGCGCACGCGACCCGCACCGCGTCGCCTCCCGCGCCCTCCTCGCCGAGGAAGCTGCGCGACGAGCCGACCACCCCGTGCACGATCGAGATGTTGCCCGCCAGCAGGTTCGACAGCTGGGCAAGGAACAGCGTCGGCCGCAGGTCGGCCATCAGCTTCTCGTTGAGGAACGCGCCCGGATTGGCGGCCTTCGGCAGCGTGGCCAGGATGGATGCGTCCACCGCCGTATCCCGCTCGCCGCCGGTCGCCGCGACGATCATGTCGGTGCGCGCCAGCAGGTCGGCGTTGCCCTTCACGCCCGCCTGCTCGAGTGCCAGCCCCGCGGCGTAAGTCCCGATCCGCTGCCACGCCTCCATCTGCCGCTGGTCGCCGCGCTTCGGGATTTGCCGGTCGAGATCGAGCTTGACGAGCGGGTGGACGGCATACGGGGCGAACCCCTCCGTCTGCACCGGGAACGGGCCGCCGCGCGACAGCGCGTCCCAATGCGCGTCCGGCCCCTCGCCGAGGCAGGAGACCAGTCCGATTCCGGTGATGACCGCGTCGCGCGCACCCATGGCTCAGCCGGTCGCGTTCAAGCGTTGAGGAACTGTTCGGGCACCGCGACCCGCCGTGCCGTCTCGAGCATGATCGCCCGCAGCTCCTCGTTCGGGAACGGCGCCACGCGGTAGGTGATCTCCGCCTCCGCTACCGCCTTGCCGTCGCGCGTGATCCGTCCCGATGCGACGGCGTAGCCCGAACCGTCGTGCAGCAGCTTCGCCTCGGTCCGCAAGCGGTCGCCCGGCGAGACGAAGGCCCGCATCTTGGCCTCCTTCACCTGGGCCAGGAACGGGATGCGGGTGAAGCGCTGCATCGCCATGATCAGCCAGCCGCCGGTCTGGGCGATCGTCTCGATCATCAGCACGCCGGGCAGGATCGGATGGCGCGGGAAGTGCCCCTCGAACACGGGGCTCGTCTCCGGCACCAGGCAGTCCGCCACGACCGTCTGCGCCGTGATGTCGAGCGCGGTCACGCGGTCGACCATCCGGAAGTATTCGAGCTGCATGGGCCCCGCCGGTCAGGCGGAGGCTGCCGGCACGGTCTTGGCGGCGATCAGCGCGTCGATGTTCTCGCACAGGTGCCCGAGCACGAAGTAGCGATCCGACGAGACCTTCCCCTCGTTGACCTCCTGCGTCCACTGCTCCAGCGGCATCTTGATGCCGAACGCCTTGTCGATCGCGAACGCCACGTCCAGGAAGTCCAGGCTGTCGATGCCCAGATCGTTGATGGCGTGGCTCTCGGGCGTGATCTTCTCGCGGGGGATGTCGCAGGTCTCCGAAATGATGCCCGCGACGGTTTCAAAGGTGGACGACGACATCGGCGCCTCGTGGATGGGACAGGGCGGCCGCGTGGTCAGCGACGCCGCCGATTGCCGGCAGGCGTCGTGCCCCCAGCGCTTGACCGCGCGGCACTACCCTAGGGTCAGCCGCGCCGCAAGGGGCGCACGGTCAGCCCAGCCAGTGCGCCGGCACCCAGTTGCAGGCGCCGTTCGGACCAAGCGCGAACGCGCCGGGGATCCAGCCGCCGCGGCCCGGAACGTAGGGGATGTAGTGCCCCGGCTCCCAGAAGAACTGGTTCTGCTGGTAATTCCAGTGGCCCGGCTCCCAGACCTGCTGCTCGCCCGACGGCGGCGGGGGCGGGATCGTCTCGGCCTGGACGGCCGGCACCGCGGGGCAGCCCGGCTCGAGCGCGCAGCCGCCCAGGGCGCACAGTCCGGCCAGACCGGCGGTCAGCGCGGCCCGCACGACGAATCGGGTCATCGACATCCTCCTTCGGCGTCGGCGGCGCATATCGTCCGATGCCGCGGTCCTGTCCATCGCACCAAGGGAGACCCGCATGAGCGGTCGCACCGTCCTGGCCGTCTATGTCACCTGCTCCGACCTCGATGAGGCGAGGCGTATCGGACGGGCGCTGGTCGAGGAGCGTCTGGCCGCCTGTGTCAACATCCGCGCCCACGAGACGATCTATCGCTGGCAGGGCGCGATCGAGCAGGGACCCGAGGTCTGCCTGCTCGCCAAGACCGCCGCCGACGCCTATCCGGCGCTCGAGGCGCGGGTGCGGGCGCTGCACAGTTACACATTGCCATGCATCGTCGCGTGGCCGCTCGCGGCCGGGCTGCCCGCCTACCTCGACTGGGTGGCGGCGGAGACGGCACCCACGCCCGCCGCGTGAGGCGGGCCGGCCGGCCGGGTCGCGAACTGCCGTGCTGTCAGTCCTCGACTGCCAGCCGAACCAGTTCTTGCCATTGCCGTTCCGTGACTCGGCCGGCCCGGCTGCCTCCGAACGCGGCCCTAACCTGCCGAAGGCGTCGTCAGAATTGCCCCGAGGTCGACATCGCCCGATCCCAACTCCTCCGCCTCGTCCCTCTCGTGCATCGACCGCAGCTGCCACGCGAACAGGGTCCCGACCGTCAGCGTCGCCGACGCGCCGGGACTGAGGTGCAGCATCTTCAGCTCCGCATCCCAATCGCGCAGCAGCGGAACCATGGCGTCGAGCGTTCGGCTCCGCTCCATCGAGTCCAACAGGCCGCGTGCCTTCGTCTGCACCGCAGTCCCGGCTTGCGCGCCGTAGCGATGCACGATCTCGCTGTCGGGCCACAAGGCCAGCCAGCGGAGGTAGCATTCCACCGCGGCCCACGGCTTCGACTGACGGCGCTGCAACGTGCGCAGGAAAGGCGGCAGCACGCGACGGAACAGCGACGAAAACGCCTCCGCATACAAGCGGGCGACGCTGTCATGCTCCGCCGCCGCCCGTATCGCCCGCGTCAGGCTTCCCCTCATGGCCGGATCGACGTCGCCGAACACATCGGCAAAGGTTGCCGACGAAACCAGCGTCATGGCCTCGAACATCTGCTCGACGTCGCTCGCCGTGGCTTCTGCGAGAACGGCATGCACGTTTCGCGGCAGCGGCCCTTTGCGCTCGCCCGCCATGGCCAGCGGCGCACAGATCATCGCGATATGCGCGCCGATGCTCCGGCCCATCGCCGCCTCTAGGGTATGCTCACATCTCGTGTCGCATACAAACTGGTCTTAGAAAACCTTTGCGTGCATGCGACGCGGTACGATTCGGTGCTTTTCGGCAACCGGAGAACACCAACCGCAATGGACTGGTCGCTTGGATCATTCGGGG
>DATEQV010000344.1:0-5123 GCA_035272265.1 Acidisphaera sp. | reverse complement strand
TCGTGGCGCGGTCGATCGCGCCCTATGGCGGGCTCCCCTCGGTTCGTTGGCTATTCCACCACAGCGCTCAGATGCCCCGATGAGGAGAACGCCACTGACGATATCCTCTTGACAGACACAAACCCCATACAAGCAATTACGTTGGATGAGATAGTCAGTACCTTTGAGGCGGAAGGACGCAGCATGGAGGTGGTTATCCGCGATAGTTACCGTATACAAACTGTGGACGATGCGGTTCGGGAGCTTGAGCGAATGCAGTCAGGCTTGATCCAAATCATACTCTTCCTGTCTCGATGAGACGTAGTTCTGAGCAAGGGCCGGAAAGCGCACCGCATCCCGCCGTCACACCAACTCCACCCGCAACTCGCGCCCCACCAGCGCCGCCGCCCGTTGCAGCGTCTCCACCGTCACCTTGCCCTGCGCCTTCGGGATGCGATCGACACTCGCGGGGTCTGCATCAGCTCCGCGAGCCTCGCCTTGGTGATCCCCTGCCGCTTCATCTCCTCCGCACGCTGCCACGCCACGACGCGCGTCACCGCCTCGGTCCGCGCCGCCTCCCGCCGGCCCTCCTCGCGAAGGCGTCCAGCAAGGTAAGGCGGAAAAGCGCGTAGCGCGTATTCCGCCAGCGTCCCGATCCAAGCCAAACCGGCTTCGACCAACCTCGACCGGTTGCCGCCACTCCGGCCGCGCCGGATTGCGCGGGATCGGCTATAGGTCCTCCGGGCGAAGCCCGGTGTGCCGGGCAATGCGCGCCAGCATCCGCGGCCCGATTTCCTCCGCATCGTGAAATGCGAAGACGAAATTGGGATAGCCGTCTCTCACCAGAACGCGGTGCGATCCACACTGTCGTGCGACGCGCCAGCCGATTTTCTGGAGAGCATTGAGGACGCGGCGCGCACGGACAGACGGCCAATCGTTCATGCCGCCGAGAAGAGCAGGGGGAGTTCGGGAACCGGCTCCCCCTGTTCGAGACGATCGGCCAGCGTTCGCAGCGCGAGCGCCTCGACCTTGGCGACCGCCTCTGCCTGAGTGGCTCCGTACGCGAGCACGCCCGGAAGATCCGGTATCTCCGCGATAAACCGGCCGTCGGTCTCTCGGTGTATCTCGATCTTCAGCAACGGATCACCTCCGGCAGGCAGGCCCCTCACATGCCGGCAGCTATAGCAAGCGGGGCCGAAAAGCGAAGCGCGTTCCGCCGTCCCATCTTCGCCGTCCGCCAGGCCGCGAAGGCGCACCGCATCCCGCCCGCTCCATGACCGGATTCCCTTCCAACCAGCGGAACACGCTATTCTACCCCGCATGACCCAGGACGACATCCTGACCCGCCTGCGGGCGAACGAGGCGTCGCTGAAGGCACGCGGCGTCATCCACGCCGCGCTGTTCGGCTCGCGCGCGCGCGGCCAAGGCCGGCCCGACAGCGACACCGATATCCTGGTCGAACTGGAACCCCGCGTGACCATCTACGACCTCGTCGCCGTGCAGTCCTACATCGCCGGTCTTCTCGATGGCCGTGTCGACGTGATCGACGCCGACGCGCTCAAGCCCGCCATGCGCCCGGCCGTCGCCGCCGACGCGCTCTATGCGTTCTGATGACCGGCCCGGAACGGCAGCGCCAAGCGCTACAGGACATCGCCGAGCAGATCGCGCTTGCGACAGAGTTCGTCGGCGGCCGGCCGCGCGAGGCGTTCGCCGCCGATATCCGGTCCCGCTACGCCGTGATCCGCTGTGTTCCGTATCACGCCGGCGACATCAAGCGCGGCACGCTTCGCTCGATCCTTCGTCAGGCACAGCTCACGGTCGATGAGCTGATCGGCCTCCTATGCCGCAGACAACAACCCGGAGGACTCGCATGCGTCGGCTCGCGCTCGCCCTGCTTCTGGCCACCCAGGCCACGCCCGGCCTCGCCACCGACATCCCGACCACGCCCGGCACCTGCGTCTTCACGCGCATCAAGACCATCGGCCACCACTTGCGGCCCGGGCCGCCCACGCTGGACCCGGGTTCCACGGTGGCCTACGACAACGGTGTCAACCAGATCTCCTACGAGACCGTGGGAACGCTGGGCCAAGCACGCATCGGCGACGAAATCATGCTCTGCCTCGTGCGCATCCCGCAGCACTGCCCGCCCGGGGACGCGAGGGGCCGCATCTACACTGGGACCGACCTGCGTACGCTCGGCTCCTGGACCATGCCGGACTCCGAGCACCTCTGCGGCGGCGCCTAGGCCTGAGCAAGCGCACAGCGCGGTAGCAACCCCATGCACCCGGACAATCGCAACGGCGACACGCAACCCGGCGCACCCGACCCCGAAACCTACCCGCCGCAGATCAAGATCACCTCGCAGCGCTCGCCCCGCCTCGTGCCGATCATGGTCGTGATCGCCGTCACGCTCGTCCTCGCGACCGTGCTGCTCAAGCGCCTCGGTCTGCCCGGCTACGTCACCGTCCCCTGCGCGTTCGCACTCGCTGCCCTCGTCGCCGCCCCCCTGATCGCGCGCGAAAAGCGCCGCAAGACATAGCGCGCGCGACCGGCGGCGAACCTCGCGATTACGCCGCCGCCACGCGCGGCAGATCCGCCAGCGCCGCGGCGAGCGCGCCCTCGTCGTAACCCCGGTCCTCGAGCTTCCCTGCCGCGTAGTCGATATACGCCTGCATGTCGAAATGCGCGTGGCCGCACAGGTTGAACAGGATCACCTGCGACCGCCCCTCCTCGCGACACCGCACCGCCTCGTCGATCGCCCCGCGCACGGCGTGATTGGCCTCCGGCGCCGGCAGCACGCCCTCCGCGCGCGCGAACCGGATGCCGGCCTCGAAGCACCTCGTCTGCCCGTAGGCGCGGCTTTCGATCAGCCCCAACTCCTGCAGCAGGCTCACCAGCGGCGCCATGCCGTGATACCGCAACCCGCCCGCATGGAACCCCGGCGGCACGAACGCCGACCCCAGCGTGTGCATCTTCACCAGCGGCGTCAGATGACCGGTGTCGCCGAAATCGTACGCGTACCTCCCGCGCGTCAGCGTCGGGCAGGCGGACGGCTCGCACGCGACGACGCGAGGCTTCGCCCCGCCGCGCAGCCCGGCGCCGATGAACGGGAACGCGATTCCGGCGAAGTTGCTGCCGCCGCCCGTGCAGCCGACGATGACGTCGGGGTAGTCCCCCGCCATCTCCAGCTGCGCCATCGCCTCCTGCCCGATCACCGTCTGGTGCAGCAGCACGTGGTTCAGCACGCTGCCGAGCGCATAGTTCGTATCCGCATTCATCGCCGCGACCTCGACCGCCTCGCTGATCGCGATGCCGAGGCTGCCCGGCGAGTCCGGATGCTCGGCCAGCACATGCCGCCCGGCCGCGGTCTCGCTGCTCGGACTGGCGACGCACTGCGCGCCCCACGCTTCCATCAGCGCCTTGCGGTACGGCTTCTGCTCGAAACTGACCTTCACCATGTAGACGCGCACATCCAGCCCGAACAGCGCGCCGGCGAATGCGAGTGCGGAGCCCCATTGCCCCGCGCCGGTCTCGGTGCTCAGGCGCTTCACGCCGGCTTCCTTATTGTAGAACGCCTGTGCCACGGCGGTGTTCGGCTTGTGGCTGCCGGCCGGGCTCACGCCCTCGTACTTGTAGTAGATCCTCGCCGGCGTATCGAGCGCGCGCTCCAGCCGCCGCGCGCGAAACAGCGGCGAGGGGCGCCACTGGCGATAGACGTCGCGCACGGGCTCGGGGATCTCCACCGTGCGCTCGGTGGTGACCTCCTGCTGGATCAGCGCCATCGGGAACAGCGGCTCGAGGTCCTGCGGCCCGATCGGCTGCAACGTGCCGGGATGCAGCACTGGCGCGGGCGGGCGCGGCAGATCGGCGACGATATTGTACCAATCCTTCGGGATCCGCGTCTCGTCGAGCAGATACTTCACCGTGTCGGACATCGCCGTCTCCCTTGCTTGCCGTTCGCGCCTGAGCGTCGCGCGATCCGACATCCAGGCGGGGAAGTCTATGGCCGCACCGTCCCTCTGGGTAGAACGCAAGGAAAACATATGACTTGCTGCCGGGTCCGGCGTAGCGTCGTATCGGTTTGGCCAGCCACCTTCTCGTTCGCCGCACGACCCTGGCCAGGCGGCATCGGAGCGACTCGGCACGTATTTCGGCAACCGCAACCCAGAAAGGCCGGCACAATGAGCCTCACCCTGTCCGACATACGCGGCATCGGCCGGCTGTCGGCCGATGTCACCGCCGGCGCCACCGGCATCGTCGAGGCGATGCACGCCAACATCGCACGCACCGCCGGCGGCTATCTGCCGCAATCGCCGCTGGGCGGCGTCGGCATCAGCGCCACCATCTATCGCAGCATCCGCGGCGCCGCCCGCCTCACCGGCATCGGCCTCGACGCGCTGCTCGCGCCGCTCATGCCTGCAAGCACGCAGTCCTCGCCGTCGCGCGACAACCTCATCGCGGCACTCAACGGCGTGGTCGGCGATCACCTCGCGGAAACCGGCAATCCGCTCGCCACCGTCATGCGGCTGCGCCACGCCGACGCCGCCCTCGACCGCCGGTCACTCGCGGCGATCCCCAACGCGACCGGCCGCCTCGCGGTGCTCGTGCACGGCCTCTGCCTCAGCCACCACAGCTGGCAGCGCAAGGAGCAGACCCACGCCGCAACGATGCTGCGCGGCCTCGGCTACACCGAAGTTCATCTGCATTATAATACCGGCTTGCACATATCCACGAACGGCCAAACCTTCGCCGCGCTGCTCGACCAGCTCGTCGCCGACTGGCCGGTGCCGATCGAGGATCTCGTCATCATCGGCCACAGCATGGGCGGCCTCGTCTCCCGCAGCGCCTGCCACTACGCCGCACGCGCCGGCCATCGCTGGCCGCATCATCTGACTCAAATGTTTTTCGTCGGCACGCCGCATCAGGGCGCGCCGCTGGAGCGCGGCGGCCACCAGCTCGACCTGCTGCTCGGCAAGACGCCCTACACCTCGGCGCTGACGCAGCTCGGCCGCATCCGCAGCGCCGGCATCACCGACCTGCGCTACGGCAACCTCATCGACGAGGACCACGCGCACGATCGTTTCGCCCCCACCGGCGATCGCCGGCGCGACGTGGCGTTGCCGGAGGGTGTCGTGTGCTACGCG
>DATEQV010000343.1:0-19186 GCA_035272265.1 Acidisphaera sp. | reverse complement strand
GCTGGTGTTCCTGCTGCCGCTGGTCCTGTTCCTCGTCCGCGCGTTGCCCGGCGGCTGGTCTGCCGGCGAGCCGTCGGCCTCGCTCGGCGAGGTCATCGCGTCGCGGCCGATGCTGGTCGCGATGACGACGACCAACTGGATCGCGTTGCTCGTCACCTCGGTCGTGCTGCTGATCGGCTACCCGGTTGCTTACTACCTTTGCACCAGCGGCCGGCTGCGGTTCACCGCGGTGATCTTCTGCGTCGTCGTGCCGTATTTCACCAGCATCATCGTGCGGACCTATTCGCTGATGGTGCTGCTCGGCCGCGACGGGCTGATCAACCAGGCGCTGCTCGGCCTGGGGGTCGTCTCCGCACCGCTGCCGCTGCTGTACAACAAGCTCGCCATCGTCATCGGCATGACCTACGTGCTGCTGCCCTACATGGTGCTGACCCTCTATGCCGCGATGCGGGCGATCGATCCCGACCTGCTGCGCGCCGCGTGCGGCATGGGCGCGAGCGGCTTGTACGCGTTCCGCCGCATCTACCTGCCGCTCAGCCTGCACGGCATCATCTCGGGCGCCTTGATCGTGTTCATCCTCGCCATCGGCTTCTTCATCACGCCGGCGCTGATGGGCGGACCATCGGACGTGACGGTCGCCATGCTGGTCGAGCGCGCGGTGGAGATCACGCTCGACTGGCGCGCGGCGGCGGCGATGTCGCTGGTTCTGCTGGCGGCCACTCTGGTTCTGTACGGCGTCTACTGCCGCGTCACCGACCTGCACCGGCTCATGCAGGGCTGACGATGCGGATGCTCTCGCTCCTCGTCGGGGTGATCTGCACGGCGCTGATCGTGCCGATCTTTATTGTCATCATCCTGGCCTTCAGCGGCGGCGAGTTCCTGCAGTTCCCGCCGCCTTCGTTCTCCCTGCGCTGGTTCGCCGCCTTTTTCGGCAGTCCGGGGTGGCGCGCCGCCCTCTGGTCCAGCCTGGAGATCGCGGTCATTGCGGGCGTCATCGCGACCACCATCGGCTTCTTCGCCGCCTACGCGCTGGTGCGTGGCGCGTTCGGGGCCAAGCGCACGATGCTGTCGCTTCTGCTGCTGCCGATGATCGTGCCGACCGTGATCACCTCGGTCGCCATGTATTTCCTCTCCGCCCGGATCGGCCTGATCGGCAACCCCGTCTGGGTCGGCACCTGCCACGCGGTCGTCGCCTTGCCGGTGGTCGTCCTCATCCTGCTGTCGACGTTGCAGACGGTCGATCCGAACCTGGAGCGCGCGGCGCTCGGGCTCGGCTGCAGCCGCGCGCAGGTGCTGCGTCGGGTGGTGGTGCCGATCGCCGCACCCGGCCTGATCTCGGCCGCGCTGTTCGCCTTCCTCACCTCCTTCGACGAGCTCATCATCTCGCTGTTCATCACCGACGTCTCGACGCAGACCTTGCCCGTGCGCATCTGGAACAGCCTGCACCTCGACGTGGAGCCGGTCATCGCGGCCGTCAGCACGTTCCTGATCGGGGTGACTGGCCTTGTCCTGATGCTCGACGCGGTGCTGCGCCGGCGCCGGCCTGCCGCAAGGACCTGACATGCATCCGCACTTCGCACCCGCCGAGTTCGCGGCCCGCATCGACCGCCTGCGCGCCGAACTGCGGCGGGCAAGGGTCGCCATCGGCCTGTTCGACGAGATCGAGGCGATGACGTGGCTCACCGGCTACGGCAATTCGTTGAACCGATGGCGCTGCGTCGGCGTGCCGGTCGAGGGCGAGCCGTTCTTCCTCATCCGCGCGCTCGACGCCGAACCCTGCCGCCAACGCATCGGCTTCACCGACGTGCCGACGTTCCGCGACTGGGAGAGCCCGATGCCGGTGCTCGCCGCGACCTTGCAGCGCCGTGGCCTCGCCGGCGCCGCAATCGGCCTGGATTTCGGCTCCTACGCGATGACGGCGCGGCGCTTCGCCGAACTGCAATCCGCCTTGCCCGACGCGACGCTCGTCGATCTCGGCCGGGTGGTCTCCGAGCTTCGCCTGCTGAAGTCCCCGGCCGAACTCGGCCTGATCCGCCGCGCCGCCTCGGTCGCCGACGAAGCGCTGCGTCGCGCGGCCGCGAAGTGCCGGGCCGGCGGAACGCAGCGCGTCGTCGCGCGCGCCGCCCAGGCCGCGTTCATCGACCTCGGCGCCGATCCAGGGCTGCCGGGACCGATTTCCGCCGGCCGCGGCTGGGACTTCCTGCACGCGCACATGGAGGAGACGCCGCTCGCCGAAGGCGACACCGTGCATATCGAGCTGGTGCCCCGCGTCGGCGGCTACGGCGCCCGCGTGATGCGCTGCGTGACCATCGGACCGCCCGCGCCGGCGCTGGCGCAGGCGGCGGAGACGCTGTCGGCGCTGCAGGACCGGCAGATCGCCGCCATACATCCGGGCGCGGTCGCGTCCGACATCGACGCCATCCTGCGCGAAGGCGTGCTGCGGGCCGGCCTGCGCACCGAGTTCGACAACATCACCGGCTACACGCTCGGCCTCTACGCGCCGCAAACGCCGCGCACCAGCGACTTCACGCGCGTCTTCCACCCGGGCGCGAGCTGGCGGCTGGAGCCGACCATGGTGTTCCACATGTACGCGTCGGCTGCGGGCGCGTCGTTCAGCGAAACCGTGCTGGTCACCGAACACGGCCCCGAGCGGCTGACGCAGACGCCGCGAACACTGCTCTCCACGCCGTTGCCGGAGCCCGCATGACCGACCGACCGACCGATACGATCGTCATCGGCGCCGGAGTCGTCGGCCTCGCCACGGCGCTGTACCTGCAGCGCGCCGGCGTGCAGACTTCGGTCATCGACCCGCTGCCGCCGCCCGGCGGCGCCTCGTTCGGCAATGCCGGCATGATCAGCGCCGACACCGCCGCCCCCATCGCCATGCCCGGCATGCTGCGCAAGGTGCCGGGATGGCTGCGCGACAAGCAGGGGCCGCTGGTCGTGCGCCCCGCCTATTTCCCGCGGGCGCTGCCATGGCTGCTGCAGTGGGTGCACGAAGGCCGGGCGCATCGGGTGCTGGAGATCTCCGACGCACTGCGCGCCTTGCACCGTGACGCATTCGATTGCTGGCGCGAGCTGCTCGGTGCGCCGCTGTTCGGCGACCTCATCCGGCGCAACGGTCAGATCCAGATCTGGGACAGCGACCAGCCCACGCCGAACGAGGACCTGGAGCGCCGCATCCGCGAGCGTCATGGCATCGCTGCCGAGGTGCTGCACGCCGACGACCTGCGTCAGATGCTGCCCGGCCTGTCGCGCGACGTGCGCCGCGGCCTGCTGGTCCCCGGCAACGGCTACACCGTCAATCCGGCACGGCTGGTGCAGGCGCTCGCCGATCTGCTGCGTCAGGCGGGCGGGGCGATCATCGCCGAGCGGGCCTTGAAGCTGCTGCGTCGCGATGGCGGCGGCTGGACGGTGCTGACCAATATCGACAACCGCGACGCGGATCGCGTCGTCGTCGCCGCCGGCGCGTGGTCGCGCACGTTGCTCGACCCGCTCGGCGTGCGGGTCCCGCTTGAAACCGAGCGCGGCTACCACGTCACGCTCCCAGAGCCGAGCATCATGGTGCGCCACACGATCAGCTATAAGTCGCGCGGCTTCGGGCTGACGCCGATGGAAACCGGTCTGCGAGCTGCCGGAACCGTGGAGATTGCCGGCCTGCATGCGCCGCCCGACGAGCGACGGGCCGCGATCCTGGCCGACCACGCGCGGCGGTTGTTCCCGGGCCTCACGCATGGCGAGCCGCGGATCTGGATGGGCTTCCGCCCATCGACCCCCGACAGTCTTCCTGTGCTGGGTGACGTGCCGGGCCGACGCGGGTTGTTTCTCGCGTTCGGCCACGGGCACTTCGGCATGACCGGAGGGGTGCCGAGCGGGCGCCTGGTCGCCAGTCTGATGACGGGCGCGAAGCCGCCGATCGATCCCGCACCGTACAGTCTCGGACGATTCCGGCAGTAACCGGGCATGGCCTCTGCACCCGACCTCCATCAGACCGATGCCACGGTGAGCACGTACAGGATCGACCCCAGCTGCGGGACGTTGGATGAGTTACGTCCGCAACAGCCTGCCGGTGCCATGCCGAACCGGGTCGAAACCGTCGACCTTCCTTGCGTTAGCGCGCCGCCGCTCCGGGCGCCCCGTTGGTGCGTTCGGTCTGAACGAGGATGGTGCGCGCGAGGCTGCCTTGGTCCGGCGGCAGACGCGTCGACAGCAGCACCATGTCGTGGTTCTCGGACGGCAGCCAGATGGCCACGCCGACGACCGGCTGATCGTCGGCGGCGAGGCTGCCCTGTGTTCCCAGTCCTTCGCCGCCGGCGGGCGTGGTGAACTCGGCTACGGTGCTGCTGACAAGGTGGATACTATCGGCGGGATACGGCGCGAACTCGAAGTCGGTGTCCGGCTCGATCCCCTCGGCGATCACGTCGCGCACGTACGGCTTGGCGACCGGAAACAGGCGCGCGGCCACCTTTGCGACCTCGAAGCGTCCCGACGTGTCGCCGGACATGCGTTGGATCACGATGGCGGGGCCGTGCAGTTTCGTCGTGGCGGCGAGAAGGTCCCCGGAGCCGTGCGGCTCCGGCGTGACGAACACCGTCTCTCCCGACGAGCCATACAGGGCGAAGCAGTGCCAGCCCAGCGGCGCCAGCACGCCGACGGCGCGAAAGGCGTAATAGGCCAGGGCGGACGCTTGTGCGGGCGGCACGCGCGGCAATGGGCCGGCGTCGGCTGTTGCCGCGACAGGGCCCGTCTGGCCGTCGCCGGCGCAGCTGACGAACGGAACGGCTTGCGATGCCGGTTCCGCAGACCGCGCGGGAGCCGGCAACACGTCTGCCAGCACCGCCATGCCGCATGCCGCGATTAGCACGCGTTCCCACCGAAGCCCGAAACTGATTGGTTTCACGTCACGCCGCTCCACGACCGCACTGTGGCAGTCGCGTCCGTCGCCGATCAACCTCGGGCGTGCGCTGTGAGGCGGGCAGCCCCGATGCGGATGCGCGCTAGTTGACCCCGCGCACCACGCGCAGTTCGGCGATCGCCAGGCTGATCTGGCGCCAGCGTCCGGCCGCTTCGGCGTCGCCCGCGATGTGCTTCTCCGCCGCATGTTCATGCGCGACCGCCTGCGCCCGCGTGCCGTGGCGCTGGATCATCGCGATGGCGGTTTCCTTGGCGTCGTCCATGACCATGACAGGTCTCCCCAGCCTGGGCACGAGATAGCCTCGCGCCAGCCGGGTAACGCCGTTGCGAATCATGCGGTTGCTCAGCGGGCGACCCCGGAATCGAAGCCGAGGAACCCGGCTTGCGGCACCGGCGTGCCGCCATTGCCGGCGAACTGCTGTGCGACGTGCGGCGAGTTCTTGTCGGCGACGGGCGCGGTCGCCGGCGCGCGTCCGCGCGGCACCGGCGGCTGGCGCACCGTGCCGTCGGTCGGCACCGGTGCCGACCCGTCGGCATCGGCCACCGCCGCACCGCGCGCGTGCCGGCCGTGCGGCGCCGCTTCGGCCGTCGCCACCATCGGCGGGCGGCCGTGGGTGTCGTCGATCCCGCGCAGCGAGAGCAGCAGGAAGGTGATGTCGTTGCGGCCGAGATCGACCGAAAGGTCGAGCGGCGTCATGCCGAGCACGTTGCGCGCATGCAGGTCCGCGCCGCGCTTGATCGCGTCGCGCGCGGTGGAGATGTCGCCGCGGTTGATCGAGTCGAACAGCGCGTCGTTCGGGTCCATCTCGGTCGCGTTCCTGTCGGCCGGCGTCACGCGCTCCTTATCGGTCCGCGCGCCGGGCAGCGCGTCGGGCAGCGGCGCAGCCGGCTTCTGCGGCGGCGGCGCGCCTCCGCCGGGCAACCCGCCCGGGCTGAAGCCCTGCGCTTGCGCCACGTGCGCGGCAAACAGCAGACCGGCGGGGATCAGAGCCCCGAGAACAATGCGTCGCATGGGCGTCTCCCTACCCTAGGCGTCGTTCAGCCACCAGAAGCCGGCGTTCACATAGGTCGCATAGCAGGCCCAGGCCAGATAGGGGAGCATCAGCCAGCCCGCCGTGCGGCGAACCCGCCAGAACACGCGCGCCGTGGCCGCGACAAGCACCAGCAGGACCGCCAGCACCGCCAGACCGAGCAGCGGGTTCCGCAGGCCGAAGAAGGCCGGCGTCCAGAGCGCGTTGACGATCAGCTGCCAGCCCCACAGCCGCAGCGGCCGGCTGGCGCCGATGCGCTGCCAGACCAGCCATGCGGCGAGCGCCATGCCGGCATACAGAAACGCCCAAACCGGACCGAACACCCAGTTCGGCGGCGTGCCGAACGGGTGGTGCAGCGAGGCATACCAGGCGCGCACGCTGGTCGCGGTGACCGCCGCGTCGGACATGCCGACCAGCAGGCAGAGGCCGACAAAGCCCGCCAGCGCCAGCGCCGGCGAGAACGGGCGCGAAGAACTCGGCTGCGATCCGCGGTCGTTCGGTTCGGGATTAAGGAAGACACAACCCTCCCGTCGCCAGAGGCCGCATCATAGCGCGCGCCAGCGCAACGATCACCCCGGCTGCGGTCACGTCAGCGGCGGTCACCTCACGCGCTCTCGCGCCGCCATGCCATGACGGCCAGCCCCAGCATCAGCGGCAGTGCTGCCCAGGACGGCAGTAGCGCGAGCCCGGCGATGCCTGTCACCAGATGATCATGCCGGCGCGGCAGGCCGATCCAGCCGGCGCCGGCGGCGTCGCGGTCGGGTTCGGTGCGGCGCAGCTCCGGCACGCGCGGGTCGGGCACGCGTGCCTCGGGGCCGCCGGCGTCCATCCAATGCACGCTGCCGCCGCTGGCGCGCGCCAGCGGCCCGAGCACCGTGGCCGTCGCGCGCAGATCAGCGAATTCCAGCGGGTTCGTCACGCTGGCCGCGGCGTAGGCGGTGCGCACGCCGTCGGTCACCTGCCATACGCCGGGATGCTCGGCCGGCATCGTCGCCGTGCCGTGGCCCGGACCGGCGGGCGTCAGCCGCACTTTCGATGCCAGCCCGTCGGGGTCGGTGATGGTGACTTCGGCCGGCGGCCCGTCCTCGACGGTGCGGCGGTCGATGCTGAGGGTGCCGTTCTCGACGCGCGCGGTCAGCGCGTTCTCCTCCAGCTCCGGCTCCTGCATCGTCCAGTGCGCGATGCGGCGCAGCAGCTCGGCCTGCGGTCCGCCGCCCATATGGTCGCGCGACCACAGCCAGATCTGGTCGGACAGCAGCAGCGCGGCGCGCCCCTGGCCGACGCGGTCGAGCACCAGCAAAGGCTGGCCGTCCTCGCTGGTCATCAGCGTCTCGCCATGCACGCCGGTGGCGTCGATGTGGCGGTACCACGGGCCCCAGCTCGGCTTGCTGTCGGGCTTGCCGGGATCGTTGGCGCCGGTCAGGCCAGCGGTGACCGGGTGGCGGCTGCCGAGCGGCGTCAGCATCGGGCGGAACTGTCCGTCGACCTCGCTGTCCTCGCCGGCCGGCCGGCCGGGGAGCACGGCGCCGAGCGGCGTCGCGGCGAGGCTCGCCGGGCCGGTGAACTCGGGGCCCACCGACAGCAGCAGCGCGCCGCCGTCGCGCACGTAGTCGGCGATGTTGCGCAAGTAGGGCGAGGGCAGCAGGCCGCGGTTCTGGAAGCGGTCGAGGATGATGAGGTCGAACTCGCGAATTTTCAGCTGGAACAATTCGCGCACCGGGAACGCGATCAGCGCCAGCTCGTTCAGCGGCGTCAGGTCGTCCTTCTCGGGCGGGCGCAGGATGGTGAAGTGCACGAGGTCGACGGACGGATCGGCCTTCAGCAGCCGCCGCCATGTCCGCTCGCCCTGATGCGGCTCGCCGGACACCAGCAGCACGCGCAGCCGGTCGCGCACGCCGTTGATCTCGACCACCGCGCGGTTGTTCAGCGTGCTCGCCTCGCCGGCCAGCGGCTCGGCTTCGATGTCGAGCACGGTGGGGCCGGCGCGGGTGATCGGCACCTCGACGTCCTGTTCGGGTCCGACGGGGACGCTCTCGACCACCGGCGGCTCGCCGTCCCGGCGGATGGTCAGCCGTGCCGAGGCGGGCGGGTGAGCGACTCCGGCTTCCTTCAGCCCGAGATCCTCGACCGCGACCCGCACCGTGACGCTGTGGCCGACGAGGCCGTAACTCGGCGCTTCCACGACGCGCAGGCGGCGATCGGTCTCCTCGCCTTTCGCCGGGATCAGCACGTGCAGCGGCGCGTTGCCCGGCATCGTCTGCGGCACGTCGTGCACCATGCCGTCGGTGAGCGCGATCACCGCCGACAGGCGGGCACGCAGGATGTCGGCGAGCGCGCGGTTGAGGGCGCCGAACAGCTGCGTGCCCTCGCTGCCGCTCTCCGGCACGGCGACGGTGCGCAACTCGAAGTCGGGCAGATGGGCGGCCTGCGCCTCGATCTTCGCCCGTGCGGCTTCGGCCAATGCCGTGCGGTTGCCGATCTGCATCGAGGCGGTGCGATCGACCAGCAGCACGCCGATGTCGGGCAGGCCCTGCCGCGTCTCCTGCACCAGCCGCGGGCCGGCGAGCCAGGTCAGCAGCACGGCGAAGCAGGCAGCGCGCAGCACCGCGCCGCGCGCGCGGCGGACGGCTGCGGGGACGATCGCGATCAGGCAGACCGCGGCGAGTGCGGCGATCAGCCACACCGGCACCAGCGGCTCGAAGCGGACGGCGGCGATGGCGGTTTCGAGATGCACGCTATTGCCCCAGCCGCTCGAGGATCGCCGGCACGTGCACCTGATCGCCCTTGTAGTTGCCGGTCAGCGCATACATGACCAGATTGACGCCGAAACGATAGGCGATGGTGCGCTGGCGCGCCCCGCCGGGGATCGCGGCGTAGGGATTGCGCCCCTCGCTGTCCACCGCCCAGGCCGCCCCCCAGTCGTTCGAGCCGATGATCACCGGGCTGACGCTGTCGTTGGTGCGGTCCTGGTCGCGCTGCACCCAGACGGTGTCGCCGGTGAATCGACCGGGGAAATCCTGCAGCAGGTAGAACGAGTGCGCGAGCACGTGCTCGGTCGTCAGCGGCGCGAGCGGCGGGATCACCAGTCCGCGCGCGACGCGCTTGAGCGCATCGTCCGCACCCGCTGCGAAGCCCGCGCCACTGCCGTCCGGTCCGCCGCCGAGCGTGTCGAGCACCAGGATGCCGCCATGTCCCATGAAGTCGTTGAGCGCCTGGGCGGCGACCGGATCGAGCGTGGGCTGCGTGGCGGTGATCGGCCAGTAGAGCAGCGGATAGAAGCTGAGGTCGTCGTGCCCGGGTATGACGCCGTCCGGTTCCACCAGCACTGCCGCCGTACGGCGGTTCACGTACTCGGACAGGCCTTCGAGACCGGCCTTGGCAACCGCATCGGCCTGCGCGTCGCCGGTGATGATGTAGCCGAGCCGTGTGGCCAGCGCCGGATGGATGCCGGTTTCCAACGGTTCGGCGTGCGCGGGTGCGGCGAGCGCGGCGCACAACAGCAGACCGGCTGCACCTGACGCCATACCGACCGGGCGGCGCAGCAGGCCGCGAACCAGCAGCGAGATGAGCAGGTCGAGCGCCAGCAGGAACAGCGCGGCGGCGATCATCCATGGCCCGAAGGCGCGCTCCGGCGTGATCAGGCCGAGCGTTTCGACCTGCGCACCCGGCACCATCGGTGCGGCCTGCGGCGGCGCCAGTGCCGCGCCGAGATTGAGCGCGTGCCGGTTGTTCTCCTGCCCGTACAACCCCGGCGGATGGCGCGGCGATGCGGGCGCGGTGGCGAACGCATCGGCAGCAAGGCCCGACGCGGCAGGCGGCGGTGCGGCAAGCTGGCCGTAGCCGTCGAGCGTCTCCGCTGGCGCGAGAACGGTCGCGTCGTTGGTCGCCGGCACGCCCACCGACAGGTCGACCAGGCGCCGCATCATGTCGACGAACAGTCCCGACAGCGGCAGGTTCGACCAGTCGGCGTTCGCGGTGACGTGGAACAGCACGATGCGTCCCGCGCCATGCGTCGCCTGTGTCACCAGCGGCGTGCCGTCGGCCAGCGCCGCCCAGGTCTGGCTCGCGATCTGTGCGCTCGGCTCGGCGAGAACCTGCCGGTTCACGGCGACCTCTTCGGGCACCGCAAGGCCGGCGAAGGGCGAGCCGGGCGGGAAGGGCGCCAGTCCCGCCGGCTTGCTCCAGGACAGCGCGCCGCCGAGCTGGCGGTCGCCGCCCAGCAGGCGCACCGGCATCAGCGGGTCGGTCTCGCCGATCGGCTGTTCGGCGGTGCGCGGGCCGGCGAAGCGCACGAGCAAGCCCCCGTCGCGCACCCACTTGTCGAGCGCGTCGCGCTCCAGCCCCGCGGGCAGCGGATCGTCGGCGAGCACGATCACCGCGATGTCCCGGCGCAGCAGCGTGGTGATGTCGGCCTCGCGCAGCTCGGTGAAGGGCGAGAGCGCGCGGCGCAGATAGAACAGCGAGCCGGTCAGCGGCGAGTCCGCGCTGGCCATGTCGGATGCAACCAATCCGACCGGCCGCCGCCGCCAGCTTTCATCGAGCAGCACGGTGGACGCCACCGACGGCGGCCCTTCGAGCACCAGCCGCGCCAGCCGGTTGCGCACCTCCACTGGCATCGTGAGCGGCGCATCGGCGCTCGCCGCGCCGGCCGGAATGACGATCGGCGTGCGTGCGAGCGTGCGCCCGTCGCCGCTCTGTGCGAGCACGGCGACGGCCGCCGGCGCCGGTTGCGGTACTTGCGCCGCGCGCAGGATCAGCCGGTCGGCCTCCGATCGCGGCGGCAGAAGCACGCGGCCCGGTGCGGCTCCGCAACAGACCTCCGTCACCGTGCCCGCGCGGCCGAGGGCAGCGGCGAACCGGGCGAAATCCTGATCGTGGGTCAGCCCGTCGCCGACGTAGATCACCGCGGTGCCCGGATGGTCCCAGCCTGCCAGTGCGGTCGCGGCGTCGTCGCGCGCCGGTGTCCACGGCTTCGGGCGCAATGCGGCAAGCCGCGCGCGCAACTCCGGCACGGGCGACGTCGGCGAGACCGCCGGTGCGGCGCCGGTCTCGTCCGGCGCGGTCGTCAGCAGCGCCGCCTGCCGGCCTGCTCGCGCCGCCTTGTCGAGCGCGGTGGACGCCGCCTGCATCCGCTGCGGCCAGTCGCTCGCGGCCGACCACCCGTCGTCGATCACCAGCAGCACCGGGCCTTGGCCCGGCAATGCGTTGCCGGCGTCCATCACCGGGCGCGCGAGGGCGATGACAATCAATGCCGCCGCGAACATGCGCAGCAGCAGCAGCCAGGGCGGCGTGCGGGCCGGCGTTTCCTCGCGGGCGTCCAGGCCGAGCAACAGGCGAAGCGCGGGGAAGGTCTGGCTGCGCGGAGCGGGCGGGCTGACCCGCAGCAGCCACCACAAGAGCGGCAATGCCAGCAGGGCGAGCAGAATCCAGGGAGAGGCAAAGACCATCAGCGAGTTACGACAGAGACCAACCTCGTGGGGACAATCGAAACGTGAAAATCACGACAGGCGCTCGCGTTCCGGTCTAGCGGATTTCGGGCCAAGTGCGGCGAACAATGCAAGCAGGGCGGTTTCCGGCGCGTGGTCGGTGCGATGCTGGCCAAAGCTCCAGCCCGCCGCCGCGCAGATCGCGGCGATGCCTTCCTGTTGTGCGCGCATGCGTGCGCCATAGGCATCGCGCACGCTCTCCACGCGAGGGATCAGCATCTCGCCCTCGCGGCGGACGCCGAAGAACCGCATCCGACCCTGGTACGGCAGGTCCAGTTCGGCGGGATCGAGCACCTGCAGGATGTGGCCGCTGACAGGAATGGCCGACAGCCGCGAAACCGCCGTACGGATCTCGGGCAGCGGTGCGAGGAAGTCGCCGATCAGCACCACGCGGGCATGGCGCGGCAGCGAGGTATTGGGCGGGAGGGTCGCATCCTGCGGCGCGTCGCGTGACAGCGCGGCGGCGAGCCGGTCAAGCCCCGACCGGCCGGCGACGGCGCGCTCGCCGAACAGCGCCGCGCGTTCGCCGCCGCGCAGCAGGAGTGCCGCCAGCGCCAGCAACAGCAGATCCGCGCGGGCGATCTTCTCCGGCCACTGCCTGCTGGATCGCCAATGCATGCTGGCCGAGGTGTTGCGCCACAGATGCACCGTCTGCGCCGCTTCCCATTCCGTCTCGCGGATGTAGGCGCGGCTGGATTTGGCGGATTGCCGCCAGTCGATGCGGCCAAATGGATCGCCGGTGACGAATGGGCGGAACTGCCAGAAGCTGTCGCCCTGACCCACGCGCCGCCGTCCGTGCACGCCCTGCGCGACGGTGGCGGCCACGCGCTGCGCCTCGGCCAGCAGCGGCGGGAGGTTGGCGCCGAGCGCCTCCGCCCGGCGGGCGAGGTCGACGGGACGGCGGGCGTCCCTTTGGGCGTCAGCCAAGTCGCGCGACCAGCCGGTCGATCACGTCGCCCAGCAGCACGCCGTCGGCGCGGGCGGAGAAGCTCAACGCCATGCGATGGCGCAGCACCGGTCGGGCGAGCGCGATGACGTCGTCGATGCTGGGCGACAGCCGCCCGTCGAGCAGCGCGCGGGCACGGCTGGCGAGCATCAGCGCCTGGGAGGCGCGCGGGCCCGGGCCCCAGGCGACATGCTTGGCGACGATCTCGTCGGCCGCGGTCTCCGGCCGCGCGCCGCGCACGAGCGACAGGATGGCGTCGACGACCTTCTCTCCCACCGGCACGCGGCGGATCAGCGCCTGTGCGGCCATCAGCTCGCCGGCCGACAGCACCGGATTCGCGTGCGTTTCCTCAGCGCCCGTGGTGGCGAGCAGCATCGTGCGTTCGGCCGCCAGCTCGGGATAGGTGACCACGACCTCCAGCAGGAAGCGGTCGAGCTGCGCTTCGGGCAGCGGGTAGGTGCCTTCCTGCTCGATCGGGTTTTGCGTGGCCAGCACGTGGAACGGGCTCGGCAGCACATGATCGACGCCGCCCACGGCGACGCGGTGCTCCTGCATGGCCTGCAGCAGCGCGGACTGCGTGCGCGGGCTGGCGCGGTTGATTTCGTCGGCCATCAGCAGCTGGCAGAACACCGGGCCGGGCACGAAGCGGAAGCTGCGGCGGCCCTCGGTCTCGTCCAGCACCTCGCTGCCGAGGATATCGGCCGGCATCAGGTCGGGCGTGAACTGCACCCGCTTGGTGTTCAGGCCGAGCACGGTGCCGAGCGTCTGGACCAGCCGTGTCTTGCCCAGGCCGGGCACGCCCACCAGCAGCACGTGGCCGCCCGAGAGCAGCGTGATCAGCGTCTGATCGACCACTTCGTCCTGGCCGAAGATGACGCGCTCGACCTCCTGCCGGACGGCGACGACGCGGGCGCCGAGCGCCTCGACGTCCTCCAGCCGCGGCGCCGGGGCCGGTTCCGCCTGGCCCAAGCCCAGGGTGGCCATGCCCATCGGGGGCATACCCCCATTGGGCATGCCTTGTGGCGCCGAGGCCATAGTCGCTGACATGCAGGGTCATCCTTCCTGTTTCGGTGCGCGCCGCCGATGGCGGCTCTTTCACCTGCCACACCAGCCTACCTATATGGCGGCCCGAGGCAAAAGCGCAGACGTCGGAGACCGGTCGTGATCGAGCAAGGCATCTCGCGCAGTCGCGCCGCGTTAGGCCGGGCCGATTCCATGAGCGTGCGACACGCACGCGCCGTGCCGGAGGACCGCGGAGAGACGGTCGCCTTCCCGCCCGGCGGCAAGTCCGGCCGGCCGCGCCCGCGTCAAGTGGACTGCGGCAACCTGCCGTTCCTGATCAAACGCGACGGCACGTGGCTCTATCGCGGCAGCCCGATCGGCCGGAAGGAGCTGGTCTGCCTGTTCGCCAGCGTATTGAAGCGCGCCGCCGACGGGTCCTGGTATCTCGAGACACCGGTCGAACGCGGCCGCATCGAGGTCGAGGACGCGCCCTTCCTGGCGGTCGAGCTGGACTGGAGCGGCGACGGGCGCAACCAGGTGCTCAGCTTCCGCACCAACGTCGACGAGGTGGTCACCGCGGGACCGGACCATCCGATCCGCATCGCGCATGACCTGCTGACCTGCGAGCCGACGCCCTACATCCATCTGCGCGACGGCGACGGTCAGCTGCGCGTCGAGGCGCGCATCTGCCGGGCGGTCTATTATGAGTTGGTAGCGCTAGCCGTGCCGGAGTGGGTCGGCTGCAAACGGATGCTCGGCGTCTGGAGCCGCGGCAAGTTCTTCCCGCTCGGTGAAGTGCCGCACTGCGAGGGCTGAATGGCCTCGCGTGACGTCGCGCTGACGCTGGTCGGCGGACCCACGCTGCTGATCGAGATCGCGGTGTACGCACTACGTTGACGATGTGAGTGCGGGCGCGGCTACGGACCCAACCACGGATCGGCTACGGGGATCCCGCAATCACCGAAATCTTTCGCGTTGCGGGTTGCGATTGTCGTTGCACCGCGCACCCGCGCGATCGCCGCGATCTGCAAGTCGGCAATCCCGACAGGCCGTCCTTTCCGGCGACGGTCCGCAGCCCAGTCCCCGTACTCGGTCGCCGCCGCGCTGTCGAACGGCAGAATACGGCTAGCGAACACGGTGCCGAACACAGTGAGAATGCCGAGCCGGAGAGCGTTGCGTCGGCGGCCGTCGGCCATCAGGCTCACCCCGAAAAGCATCTCGGCCTCGGTGATGGCGGTGACGAACATCGTCTCCGCCGGCCGTCCGTTCACCCAAGCGCGGACCGCGGGATCAGGTTGCGGTTTGACGAGTTCTGAAACGACGTTGGTATCGAGAACGATCACCGAGCCTCGTCCCACTCGGGACCCGAGAAGTCAGGTGGGTCCCCAGGGCGGCTCGCGAGGAATCTCCGGAAGCTCGAGGCCACCGAGCGGCTCGACAATGGCGCGAATGGCGTCGCCTAGCAGCCTGTCGGAGTTAGCAGTTTTGCGGATGAATATGTCGCCAACGGCCACCGGCGGATTCTCTTGTTGTGCAGAACCGCGAATTCTCTTGTTGTGCAGAACCGCGAAGTATCGAAAGAAATCTCCGATTTGTTCGTGGTTTGTGCTTAACTCCGACAGGCTGCTAGCGGCAGCGGCTTCACCAAGGGTGCCGCCGCAACGCCCTGTCGTAGAAGCACGCGCGCCTCTTCCTCCATCGACCGGCCGTGAGAGGCCGCCAACTCCTTGAGCCGCGCGTGCACCGAGTCATCGACGTTCCGGATGACTAATGTTGCCATCGATCACCTCCGCAAGACGCTAGCATGCTATCAACCCGCATACGCGAGCACCACCCTGACGTTGTAGCCTCATCGGAGGAGGTCTAGGCCGGACGCCATGGAAGAAAGCGAACTGCGCGCGCGGCTCGCGGCCGGGGAGGCCGCGCCGGAGCAGATCGCCGCACCGCTCCGGTCGACCGATGCCGCCGGCCTGACGGACGGGACGGTGTGGCCGGCCGCCGTGCTGGTGCCGCTGATCACCGGGCCCGCGCCGAGCGTGCTGCTGACCAAGCGCCACGCGGGCCTCAGCGCGCATGCCGGCCAGGTCAGCTTCCCCGGCGGTCGTATCGACCCCACCGACGCCGACGCTCGCGCCGCGGCGCTGCGCGAGGCGAAGGAGGAGATCGGCCTCGATCCCGCGAACGTGGAGGTGGTGCGTACCATGCCGGACTACGTCACCGGCACCGGCTACCGCATCACGCCCATCGTCGGGCTTGTGCCGCCGGGCCTGACCTACACGCCCGCGCCGGACGAGGTGGACGCCGTGTTCGAGCTGCCGATGTCGGTCCTGATGGACCCGCGGGCGCCGCAAAAGCGACGCGCCCACTACCGGGGACGCTGGCGGGAGTTCTGGGTTTGGCCGCATCCCGAGCATTACATCTGGGGCGCCACGGCGGCGATCCTTGTCCACCTCGCCGAACTGCTGCGACGCGAGGGCTGATGCCGCCGGCCTTCCTGCAGGACCCCGGCCTGGGCGCGGTGCTGGCGGCCATCCCCGACGCGCGGGTCGTCGGCGGCGCGGTGCGCGATGCGCTGGCGGGACGGAAGGTGGCGGACGTCGACCTCGCCACACCGCTGCCCCCCCACGAGGTGGCCGAGCGGCTGGAACGGGCCGGCATCCGCGCGGTGCCCACGGGCATCGACCACGGCACCGTCACCGCAGTCACCGCGAGCGGACCGATCGAGATCACCACCCTGCGCCGCGACGAGGCGACCGACGGCCGCCACGCCACGGTGGCGTTCACCCGTGACTGGAAGGAGGACGCGGCGCGGCGCGACTTCACCATCAACGCCATGTCCATGGCGCCGGACGGCACGCTGTACGACTACTTCGGCGGTGCGGACGACCTGCGCGCCGGCCGCGTCCGCTTCGTCGGCGAGGCAGCCCGGCGCATCGCCGAGGACTACCTGCGCATCCTGCGCTTCTTCCGCTTTTGGGCCCGCTACGGCACCGGCGACCCGGACCCCGACGCCGGGGCCGCCATCGCCGCGGGCGTTTCGGGCCTGTCGATCCTTTCGCCGGAGCGGGTGTGGAGCGAACTCAAGCGCATCCTCGCCGCGCCCGACCCGATGCGAGCCGTCGCCCTGATGGCGGAACTCGGCGTGCTCGCCGCGGTGCTGCCGGGGGGCGCCGACCCCGCCGCGCTGGCCGCCCTGGTCGCGTCCGGCGCGCCCGCCGACCCGCTGTTGCGGCTGGCGGCGTTGGCGCAAGGGGGCCCGGACGACCTCGCCGACCGCCTGCGTCTGTCGAACGACGAGCGCGACCGACTCGCGGCGTTGCGGGACACGGCCGTGCCCCGGCCCGACTCGGACGACGCTGCGTTGCGCAGGGCGCTCGCCGACACCCCGGCCGACATCCTGATCGGCCGCAGCTGGCTGCACGGCGGCGGCGGTCCGGACTGGGGATCGCTGCGGGCCCGCCTCGCCGCCATGCCGCAGCCCGTCTTTCCGCTCTCCGGCCGCGACGTGGTGGCGCTCGGCATCCCGCCGGGACCTGCGGTGGGCGAGGCGCTGCGGGCCGTCCGCGCGTGGTGGCTCGACGATGGCTGTCAGGCGGACGCCCAGGCATGCACGGCCGAGCTGGCCCGCCAACTGGCTCTGCGCCAGGGGCGCTGATAGACCGGCGGCCATGGATGCCAGCACAACCGCCGCCCTGCCGCGCGACGAACGTACCTTCGTCCTGCTCGGGCGGCTTTGGCGCGAGCACGTGCGCCACCACCGCGGGCGGCTCGCGCTGATCCTGGTCAGCACGGCCGTCATGGCGGGCACCACCGCCCTCTACCCGGTGCTGATCCAGCACGCCTTCGGGATGTTCGAGAAGCGCGACCAGCGCATCCTCTACCAGCTTCCCGTCCTGGTGATCGCGGTCACCTCGGTCAAGGCGATCTCGCAGTTCGTCCAGAACCTCGAGGTCCAGCGCGTCGTGCTGATGACCATCCGCGGCCTGCAGGGGCGGATGTTCGACCACGTCGTGCACGCCGACCTCGCGCGGATGGAGCGCGAGGCCCCGGCCGCGCTCGCCCAGCGCTTCACCACCGACGCGACCGTCATCCGCGAGGCGCTGACGCGGGCGGTCAACGGGCTGGCGGATTCCATCACCGTGGTCGGGCTGGTCGCCTCGATGATCTACCTCGACTGGCTGCTGTCGCTGATCGCGGCGGTGCTGTACCCGATCGCCGGCCTGCCGATCGAGCGCATCGGCCGGCGCATCCGCCGCGCCTCCGGCGGCATGCAGGAGCGCATGGGCGAGACGGCCGCGCTGCTCAACGAAAGCTTCTCCCAGGCCCGCACGGTGCGCGCCTACCGGCTGGAGGCGTCGGAGACCAGGCGCGCCGAGGCGGCGTTCCAGCACCTGTACCGTGCCCTGCTGGGCATGGCCCGCAACCGCGCGCGCGTCGATCCGGTGCTGGAGGTGCTGGGCGGTGCCGCGATCGCCGCCGTCATCGGTTTCGCCGGCTGGCGGGCAGCGGTCGGTGACGGCAACTCGGTCGGCAACGAGGTCGGCAATTTCACCGGCTTCGTCGCCGCCCTGCTGATCGCGGCGCGCCCGTTGCGGGCGCTGGGTTCGCTGAACGCCGCGGTGCAGGAAGGCCTCGCCGGCCTCGCCCGCGTCTTCCGCCTGGTCGACGAACGCCCGCACATCCTCGAGCGCGGCGACGCACGGAAGCTGCCCCCCGGCGCCGGGCGCGTCGTGTTCGACGAGGTGCGCTTCGTCTATCCGGACGGGCGGATCGGCGTGGACGGGCTGAGCTTCATCGCCGCACCCGGCACGACGGTCGCGCTGGTCGGCCCGTCAGGCGCCGGCAAGTCGACGGCGCTGACGCTGATCCCCCGCCTGCACGACGTGTTTTCCGGCGCGGTGACGATCGACGGCGCCGACGTGCGCGACCTGACCTTCGCCAGCCTGCGCGACGCCATCGCCTATGTCGGCCAGGACACGTTGCTGTTCGACGACACGGTGGCGGCCAACATCCGCATGGGCCGTCCCGGCGCGTCCGAGGACGAAGTGATGGCCGCCGCTGAGGCCGCTGCCGCGCACACGTTCATCGCGGCATTGCCGGACGGCTACAACACCCGCGTCGGCCCGGGCGGGCAGAGGCTGTCGGGCGGGCAGCGCCAGCGCGTCTCGCTGGCCCGCGCGCTGCTGCGCAACCCCCGCATCCTGCTGCTCGACGAGGCGACGAGCGCGCTGGACACCGAGAACGAGGCGGCGGTTCAGCTGGCGCTCGCCCACTTGCGGCAGGGCCGCACGACGATCGTGATCGCGCATCGCCTGTCCACCGTGCGCGACGCCGACCTGGTCGTGGTGATGGACCATGGCCGTGCGGTCGAGCAGGGCACGCACGCGGAACTGACCGAGCACGACGGCCTTTATTCCAGGCTGGTCCGCAGCCAGGCGCTGGTGGTGTGAGGCGGTTGCCTGTCATGCCTCGCGGCACTTTGATGATGCGGTTTCGTCCAGCAACCGCATGTTGCGTCCGGCAATTGCGTGATCAGCGGGGGATTTCGGGGAGCGTCACGACATGGCGGACGGCATCGACGTAGCCGACCGGCGGCACAGGCCTCCCGCCGGCGAGCCCGTGCCCGGCGAGCCTATCGACGACGCGCGCGCGGACACCAGGCCGGGCGACCTCCGCGAGGACGAGGAACAGGACCAGACCACCCGCCCGAGCCCCGACCGGCACGGCCCCAGCGAAGAAGACGAGCACGCCGACGGCGCCCAGGACGACGGCGCCAAGGGAGGGAAGCCGGGCTCGCAGCAACGCAA
>DATEQV010000342.1:0-4229 GCA_035272265.1 Acidisphaera sp. | reverse complement strand
CTGTCGGAGTTAGCAGTTTTGCGGATGAATATGTCGCCAACGGCCACCGGCGGATTCTCTTGTTGTGCAGAACCGCGAAGTATCGAAAGAAATCTCCGATTTGTTCGTGGTTTGTGCTTAACTCCGACAGGCTGCTAGGGTTGTGGTGGCGCGCTCTCTGCCGCCGCCACCCGCACGACGTGCTGGCGCAGCAGGGCGTCGATCCCCGCGTCGTCGTCCCAGGCGAGTCCAATTCCGGCAACGCGGATGCCCTCACCCGCGCCCGGCGGCAGGCGGACGGCGTCCTTGGCGGTGGTGACCAGGGTCGCGTCGCCCGCGGCGGCGCGCAGGGCGTCGATCTCGCGCGCGGCATAGACGTGGTGATCGGCGAAGCCGCGCGTGCCGGTCAGCACGGCGTCCACGTCGCGCAGCGAGTCGAAGAACTTCTCCGGCCGTCCGATGCCGGCGAAGGCGAACACGCGTTCGCCGGCGAGCGCGCGCATCGTTGCATCGGGAACCAGGCGCGCGGTCAGCACCGGCAGCCTGCCCATCCTGGCGGCGGCGCCGGTGCGGTCCTCGCCGATCAGCACCGCCGCGTCGCAGCGCGCCACGCAGGCCGCCACCTTCTCCCGCAACGGGCCGGCCGGCAGCACCCGCCCATTGCCGAACCCGGCGCCGCCGTCGATGACGAGCAGCGACAGGTCCTTGTGCAGCGTCGGGTTCTGCAGGCCGTCGTCCATCACCAGCGCCTGGGCGCCGGCGAAGATCGCGTCGCGGGCGCTGGCCGCGCGGTCGGCGCCGATCCAGGTCGGCGCCGCCTGCGCCAGCAGCAGCGCCTCGTCGCCCACCAGCGCCACCGAATCCTGCGGAGACACCCGCAGCACCCCGCGCGCGCTTCCCTTGTAGCCGCGCGCCAGGGCGTGCGCCGCGATGCCGCGCGCGCGCAGCCGGGCCAGCAGGTCCAGCGCCACCGTGGTCTTGCCCGTGCCGCCCACGGTGACGTTGCCGCAGCAGATCACCGGCACCGGGGCCCGCCATCCCGGCCGCGCGACCCGCCGAGCGGTTACCTCCGCGACGACCCTCGACAGCGGCGAGAGCAGCGACGGCACCACGCCGTCCTGCGTCCAGAAGCCGGGCGGCCTCATGCGCGCCGGTCCGCGAGTGCGGCCAGCCTGCGGGCAATCGCGCGCGGCAATCCGGCATACCGGTCGGCGGCGGCGCGCGCCGCGGTGGCCATGCCCGCCCGCATGTCCTCGCGGTTCCACATCGCCGCGATCCAGGTGGCGAGGCTGGCGTCGTCGCGCACCGTGGCGATGCCGCCGGCCTCATCCAGCGCCGCCACCGCCTCGGCGAAGTTCGCGGTGTAGGGGCCCGTCGCGATGGCGCAGCCGAGCCGCGCCGGCTCCAGCGGGTTCTGTCCGCCGCCCGGCGGCAGCAGGCTGCGCCCGACCAGCGTCACCGGCGCCAGCCGATACAGCAGCCCCAGCTCGCCGAG
Organism: Acidisphaera sp.; assembly: GCA_035272265.1. GTDB lineage: Bacteria > Pseudomonadota > Alphaproteobacteria > Acetobacterales > Acetobacteraceae > Acidisphaera. The sequence continues at coordinate 2,755 of DATEQV010000342.1, read as the reverse complement.
CGTATCGGCGACCCACAGCGATCCCGGATCCTCGCCGCGCGAGCGCAGCTTCGCCTGCAGGACGTCGGCGACGGCGGGTCCGCGCTCGGGATGCCGCGGCGCCACGATGGTCAGCAGGTCAGGAAACGTGGGCAGCAGCCGGCGATGGGCGGCGAGCGCGATCTCGTCCTCGCCCGGATGCGTGCTTGCCGCGAGCCAGACCGGACGCTCGCCGATCAGCGCGCGCAGCCGCGTCAGCTCGACCTCGTCGGCGGGCAGCGGCGGGGCGGCGAATTTCAGGTTGCCGGACGCGGCGACGTCGCGCGCGCCCAGTGCGCGCAGCCGGTCCGCGTCCGCGGGCGATTGCGCGTCGACGACGGCGAAATCCGCCAGCAGCGACGCGGCCATCCCCGGCAGGCGGGACCAGCGTTTGGCGCTGCGGGCGGACAGGCGCGCGTTGACGAGCATCGCCGGCACGCCGGCCGCGCGGCACGCCGCCAGCATGTTCGGCCACAGCTCGCTCTCGACGAACGCCGCGGCATCGGGCCGCCAGTGGTCGACGAAGCGCCGCACCCAGGCCGGCACGTCCATCGGCACGAACCGGTGCAGCACCCGCAGGCCGAAATCCTGCTCCGCCGTGCGCTGCGCCAACAGCCGCGCCGAGGTGACGGTGCCGGTGGTGACCAGCGCGGTGGCGCCCGGCGCCGCCTCGGCGAGCTCCGCCAGCACCGGCAGGATCGACACCGTCTCGCCCACGCTCGCCGCATGCAGCCAGATCAGCCTTCCGTCCGGCCGCTTCGTGTCGTCGATGCCGCGGCGTTCGGGCAGGCGTTCGACGATCTCCTTGCCGCGTCGGGCGCGCGCGCGCAGCAGCAGCCGCAGCGCCGGGGCGGCGAGACTCATCGCGCCCGCGTACGCGGCCCGCACGGCGCTCACGCGGCGCAGAGCCGGTCGGCAGTTTCCGTCGCGGCGTCGATCGCGGCGGTGATCGCGGGCAGCGCGGCCTGCCAGTTCTCGCGCGGCACGGCGATCGTGGGCCCGCAGACGATGACGCCGCGGCCGAACGGCTTGGGTAGCACCATGCGGTCCCAACTCGGCAGCACCCAGCGGCGCGTGGTCTGCGCGGCGCAGGGCAGCACCGGCGCGCCCGTCAGCGCGGCGATCTGCGCCACGCCAGGTGCCGCGACGCGGCGCGGGCCGCGCGGGCCGTCGGGCGTGATCGCAAGGTGGTTGCCCGCGGCGATCAGCCGCGCCAGCGCCCGCACGCTCGCCGTACCCCCGCGCGTCGAGGAGCCGGTGACGACGCCGATGTCGAAGCGCCGCAGGGCGCGGCCGACCAGCACGCCGTCGCGATGCTGGCTGACCAGGATCTGCATCCCGGTGCCGCGCTGCCGCGTTTCCGCCGACCGGCGCGCGAACAGCCAGAGCATCGCCATCATCGGCAGCCGCTCGTGCCAAAAGGCGGCCACCGCCGGCTCGCCCCGCGCATGCGGCGCGAAGTGCTCCGCCCCATCCAGGCGCCAGCGCGTCGTTCGGAAGGCGAAGGCGATGTAAAGCCCCAGCAGACGGCCGAGTGCTGCCTGCGCCGGCTCCGAGCGCAGGAGTCGCTTGACCATGGGCGGCATGGCGCGCGCCTATCACGCTCGCACGCGACCTCCAAATGCCGGCTTTCATTCCGCTGCAACTTTCGTCAGGTTCTTGGCGATTGGCAGCCATGACGGAGTGGACGTGAGCGATCTGACCCGCAAGCGAGTCCTTGTGACCGGTGGAGCCGGATTCCTCGGCTCACATCTGTGCGAGCGCCTGGCGAACGACGGGCAGGATGTGCTCTGCGTCGACAACTATTTCACCGGGCGGAAGGACAATATCGAGCATCTGCTCGGCAATCCGCGCTTCGAGCTGATGCGCCACGACATCACGTTCCCGCTGTATGTCGAGGTGGACCAGATCTACAATCTCGCCTGTCCGGCCTCGCCCGTGCACTACCAGTACGACCCGGTGCAGACGACCAAGACGAGCGTGATCGGCGCGATCAACATGCTGGGCCTCGCCAAGCGCGTTGGCGCGCGGATCATGCAGGCGTCCACCAGCGAGGTGTACGGCGATCCGACGGTGCATCCGCAGACCGAGGAGTATCGCGGCAACGTCAATCCGCTCGGGCCGCGCGCCTGCTACGACGAGGGCAAGCGCTGCGCGGAGACGCTGTTCTTCGACTACCTCCGCCAGCACCGCACGCGCATCAAGGTGGTGCGCATCTTCAACACCTACGGGCCGCGCATGCATCCCAATGACGGGCGGGTGGTGTCGAACTTCATCGTGCAGGCGCTGCGAGGCGAGGACATCACGCTGTACGGCGACGGGATGCAGACGCGGGCGTTCTGCTATGTCGACGACCTGATTGACGGCTTCGTGCGCATGATGGCGACCGAGGACGACGTCACCGGGCCGATCAATCTCGGCAACCCGCACGAGATCCCGGTGCGCGAGCTGGCCGAGCGGATCGTGCGTCTGACCGGCTCGCGCAGCCAGATCGTGCATCGTCCGCTGCCGCAGGACGATCCCTTGCAGCGCTGCCCGGACATCGCGCGGGCGCAGCAGATGCTCTGCTGGGAGCCGCGGGTGGAGCTGGACGAGGGGCTCGCCCGCACGATCGCCTATTTCGACAAGCTGTTGTCCGATCGTGCGCTGGTCGCGGTGGCCGCCGGCGGCCGCTGAGGGGGCGAAACGGACGCGCCGGCATTGCTGGGCGGGAGCGGCTCGCACGTGGCAGGGGGGC
>DATEQV010000341.1:0-22119 GCA_035272265.1 Acidisphaera sp. | reverse complement strand
CGGCGGCAGCTTCGGCAGCGGCGGCTTCGGCGGCGGCAACGCCAGCGGCGGCGGCGGCGGGCTGGGCGCGGGCGGCGACATCTTCGTCCAGCAGGGCGGCACGCTGATCGTGCAGGGCGGCTCGCTCGGCAACGGCACGGTTGCCGGCGGCGCCGGCGCCAACCAAGGCGAGTTCTTCGGCTCGGGCCTGTTCATCCAGGGCACCCAGGACGTCACTCTCGCGGCCACGTCCGGGCAGACGCTGGTCGTGGCCGGGACGATCGCCGACCAGACCGGCTCGCTGCCGAGCAGCGGCAGCGGCGGCGCGGCCGGCCTCGTCATCGCCGGCGGCGTCGTTCAGCTCGACGAGGCCGACAGCTTCACCGGCGGCATCGCGCTCGACGCCGGCACGCTCGACCTCGCGGCGGCGGGCGCGGCCGGCAGCGGGCCGATCACCTTCGCCGGCACGGGCTCGCTGCTCGTGGCGTTCGGCACCACCGCCGTGCCGACCAATGCGTTCGACAACTTCAACGCCGGCGACACGATCGAGGTCACCGGGTTCAAGGCCACCGGCTCGCAATACGTCGGCAGCCAGTTGACGCTCGACGGCACCGGCGGGCCGGTGACGCTCGACACGCCCGGGATCAACCCGCTCGGCCTGAAGGTGACGACCAAGGCCAGCAACACGTTCGTGACCGTCGACAACGGGCCGACGCTGGTGCCGTTCCTCAAGGACCTCGGTGTCACCAAGGACGTCGCGCTGCCGATCGCGATCTACACCGATCCGGTGCCGCTCGCGACCGGCAATCCGTTCGTCATCGAGGCGCCCCTGCGGGGCACGCTGACCGCCTCGCACGGCCGGGTCTACTACACGGAGACCAAGAACCCGACGCTCGACCAGTTCAGCTTCCAGCTCACCGACAAGAACGGGGTGTCGAGCCCGGTCGAGACCGGCATCATCGGCGCCGGCGGGACATACTCGATCACCGGCGCGGCGAGCGGCTACATGGTGGTGGACACCGGCGGGGGGCCGAGCACGTTCACGCTGTTCGGCTCGGACAATGTCGTGCGCTTCGGGCACAACACCAACAAGGTTACGGATGCAACCGCAACCGGCGGCGACAACACCGTCATCGGCGGCCCCGGGCCGACCGTGGTCAGCCTGACCGGCTCGGGCGGCCACAACTCGGTCGCACGCGGGTTCGGCAAGGACACGATCACGGTGGGCGGGCTGGACAACTCGATCACGCTCGGCCGCGGGAAGGACGTGCTCAACGGCGGCACCGGCGACACGATCAGTTTCACCGGCTCGACGAAGCTGACGCTGAGCGGGCAGAACGAGACCGTGTTCATCGGCCCGGGGGGCGGCTCGGTCAGCGACCACGGCACCGGCACGGTGATCGGCGTGGGTCCGACGGCGAGCGGGCTGGAGTCGATCTTCCACTTCTCGTCCGATCTGGCGACCGGCGTGATCGAGCTGCTCGGCGGCGTCGGCGGGATCACCAGCGCGGCGCAGGCCTATGCGGCGTTGACCACCGGCGGCGGTGGCGGGTCGAGGCTGCCGCTCAGCGGCGGGCCAACGATCGACATCTCTCCGGCGTCACACCGGCGATGCTGTCGGCGGCCAACTTCAAGATCGGCTGACCGTGCGGCCGAACGCGGTCAGCGCGCCGCAGCGCCTCAGGACTTGTCTTTCGTTGTCGACGGATCGATCCAGCCGATATGACCGTCGCTGCGGCGATAGACGACGTTCAGCTCGCCGCTTGCGCTGTTGCGGAACATCATCACCTGCTGGTCCGCAAGGTCCATCCGCATCACCGCCTCGCTCACCGACAGCGTCGCGATGTCGGCACGCGCCTCGGCGATCACGGTCGCGTAGGCGATGCGCCCGCCGTCCCCCGGCTCGCCCTCGGCGGTGTCCTCCTGCTGCAGGATGTACTGGCGCGCTGCCTGCGGGCGATCGCGGTTGGCGGTGTCGCGTGCGTGCTCGTTGACGCGGCGGCGATAGCGGCGCAGGCGCTTGGCGATGTGCTCGGCCGCGTCGTCGAACGCGGCGTGCGCGTCCGCCGCCTCGCCTTCGCCCCGCAGCAGCAGGCCGTGCCCGGCGTGCAGGTTGATGTCGCAGGTGAAGAAGCTCCGCGCCCGGCTGAAGGTGACCTGCGCCTCCAGCGCGTGGTCGAAATATTTTCGTGCGATCGTATCCAGGTGTTCGGTCACGCGCGTGCGCAGCGCGTCCGACAGATCGACCTGCTTGCCGGCGACGGTAATCTGCATCGGGCCTCCGTCCTGCCCAGTGGCGTGCTGCCGGGTGTCCGGGCAGCGCCGGCGGCGAGGCCTCGCGTCGTCAGGCGGTCGCCTTCTCCCGCTTGCGCTGCACCGAACTGGGTATGCGCAGCGCATCCCGGTATTTGGCCACGGTCCGGCGGGCGATGTCCACGCCCTCCCGCTTCAGCGCGGCCACGATGGCGTCATCCGACAGGATGTCGTCGGCCGTCTCGGCGCCGATCAGGGCGCGGATGCGATGGCGGACCGCCTCGGCGCTGTGGCTCTCGCCGGACGTCCCGGCGATCGCGGTGGTGAAGAAATACTTGAGTTCGAACACGCCGCGCGGCGTGGAGATGTACTTGTTCGCCGTCACCCGGCTGACCGTGCTCTCGTGCATCTCCACCACCTCGGCGATGTCGCGCAGGATGAGCGGGCGCAGGTGGGCGACGCCGTGTCGCAGGAAAGCGTCCTGCTGGCGCACGATCTCGGCCGCGACCTTCAGGATCGTCTGTGCGCGCTGCTGCAGCGATTTCACCAGCCAATTCGCGGTCTGCAGCCGCTCGGCCATGAAGCTGCGGTCCTCGCGGGCCGCGCGGGGCACCACGCGGGCATAGAAGCTCTGGTTGACCAGCACGCGCGGCATGGTCGCTGGGTTGAGCTCGACGATCCACGCCTGGTCCGCTCCGTCGGGGGCGGCGCGCATCAGCACGTCGGGGATCACGGCGGCGAGCGGCTCGACGTCCCAGCCGGCGCCCGGCTTGGGATCGAGCGCGCGGATCTCGGCGATCATGTCGGCGAGGTCCTCGGCGTCCACCTCGCAGATCGCCTGCAGCCGGCGCAGCTCGCGGCGGCCGAGCAGGTCGAGGTTCTCCAGCAGCCGCGCCATCGCCGGGTCGAGCCGGTTGCGCTCGGCGAGCTGGGCGGCGAGGCATTCGCGCAGGTCGCGGGCGAACAGCCCGACCGGGTCGAAGCGCATCATCGCCGCGCGCACGCGCTCGACGCGGTCCAGATCGGCGCCCAGCGCCTGCGCGATCGCCGCCGGCTCGGCGGTCAGGCGGCCGGCGGGACACAGCAGCGCGATCAGGTGCGCGCCGATCAGGCGGTCGGCGGGATCGCCGAACGCCAGCCGCAGCTGCTCGCCGAGGTGCTGGCGCAGGCTGCGCGGGCTTTCGGCGACGTCCTCGATCGTGCGTTCGTCGCCGGCGAAGTCGGTGCGCCCGCTGCCGCGCTGGAACGCGGCCCCATCGGCGGCGGTGCCGGGGTCGTAGGTCTCGGCGTGCTCGGCATCGAGCGGCGCTTCGTCGCCGCGCGGCAGCGTGCCGGCCTGCGCGTGATCGGCAGCGTCGGCGTGGCCGTTCGGCAGCGCCACCTGATCCAGCGCCGGGCGCTCGGCGGGCGGGCCCTCGGCGCTCTCGTCGCGCTCGAGCAGCGGATTGCGCTCCAGCTCCTCCTCGACGAAGGCGGCGACTTCCATGTTGGAGAACTGCAGCAGCTTGATCGCCTGACGCAGCTGCGGCGTCATCACGAGCGAGTGCGACTGGCGCAGGTCGAGACGCGGGCCCAGCCTCATCGCAGGCCACTCATCGTCGTCGTGCGGGGGGACGGATGCGCATGCGGCCCGCCTAGAGGCTGAACCTTTCCCCGAGGTAGACGCGGCGCACGTCGCGATGCGCCACGACCTCGTGGGGCCGGCCCTCCATCAGCACCTGACCGTCGTGCATGATGTAGGCGCGGTCGGTGATCTGCAGTGTTTCGCGGACGTTGTGGTCGGTGATGAGCACGCCGATGCCGCGGTCCTTGAGGTGCGAGACCAGGTCGCGGATCTCGCCCACCGCGATCGGGTCGATGCCGGCGAGCGGCTCGTCGAGCAGGATGTAGCCGGGCTGGCAGGCGAGCGCCCGCGCGATCTCCACGCGCCGCCGCTCGCCGCCCGACAGCGCCAGCGCCGGGGTGCGGCGCAGATGGCTGATGCCGAACTCGGCGAGCAGCTCGTCGAGCATGCGGTCGCGGCGGTCGGCGTCGGGTTCCGTCACCTCGAGCGCCGCGCGGATGTTCTGTTCGACGTTCAGGCCGCGGAACACGCTGGCCTCTTGCGGCAGGTAGCCGATCCCCAGCCGTGCGCGGCGGTACATCGGCAGGCTGGTGATCTCGCCGCCCTCGAGCAGGATCTGTCCGCTGTCCGGCTTCACCAGCCCGACGATCATGTAGAACGTCGTGGTCTTGCCGGCACCGTTCGGGCCGAGCAGCCCGACCGCCTCGCCGCGGCGGACATGCACCGAGACGTTCCGCACGACGGCGCGCTTCTTGTAGGTCTTCCAGACGCCGCGGGCGACCAGTCCCTGGTCCGTCATGCCGCCGGGCACCACGCGCAGTTCGGATGCGGGCTTGATCTCGTTCACGGCTTGTCCGCACCTGGCTTGGGCTTTTCCGGCTTGGCGGCGTTGGTCCCGTTGGCCTGCGCGTTGGCGTCGCTCGGCACGACCAGGCCGGTGACCCGCTCCTCGGAGCCGGCGAGCAGGCGCGAGATGCCGGTCTTGAGGTTCACCTCGGCTTCGCGCCCGTTGAGCTGGTTCTGGCCGCGCGTGATCCGCACGTTGCCGGCCAGCCGCGCGATGCCCGTCGCGGGCACATAGACGCCGCGGTCGCCGGTGACGATGTCGGTCGCGGTGCGGACCGAGACATGGCCCCAGGCCTCCGCCTTCTTGAGCTTGCCCGAGGCGGCGAGCGCGTCGTCGCCCTGCAGCGGCGCGGCCGGCGCGGCCGGCGCGGCAGGGGCGGTCGCGTTGACCGTCTGCACCGGCTTGGGCGCCGGCGCCGCCGGCTGGGGCTGGCCTTCCTCGGTGTAGGCGACGAGCACGTCGGCGGCGATGCGCCGCCCGTCGCTGGTCACCAGCACGGCGTCGCCGCGGGCGACCGCCATGTGTTTCTGCGACCAGTATTCGAGGTCGTCGCGCGCGCTCAGGTTCTGGCTCGGCGTGGTCAGGCGCAGGTTGTTGCCGGTGATCAGCATCACCGCCTGGTCGATGTCGTAGGTGGCGTGCTCGCCGGTGACGTGGTCGGTCGGGGTGTCGATGCGGACGTTGCCGATCGCCTCGACCCGGTAGATCTCGTTGCTGCCGGAGGAATCGCCGCCCGCGGCGGCGCCCAGGCTGAGTCCCGTGGTGTCCTGGCCCGGTGCCGGCGGGGTCGCCGCAGGCGAAGCCTGCGCCGGCGGGGCGCCGGCCGGCGCGGGCGTCCCGCCGGTGGCCGCATTGGCGCCGGCCGGCGGGCCGGCCTTCTTGCGGTAGTGCGCGATCAGCCGGTCGGCCGAGACCGTGACGTTGCCGCGCGTGGCATGGGCGTCGCCGCGGGCGATGATCTCCTGGGTGGCCTGCTGCCACTCCAGTCCGTCCTGCGCCGAGATGTCGATCGGGCCGCCGTGGGAGAGGTCGATCTGCTGGGCTGCGGCGACCCCCGGGACGGCCAAAGGGGCGGCCAGCACCGCGACCCGTGCCAAGGCAAACGGCTTCATCGCGCCGGCCCCGGCCGGGCGGCGTCCTGCGGCGCAGCCTCGGACGACGCAGCAGAAGGCGGCTCCGTCGGCGACGGCTGGGCCAGCGCAACCGGGGCCGGCGGCTCGTCGGGGATGGCTTCCAGCGACAGAGGCTTTGGCGGATCCCGGTTCTGGGCGGTCGCGGCGTTGAGCACGGCGTTGCCCGGGCCGAAATCCAGCGACTGGCCCTTGTCCATGGTGGCGAAGCCGATCGCATCGAGGCTGCCGAGCGGCCCGTCGACGTGCACCGGGTCGGACCCCTCCGCCGCGCCGGCCTTGAGATCCAGCGTCGCCGACTGGGTGCGCGCCGTCATCCCGTCGTCGCGGTACAGCAGCACGTCCTGCCACAGGTCGAGCTGGTTCATGTGCTGGATGAAGACGCCGTAGCGGGCCTCGGTATAGACCCAGGTGCCGTTCTCGAGCGTGATGTCGGCCTTGGGCGATTTCAGGTCCACGCGTTCGGGCGTGATCTGGGTCGCGGTGACCGCGGTGAACGTGTACGGCCGGTTGCGCTCGTCCACGCCGCGGTATTTCGCGTCCGTCAGCGTCGCACCGTCCACCGCGTGACTGGTGAGCGTATGCAGCGTCACGCGCTCCTGTTGCTCCTCGCGGTCGAACTCCGGCCACAGCGCGATGGTCGACAGCAGCGCGAGCGCGCAGACCGGCAGGATCAGCTTGATGCCCAGCAGCATGAAGCGGCGGCGGGCGAGGGCGGCCGAGGACGGGATGCGGCTGCGCCGTCCGTCCCGGCTGCCGACCAGGTCGCGATGGTGCGTCCGCGCCGGCCGGGGCGGCGTCGGCAGCGGGGCGATCTGATGCACCCTCACGCGATCCCCGCGCGCAACAGGTCGTGGATGTGCAGCACGCCCAGCGGGCGGCGCGCCGCGTCGACGACGAACAGCACGCTGATCGGCCGCGCGCGGGCGTTCATCGCGTGCAGCGCGTCGGCGGCGAGCGCGTCGGGGCCGATGGTGCGCGGGGTCGCGTTCATCACCTCGCCGATGCGCCGGGCGAGCAGGTCGGGGCCGACCGCGCGGCGCAGGTCGCCATCGGTGAAGATGCCGGCGAGCCTGCCGTCGCGATCGACGATCCCGAGCACGCCGAATCGCTTCTCCGTCATGCGCTCCAGCGCCTGCTGCATCGGCAGGTCGGGCGGCACCAGCGGCATCGCGTCGGTCCCGTGCATCAGCTCGTGCACGCGCGTCAGGCGCGCGCCGAGCCGTCCGCCCGGATGGAACTGGCGGAAGTCGTCCTCGGTGAACCCCCGGCGGGTCAGCAGCGCCACCGCGATCGCGTCGCCGAGCGCCATCTGCATCGTCGTGCTGGTGGTCGGCGCGAGGCCCATCGGGCAGGCCTCCGCGGAGGCCGGCAGCACGAGCGCGACATCGGCCGCGCCCGCCAGGGTAGACTGCGCGGCGCTGGTCATGGCGACCAGCGGCAGCCCGAAGCGGCGGGCGTGGGCGACGAGGTCGGCGAGTTCGGACGTCTCGCCCGAATTGGAGAGCACCAGGACGGCGTCGCCGGCCAGCACCATGCCGAGGTCGCCGTGCGAGGCTTCAGACGGGTGGACGAACATGGCCGGCGTGCCGGTCGAGGCGAGGGTCGCCGCGATCTTGCGGGCGACATGCCCCGACTTGCCGATCCCGGACACCACCACGCGTCCGCCGATCGCGCCGAGCAGCTCGACGGCGCGGGAGAACGCCCCGTCCAGCGACGCCGCGAGGTCGCGCAGAGCCCCTGCTTCCGTCTGCAGGACCGCGCGGGCGGCAGCGAGGTCGGGGACGTCGGTCCGGGTCTTCGGCTGCACCGCGCTCACGCGGGCATCCCCCAGCGGCCGATGAAACGGTCCATACCTTCCTGTATGGCGCAGAGTTTGCCGGGGTCAATCAAGAACGGACACGGCGATACAAACTGGGACAAGAATCGTGCCAACACGTCGGTGCCTCAGGCTGCTGCCGGGCTGTTCTTAGCACACGTGTGACCTTGGCGCGCTAGCGCTTTGTTTCAGGCTGTAATATGCCGTGCTTCGGGCCCACGCGGGGCGGCGAGAGACGGCCCTAGCAGCCTGTCGGAGTTAAGCACAAACCACGAACAAATCGGAGATTTCTTTCGATACTTCGCGGTTCTGCACAACAAGAGAATCCGCCGGTGGCCGTTGGCGACATATTCATCCGCAAAACGGCTAACTCCGACAGGCTGCTAGTGGTGGAAGATGTCCGGCTCCTCGTAGCCCAGGAGGTCGAGCCGCGCACGGGTCGGCAGGAAGGCGAAGCACGACTCGGCGATCGCCAGGCGATCCTCGCGGACCAGCAGCGCCTCCAGCTTTTCCCAGAGACTGTGCAGGTGCAGCACGTCCGAGGCTGCGTAGGCGAGCTGCTCGGAGGACAGCTCGACTGCGCCCCAGTCGGAGGTCTGCTGCTGCTTGGACAGGTCGATGCCGAGCAGGTCCTTGCAGAGGTCCTTCAGCCCGTGCCGGTCGGTGAAGGTGCGGACCAGCCGAGCGGCGATTTTCGTGCAGCGCACCGGCGCGACGGCGATGCCGAGCGCCTTCTGCAGCATGGCGACGTCGAAGCGGGCGAAGTGCATCAGCTTGACCACCGCCGGGTCCGCCATCAGGCGGGCGAGGTTGGGCGCGTCGTAGCCGTGGCCGCCGAGCCGCTCGGGGATGAGCTGCACCAAATGCGCGTGGCCGTCGCCGGCCGAGAGCTGGACGAGGCAGAGCCGGTCCCGCCGTGGGTCCAGGCCCATGGTTTCGGTGTCGACGGCGACGACCGGGCCGAGATCGAGCGCGTCCGGCAGGTCGTTCCGGTGCAGATGGATGGTGGCGCCGGGGATGAATTGCGTCGTCACGGACTTTGATCTGGTGCCCAGGAGAAGACTCGAACTTCCACGACCTTGCGGCCACAGGTACCTGAAACCTGCGCGTCTACCAATTCCGCCACCTGGGCACGGGCGCGGCAAGGCGCGCGATGTAGCCCTCGACCCGCGGCAGGTCAACGACCGGGGCGGTTCGTGGGCGGGCGAGCTTGGCGCGTCGCCCGCACCCTCATATGACGGCGGCGCAGCAGAAGCGAGGCAGGAACGATGGCGATCCCGAGCGGCGTGACGCGGCGCGTCGCAACCGTGTTCGGCGGCTCCGGCTTCATCGGCCGCTACGTCGTCAAGCGTCTCGCCCAGCGCGGCTACGTCGTGCGCGTGGCGGTCACTGACCCGGAGGGCGCGCTTTTTCTCAAGCCCATGGGCGAGGTCGGCCAGGTCGTGCCGCTGTACGCCAACATCACCCATGACGGGCTGGTCGAGCGCGCCGTCGAGGGCGCCGAGGTCGTGGTCAATCTCGTCGGCATCCTGGCGGAGAAGCGGCGCGGCGACTTCGACGCCCTTCAGCACCTGGGTGCCGGACGGGTGGCGCGCCTGTCCGCCGCCGCCGGCGCGAGCAGGCTCGTGCAGATCTCGGCGATCGGCGCCGATCCGGACAGCGCGAGCGGCTACGCGTCCAGCAAGGGAAAGGGCGAGCGGGCGGTGCGCGACGCGTTCGGACAGGCGACGATCCTGCGACCGTCGCTCGTGTTCGGGCAGGAGGACGCGTTCTTCAATCGCTTCGGGCTGATCGCCCAGCTTTCGCCGGTGATGCCGGTGATCGCCGGGCAGACGCGGATGCAGCCGGTCTATGTCGGCGACGTCGCCGATGCGGTGATGGCGGCCCTCCTCCGTCCGGACGCGGAGGGCGCCGTCTTTGAGCTGGGCGGGCCGCGCGTTTGGACGTTCCGCGAGATCCTTCAGTATATCCTGACGGTCACCCGCCGCCGCCGCCTGCTGGTCGACGTGCCCATGGGCGTCGCGCGCCTTCAGGCGTCGGTGATGGAGCATCTTCCGGGCAAGCCGCTGACCCGGGACCAGCTGCTGATGCTCAGCCGCGACAATGTCTGCGGCGCCGGGATGCCCGGCCTGCCGGAGCTCGGCATCGTGCCCACGCCCGTGGAGCTGATCGTGCCGGCTTACCTCGCGCGGTTCCAAGTCGGCGGCGGGCGGGTGAGGACTTTGCCCGAGGAGATAGAAAGGGCCGAAACGGACCTACCTCCGTCGGCCTGACCGCAGCGAGCGTTCTGTCGTGTTAGCGACACAGCGATTTAGGACAGCTCGTCTGTCGTAACTGCCTCAATCAGGACTCGCGTGCGCCGCGGCGGATTGCTAGCTACCGTGCCTGTGCATTGTCGCAGGGCACCATGGCCGAACGTATGCTTCAATTTACGTCGCTCGCGCAGCAGCAGCCCGAAAAGCGGGCAGCCTCGGCGCGTGCGCATGACTTCGACGAGATCTATGCGGATTTCGACCAGCCGCACGCGGCCGAGCAGTCCAGCCGGTGCAGCCAGTGCGGCGTGCCGTTCTGCTCGGTGCACTGCCCGCTGTCGAACAACATCCCCGACTGGCTGAAACTGACCGCCGAGGGGCGGCTGGAGGAGGCCTACGAGGTCTCCTCGGCGACCAACAACTTCCCCGAGATCTGCGGCCGCATCTGCCCGCAGGACCGGCTGTGCGAAGGCAACTGCGTCATCGAGCGCGGCTTCGAGAGCGTCACGATCGGGGCGGTCGAGCGCTACATCACCGACACCGCCTTCGACCGCGGCTGGGTCAAGCCCGTCAAGCCGCGGCGGGAGCTGCCGCATTCGGTGGGAATCGTCGGCGCCGGGCCGGCCGGCCTCGCCGCGGCCGAGCAGCTGCGCAAGCTCGGCTACCGCGTCGGTGTTTACGACCGGCACGATCGCGCGGGCGGCCTGCTGATCTACGGCATCCCGAACTTCAAGCTGGAAAAGCACATCGTGCTGCGCCGCTGGAAGCTGCTCGAGGAAGCCGGTATCCGCTTCCACCTGCACACCGAGGTCGGGCGCGACGTGAGCCTGGCGACCCTGCGCGCGCGGCATGACGCGGTGCTGATCGCGACGGGGGTGTACAAGCCGCGCGACCTCGGCGGCCCCGGCGCGGGTCTCTCGGGTATCGAGCCGGCGTTGCGCTATCTGATCGCGTCGAACCGCATGGGGCTGGGCGACGAGGTGCCGGAGTTCGACAGCGGCGAATTGGACGCCCGCGGCAAGCATGTCGTGGTGGTGGGCGGCGGCGACACGGCGATGGACTGCGTGCGCACCGCCGTTCGGCAGGGGGCGGCGTCAGTGAAGTGCCTCTATCGCCGTGACCGCACGAACATGCCGGGCTCGATGCGCGAGGTGAAGAACGCCGAGGAGGAGGGCGTGGAGTTCGTCTGGCTCTCCGCGCCGGAAGCCTTCTTTGGCAACGACCGCGTGGGCGGCGTGCGCGCCGTGCGCATGCATCTCGGCCTGCCGGATGCGTCGGGCCGCCAGTCGGTCGAGCCGATCCCGGGCGGGCATTTCAACCTGCAGGCGGATCTGGTGATCAAGGCGCTGGGCTTCGATCCCGAGGACCTGCCCGTCGCGTTCGGCGCGCCCGATCTGGGGGTGACGCGCTGGGGCACGATGAAGGTCAGCCACCGCACGTTCGAGACGTCGCTGCCCGGCGTGTTCGCCGCCGGCGACATCGTGCGCGGCGCGAGCCTGGTGGTGTGGGCGATCCGCGACGGGCGCGACGCGGCCGCACAGATGCACGCGCACATCCAGGCCAAGGCCGCGCCCTTGGCGGTCGCAGCGGAATGAGCGTCCGTTCGGTTTCCGTCGTGTTCCGGCGGGAGCGGTTCCCCGTCATGGCCGGGCTTGTCCCGGCCATCCACGACTTCGTTTTGTTTGCGACCAAAGACGTGGATGGCCGGCACAAGGCCGGCCATCCACGTCTGAGGAGGTGGCGATGACGACGCAAAATATCGTTGGTGGTGAAGGCGCAGCCGACTTCCTTTCCGCGTGGGACGCCAACGTGGCGGCGCTGCGCGGCACCTACGACCCGTCGCAGGAGCACGACGCATGCGGCGTCGGCCTTGTCGCGGCGCTCGACGGGCGGCGGCGGCGCGACGTGGTGATGGCCGGCATCGAGGCGCTGAAGGCCGTCTGGCATCGCGGCGCCGTGGACGCCGACGGCAAGACCGGCGACGGCGCGGGCATCCATGTCGAGATCCCGCAGGACTTCTTCGCCGACCACGTCAAGCGCAACGGCGACACGCTGAAGGCCGGCCCGATGGCGATCGGCATGGTGTTCCTGCCGAAGACCGACCTGGCCGCGCAGGAGCGCTGCCGCGAGATCGTCGAGACCGAGATCCTCGGCTTCGGCTATCGCATCTATGGCTGGCGCCAGGTGCCGATCGACGTCAGCTGCATCGGCGAGAAGGCCAACGCCACGCGGCCCGAGATCGAGCAGATCATGATCTGGAACGCGCGCGGCGTCGCCGAGGACGAGTTCGAGCGCGACCTGTACGTCATCCGCCGGCGCATCGAGAAGCAGGCGATCGCCGCCCAGATCAACGAGCTGTACGTGTGCAGCCTGTCCTGCCGCTCGCTGATCTACAAGGGCATGTTCCTCGCCGAGAACCTGCCCGACTTCTATCCCGACCTGAACGACGGGCGCTTCGTCAGCCGCTTCGCGATCTACCACCAGCGCTATTCGACCAACACGTTCCCGACCTGGAAGCTGGCGCAGCCGTTCCGCATGCTCGCCCACAATGGCGAGATCAACACGCTGTCGGGCAACGTGAACTGGATGCGTAGCCACGAGACGCGGCTGGCCGACGAGGCGCTCGGGCCGTGGATGGAGGACATCAAGCCGGTCGTGCAGATCGGCAGCTCCGACACCGCAACGCTGGATGCCGTCTTCGAGCTTCTGGTCCGCGCCGGCCGCGACGCGCCGATGGCCAAGTCGATGCTGATCCCGACCAGCCTGGGCCAGGACGCGACGATGCCGAAGGCGCACCGCGACATGTTCGCCTATTGCAACGCGGTGATGGAGCCGTGGGACGGGCCGGCCGCCATCGCGGCGACGGACGGGCGCTGGGCGATCGCCGGGCTGGACCGCAACGGGCTGCGTCCGCTGCGCTTCACGGTGACCGACGACAGTCTGCTGATCGTCGGCTCCGAGACCGGCATGGTGAAGGTCGATCACGCGCATGTCGTGCGGCGCGGGCGCGTGGGCCCGGGCGAGACGATCGGCGTCGACCTGCACACCGGCCGGCTGTACGGCGACCACGAGCTGAAGGACGTGCTCGCCGCGCGGCACGACTTCGGTACCTGGGTCAAGCGCATCAGGGTCATCGACAGCATCGTCAAGACCGACGCGCCCGAGCCGGTCGCGCTGGAAGGCGAGATGCTGCGGCGCCGCCAGCTTTCCGTCGGCTACACGCTGGAGGAGCTCGAGACGATCCTGCATCCGATGGTGGCGACCGCGCAGGAAGCGACCGGGTCGATGGGCGACGACACGCCGATCGCGGTGCTGTCGGACCGCTATCGCGGCCTGCATCACTATTTCCGCCAGACCTTCAGCCAGGTCACCAACCCGCCGATCGACAGCCTGCGCGAGACCCGCGTGATGTCGCTCAAGACGCGGCTCGGCAACCTCGGCAACGTGCTCGACGAGGCGGCGGACCAGCTCGAGATCCTGCAGCTGGAAAGCCCGGTGCTGTCGAACGCCGAGTTCGAGGCGATGCGCGGCTTCATGGGCGCGTCGGCCTGCGTGGTCGACTGCACCTTCCCGGCCGATTCCGGCGAGCAGGGCCTGCGCGATGCGCTCAACCGCATCCGCCGCGAGGCGGAGGACGGCGTGCGCGCGGGCTGCGCGCATGTGATCCTGACCGACGAGAAGGCCGGCCCCGAGCGTGCGCCGATTCCGATGATTCTGGCGGTGGGGGGCGTGCACACGCACCTGACGCGCCAGTCGCTGCGCACCTTCACCAGCCTGAACGTGCGCAGCGCGGAGTGCATGGACGTGCACTACTACGCCGTGCTGATCGGCGCGGGGGCGACGACCGTGAATGCATACCTCGCGCAGGAGAGCATCGCGGACCGCCATCGCCGCGGCCTGTTCGGCGACATCACGCTGAAATACGCCGTGCAGAACTACAAGAAGGCGATCGACAAGGGCCTGCTGAAGACGATGTCCAAGATGGGCATCTCCGTCGTCTCGTCGTATCGCGGCGGCCTGAATTTCGAGGCGATCGGACTGTCGCGCGCGCTGGTCGCCGAGTTCTTCCCCGGCATGCAGTCGCGCATCTCCGGCATCGGCCTGTCCGGCCTCGCGCGCAAGGTGCTCGACCTGCACGCCGTCGCCTGGAACGAGGACGCGGTGACGCTGCCGGTGGGCGGCATCTACAAGCTGCGCCGCAAGGGCGAGGCGCACGCCTTCGAAGGCAGCCTGATCCACATGCTGCAGGCGGCGGTCTCGTCGGACTCGTATCAGATGTTCAAGCGCTATGCGGAGGCGGTGCGCAAGCTGCCGCCGATCGCGCTGCGCGACCTGCTCGACTTCCGCCACGACCTCGCGCGCCCGATCCCGGTCGACGAGGTCGAGAGCATCACCAGCATCCGCAAGCGGCTGATCGCGCCCGGCATCTCGCTCGGCGCGCTGAGCCCGGAGGCGCACGAGACGCTGTCGATCGCGATGAACCGCATCGGCGCGCGCTCCGACAGCGGCGAGGGCGGCGAGGACCCCGCGCGGGCCAAGCCGCGGCCCAACGGCGACAACGCGTCCTCGGCGATCAAGCAGATCGCGTCGGGCCGGTTCGGCGTGACGGCGGAGTACCTGAACAACTGCCGCGAGATCGAGATCAAGATCGCGCAGGGTGCGAAGCCCGGCGAGGGCGGGCAGCTGCCCGGCTTCAAGGTGACGGAGCTGATCGCCAAGCTGCGGCACTCCACGCCCGGCGTGATGCTGATCTCGCCGCCGCCGCATCACGACATCTATTCGATCGAGGACCTCGCCCAGCTCATCTACGACCTCAAGCAGATCAACCCGGACGCGTCGGTGTGCGTGAAGCTGGTGTCGCGCTCGGGCATCGGCACGATCGCGGCCGGGGTGGCCAAGGCGAAGGCGGACGCGATCCTGATCTCCGGCCACTCGGGTGGGACGGGGGCGAGCCCGCAGACGTCGATCAAATACGCCGGCCTGCCGTGGGAACTCGGCTTGAGCGAGGCGCACCAGGTGCTGATCCTGAACCGGTTGCGCTATCGCGTGCGGCTGCGCACCGACGGCGGCATCAAGACCGGCCGCGACGTGGTGATCGCGGCGATGCTGGGGGCCGAGGAGTTCGGCATCGGCACGGCGAGCCTGGTGGCGATGGGCTGCATCATGGTGCGCCAGTGCCACAGCAACACTTGCCCGGTCGGCGTGTGCACGCAGGACGAGAAGCTGCGCGCCAAGTTCGAAGGCACGCCGGAGAAGGTCATCAACCTGTTCAGCTTCATCGCCGAGGACGTCCGCAACATCCTCGCCGAACTGGGCTTCAGAAAGCTGGAGGACGTGATCGGGCGGACCGACCTGCTGCACCAGGTCAGCCGCGGCTCCGAGATGCTGGACGACCTCGACCTCAATCCGCTGCTGGCGCAGGCGGATCCGGGCCCGTATCCGCGTTTCTGCACCATCGAGGGCCGCAACGAGGTGCCGGACACGCTGGATGCACAGATGATTGTCGACGCCGCGCCGTTCTTCGAACGCGGCGAGAAGATGCAGTTGCAGTACACCGTGCGGAACACCCATCGCGCCGTGGGCACGCGCACGTCGAGCAAGATCGTGCGCGCCTTCGGCATGAAGGGGCTGCCGGAGGATCACCTGTCGGTGCGTCTGCGCGGCTCGGCCGGGCAGTCGCTGGGCGCGTTCGGCGTCCGCGGGCTGAAGCTCGAGGTGCTGGGCGACGCCAACGATTACGTCGGCAAAGGCCTGTCCGGGGCGACGATCGTCGTGCGTCCGCCGCCGAGCTCGTCGCTGCGCAGCGAGGCGAACACGATCATCGGCAACACCGTGCTGTATGGCGCGACCGCCGGCGCGCTGTTCGCCGCGGGCGAGGCGGGCGAGCGCTTCGCCGTGCGCAACTCGGGTGCCGTGGCGGTGGTCGAGGGCACCGGGTCGAACGCCTGCGAATACATGACCGGCGGCACCGTGGTGGTGCTCGGACCGGTGGGCGACAATTTCGGCGCCGGGTTCACCGGCGGCATGGCGTTCGTCTACGACCCCGACGACCGGTTCGAGCTGCGGGTCAATCCCGAGACGCTGACCTGGCAGCGGGTCTCGCATCCGCACTGGGAGGCTGAGGTCAAGGCGCTGGTGGCGCGGCACGTGGCGGAGACCAACAGCCGCTACGCCGAGAAGCTGCTGCACGAGTGGGAGAGCACGCTGCCGCAGATGTGGCAGGTCGTGCCGCGCGACTACGTGCGCTACCTGCCGGTGCCGCTGGCAGAAGAGGTCGAAGGAGCCAAGCGGGCGTAGCGGATGATCGGCCCCGGCGGGATCGCCGGGGGCCGTGATCCTGTGCTGCGGTCAGCTGCCGACTGATGCGAGCCAGTCCCTGACGGCCTGTGCCAGCCGTGCTTCGTCGACCGTCCACGGCACACGGGGTCTGTGCGCTGCGTAGTCTGGATGCGAGGCGTCCGCCGTGCCGATGAAGCACCACACTGTGACGTCGTGGAACGCGCAGAACATCAGCTCCGGGTTTTGGACGAACACGTTCGAAACGAGCAGGAACAGCGACCTGAGCCTGCCCTGAAACGCGAGGTTGTACAAGTTTGAACCGCCGGGCCCGGCGATGAGTTGGGCGTGCGAGAAGAGGTTGACCTGCTCGGCGACCGGAATCGCCTCCGGGTGGACGATCGTGAAGCCATGCGCCTCGAACAGACGCTCCACTGCTGACTCGTTGAGCAGCCGGCGCAGTTCCGCGCCGGCGCGCGACACGTAGATCCGCGATGGATAGGCTCCCGGAACCGCCATCGAGGTCCGGATCCTGCGCCAGACGGAATGCGCGGCCGGCGAGGTATAGTTCTGGACGGAAAACCCTGGCGTCGAGACATACAGGTCTTCGAACACGGTCGGCTCGCTGATCTTCACGACATCGCTGCCCCGGACGCCGAAGCCCGCAAGCAGCGCTTCGCCGAACGGCTGGATGTTTTCGCCGACCACGAGTTTCAGGCTCTCGAAACCTGGCAGCCCTTTCAGGAAGTCCCAGGCCCAGATGCGCGACAGCGAGTCGGCGATGAAGTGGCCGAAGTGGTTGAGGATGGAGTGATCGAGATAGAGGAACTTGCCCTCTATCACGGTCGCGGACTCGACATCGGCATCGATGGTGTAGGTCCCGTCCTGGCGATAGGTGAGCCAGGGCTGGAAACGGGCTGGAAATGCGGCGACCATCGGATCAGGTAGTCGCTGATAAAAGTCTTCGATTCCAGCATGACCAGAAGCCCGTGCCGCAGGCAGAACACGTCGTTCAGCCTTGCGACGATCATATCCGGGCAGCGCGCGGAGGTTGGAAACACGTTCTCGGATCGCACGACGCCCGACTGTTCCTGCATTCGTCCGTCGATGAGCGGAATCACGTTGTAATTGGTCAGATCGGGACGATCCGGGCCACCGGTGACGACGGTCACGGGTGGCAGCTCCACGGACTGGGCGGGCGCGACGACATGATGCGAAAGCCTGGACCCGAGTAGGCCGTCCCGGTCCGCTTGCTGCGTGATCGCGTGCGCCGATCGCGCCACGAGAACGTCCGCGTTGGATTTTAGCCCGACGAACCTGCGGCGCTCCTGCTTCGGCGCCCGACGATGCGCGAAATAGCCGGCGAACCACGCCGGGAATTCCGCCGTGTTACAAGGATACGGATTGGGCTCCTGGCTGCCTGCGACGGCGGCGTTCCGTCCTTCGCGAAACGCGCGGGTCACCTGCCGGTCGTCGGGCCCGTCCGTCGAGGCAGGTGCGTGCGTATCGCCCCGCATCCAGTCACCCGAACGACCGTGGACATCGCCGACGGCGTGCACATCCGCACGCACCCGCGTGTGCTCCGTTACGTCGTCGATGGCACGAGCAGTCGAAGGCGGTTCTTCGGTGCCTCCTGCAAGGGATTCCAACCGCCGAATGTCCACGTCCCGAACAGCAAACCCCGCTTGCCAGGATTCAGGATCATCGTAGGTAAGTCGATCGCCGCGGATGTCGAGGTAGTTGAGCGGACGATGCATCGCAATGAACCAGAAGAACGTATCGGGGAACAGCCCTGATGACAGGCACGTGACATTCGTTCCCGGTTGGCAGAAGACGATGTTGGCCATGCCTGCTCCGACCGATCCGACGACGTGCTCCGCCCCCTTGAAGACACTGATCTGCTCCTCCAGGCTCAGGGCGCCTGGGTCGACTACCTGAAAACCCCTCGCCGTCAGGCGTCGGGCGATGTCCTCTTCGTTGTGCATGAGACGGCCCCGTCGCCACCCGGGGACACGTCGTACAAATATCTTCCGATGGGGGCCTGCTGGGATCGGCGCCGCTATCTCCACGACGGCCTGGACGGCCAGCGGCGACATATAGGTGCCGTGGGACGCGAGACCCGTGAAGAAGACGAGCTCCTCGAAGAGCACCGGCTCATGAAAGTCCTTGATCAGTACGCGTTCTAGATCGATGCCAAGCAGCCGAAACGATCGGAGCACGACGTCCTGCATCGGCGGAGACGTCCGGTGGGCCAGGTAACGCGGATTTCTGTCTTCGAACAGCCGCTTTCCGAGAGCTGCCAGCGGCAGCATATACAGCATGTAGTGGCCGTAGTTGTCGGTCGCACGTCGCTTGGCTACGACGCCCACGCCGGCGAAGTGAGGCAAGGTGCCTGCCTTGTTTTGCTGTCGTATGTCGTCAAGTGCCCTCTCGATCTCCTCCGCGCTGTACTCATCGTCCACGTTCGCGACCACCTGCAGATCGCGGTCGATGACCAGGTTCTCGTCGATGACGTAGGCGTTCTTGAGATGGAACACCTCGATATTGCGCTCCTCGAACCATCCTTTGGTCCACGAGGCCTCCATCGCCGCCCTTGCACCGGGGTCTAGGAGGTCAGCGTTGATGATACGAGGATAGGTCGTGTGGAACGCCGGCGCGCGCAGGGTGTAGGTCGGTCTGACTGTTACTTTGGTGCCCGCGTTCGGCCATCCATCATCGGCCATCGGATCCTCTTGTTTCCATCGCGCGTCGTTGACCTGGGTCCCGCCCGCGGTTGCTGGGACACCAGTTCCTCGTCGCTCACGAGGTGAGTCGTGTCGCGGATGACGCGCTGGCCCTTCAGCAGAACCTGCGTTTCGCAGTCGAGCACCACATCGTTAAGCGATACGCGGCGGACCGGCCGTGCGTCGCACCAGGCAATGGCTGTCGCGACCTCCGCGAGCGTCGTCGTCGTCACCAGGATGCCAGGAACTCGATGTCGGTCCTGGCGATCGCGATCGAGCGATTCCAGGACGGCTCGGCGTCGCCGGGAAGCTCGGGGCAGCGGATCTCAAAATACTCTTGCCGCCTGTGCTGCGCGATGAACCAGAGCGACGCGTCCGGCATCGTCGCCGGCGCGATCACGCCGACGCGGCTGCCGGGCGGACAGAAGGCGATATTCGCCATCCCGGCGCCATACACGCCCACGACGCGCTGCGCGCCGGCGAATGCGGCGATCTGCTCGCGCAGCGTCATCTCGCCCGGATCGATCGCGACATAGCCCTCGCGCATCAGACGCTCGAGCAGCACGGGCTCGTTGACCAGCGTGCGCGTTCCCGTCGCGCCACGCTTGACGTACACCTTGCGGTACGGACCCGGCGCGACGTCGGCGGCGAGCTTGCCGACTTCCTCGACCACCAGCGGCGACATGTAGCGGCCCTGACTCTCCAGCCCGTCGACGACGATCAGCACGCCGAACTGATGCGGTTCGGCTCCGGTCACCTCGATCTGGTCGAGCGTGATGCCGAGCCGGTTCAGCGCGCTGTAGGCGAGCTGCATGATGTTGCCGGAGCAGCGATGCAGGATCACGTGCAGGTCGCCCTCCTGCATCAGGCGATGGGTGATCGCCGCACGCGGGAAGCCCTCGGTCAGGAAGTGGCCGTAGTCGTTGGGCGCCCGCGTCTTGGCGAGCACGTGGCTGCCGGCGTGATACCAGACCCGCCCGGCCGCGCGGTCTTCCTCGATGGCGGCGCGAGCAGCGGCGATGTCCGCCTCGGTGAAGCCGGCGGTTGTTCCCGGATGCGGTTCGAGGTTGTTGTCGAACACCAGCCCCTCGTGGGCCACCCAGGCGTCCGGCTGCACGGTGAACGTGATCTCGCGCGCGGCGAACTCCGCTTGCGACCAGACCTCGTCCATCGCCCGGTGGACATGCGGCGGAATCAGCTCGGCGTTGCTCAGCGTGGGACGCCGCGTCGCGAAGCCGGGCGAGGGGATGGCCAGCTTCTGCCCCGGGCCCGGGGCGGGTTGCGGCGGCTTGGCTTCGGCCGCGGCTGCGGCCGACGCGACGGAGGCGGGGCGATCCGCCGGCATGTCCCTCGGCGGCGCGGCTGCTGCCGGCGGCTCGACTGGCACGGCCGTTGGGCCGTCGGGTCGAACGGCCGTGCCGCCGGTCGGGGCGGCCGTGCGGTCGGGCTGATGCCGGGCGAAGTAGCCGGCGAACCACGCGGGGAACTCCGGCGCGGAGCAGGCATACGGGTTCGGCGGCAGGCTGCCGCGGGCGGCTTCCGTCCAGCCCTCCTGCCAGGCGCGCGGCCGTTCGCCGGCCTTTGGGTCCGCTGCAGGCGGTTCGTGATCCATCGTGCCCCCCTCCGGCAGCGCGTGGTTATCAAAGCCGGCGGCCAAGCGGTAGGGCGGCGTATCGTATTGCGGATATAGAGATATCCTTATATGTCGCCGGTCATCATCCAGGAGCCCATCATGCCCGCTTTCGCCGACTACAAGGTCAAGGACATTTCGCTCGCCGAGTGGGGACGCAAGGAGATCGCCGCGGCCGAGCACGAGATGCCCGGCCTGATGGCGATCCGCGCGGAATACGGCGCGAGCCGGCCGCTCGCCGGGGCGCGCATCGCGGGCTGCCTGCACATGACCGTGCAGACGGCGGTGCTGATCGAGACGCTGCAGGCGCTGGGCGCGACCGTCCGCTGGTCGTCGTGCAACATCTTCTCCACCCAGGACCATGCCGCCGCGGCAATCGCCGCCGCCGGCACGCCGGTCTTTGCCTGGAAGGGCATGGACGAGGAGGCGTTCTGGTGGTGCATCGAGCAGACCATTCAGGGTCCGGACGGCCAAGGGGGCGTGTGGACGCCGAACATGATCCTGGACGACGGCGGCGACCTGACGCTGCTGATGCACCAGAAATACCCGCACATGCTGGCCGACGTGCGCGGCATCAGCGAGGAGACCACGACGGGTGTTCACCGCCTGCGCGACATGGCGAAGGCGGGCAAGCTGCTGGTGCCCGCCATCAACGTCAACGACAGCGTCACCAAGTCGAAGTTCGACAACCTGTACGGCTGCCGCGAGAGCCTGGTCGACGCCATCCGACGCGGCACCGACCTGATGATGGCCGGCAAGGTGGCGGTGGTGTGCGGCTTCGGCGACGTGGGCAAGGGCTCGGCGGAGAGCCTGCGCAACGCCGGCTGCCGCGTGCAGGTGACCGAGATCGATCCGATCTGCGCGCTGCAGGCGGCGATGGAGGGCTACGAGGTCGTCACGATGGACCATGCCGCGCCGCGCGGCGACATCTTCGTCACCGCCACCGGCAACATCGACGTCATCACCATCGACCACATGCGGGCGATGAAGCACCGCGCGGTGGTGTGCAACATCGGCCACTTCGACAGCGAGATCCAGATCGAGGCGCTGCGCAACAACCGCTGGGAGAACGTCAAGCCGCAGGTCGACGAGGTGGTGTTCCCCGACGGCAAGCGGCTGGTGGTCCTGAGCGAAGGCCGGCTGGTCAACCTCGGCAACGGCACCGGCCACCCGTCCTTCGTAATGAGCGCCAGCTTCAGCAATCAGGTGCTCGCGCAGATCGAGTTGTGGACCGCGGCGCCCGGCACCTACGAGCGGACGGTCTACACGCTGCCCAAGCACCTCGACGAGAAGGTCGCGGCCCTGCACCTCGCGAAGGTGGGGGCGGAGCTGACCCGGCTGTCGCCCAAGCAGGCCGACTACATCGGCGTATCCCCGCAGGGTCCGTTCAAGCACGACGACTACCGCTACTGACGCGCCAACTGGCGCGCGCGTCGGGGTTGCCCCTGTGACGGCCGGAGATCGTGCGGCCGTCGCAGGGCTGTTATTCGACCGTCATGTTGTTGACTGGAGAGTGCCGAGTTCTCGGCTACTTTCCGCCGGCCGATCGCTTGCGCTCGTAGTCTTCGAGCCACGGCTCCATGAGCTGGTCGAATTCCTCCATCTGTTCGTCGGTGTAGGATTCTGGCGCGCAGTTTTCCAGCCAA
>DATEQV010000340.1:0-3700 GCA_035272265.1 Acidisphaera sp. | reverse complement strand
GTAGCTGCAGCATCTGCCGCACCAGGGCAGTGTGCTGGCAGTGGGCGGGATGCCACAGGCCGAAGTATCGTATTTTGTGAAAGCCGCGCGGCAGCACGTGCTGGAGGAAGCGGCGCATGAACTCCTCGCCGCTGAGGCGGCAAGTGCGCCGCCGTCTGGTCTTGCGGTCGCAGTGCTCGAAGGTGACGCCGGCGTCGTCGAGGCCGACGATGCGGGCGTTGGTGATGGCGATGCGGAAGACGTAGCGGGCGAGGTAGTCGAGCACGGCCTGTTCGCCCTGTCCCCAGGCGGTGACGTGGGCGATCCAATTCGTGTGCCACACCGCCTCGGGGACGACGAGGTCGGGGCGGCGTTGTCGCAGCAGAGTGCGGACCTTTCCGCGCACCTTGCGGGCAAGCGCCTTGACCGGCAGCAGGAAGCGCCGCCGCGCCGGATGCCAGGTGGTCCCGTCCTCGGAGACGCCGCCGCCGCTGACCAGGCAATGCACGTGCGGATGGAAGTTCAGCTGCTGATCCCAGGTGTGCAGCACCGCCAGCACCGCGACGGTGCCGCCGACGAAGCGCGGATCGCGGGCGAGTTCGATGATCGCGCCAGCGGTGGCTTGCATCAGCACGGCGTAGCCGTCGCGCTGATGCGCCCGCAGCACCGCGCGCAACTCGGCCGGCACGGTGACGGTGATGTGGAAGTGTGGCACCGGCAGCATCTCCGCCTGCCGGCGTCCGAGCCATTCCTGGGTCTGCGCGGCGTGGCACTTCGGGCAGCTGCGGTTGCCGCAGGAATGAAACGAGAAGGTCTCGGCGCCACATGCCTCGCAGCGCTAGACCTGGCCGCCGAGGGCGGCAGTGCGACAGTCGAGGATGTCGTCGATGGCGCGTCGGTGCGATGGCAGCATCGACGCGCCGTGTGTGTTGAGGTAGTCCGCCGCGAAGCGGCGGAACACCTCGGCGACCTCGATCATGGCGGCCTCCGTCAGAGGCCGGTCATCAGTCGGTCGAGCAGACTCTGCACTGAAGCCAGGGTGGGCGTGGTCAGGTGCGTGTAGATCGCCGTCGTGGCGATGCGGGCATGGCCGAGCAGGACCTGCACGATGCGCGTGTCGACGCCGTTCTCCAGCAGCCGAGTGGCATAGCTATGGCGCAACGAGTGGGGCGTAACCCCGCGCGGGATGCCGGCCGCAGCAGCGGCATCGGCAAAGGAACGCGACACCACGCGGCTGTTCAGCGGTGCGTCGCCGGAGCGGTTGGGGAACAACCAGCGGCGGTTGTGATGGGTGCGCCACACGCGGCCGAGGTCGTCGAGAATCGGCTGTGGCAGCGGCACCAGCCGCTGCTTGTTGCCCTTGCCGATGACGCGCAGCACCCGGCGGCCACGGTCGACGGCGGTGACTTCCAGCGTGGTGGCCTCGCCGATCCGCAGGCCGCAGGCATACATGACGGACAGGCAGGTGCGATGGACGGGGTTGCGGACGCCGCCGAGTAGGCGCCGAACCTGCTCTTCGGCTAGCGATTCAGGCAGCCGCTTCTGCCGTGGCAAGGCGAGCCTTTTTCGCCCCGAACAACGCCCACACCCGGCCGAGTGTGTCGCCGAAGAAGAACCGCAAGCCGGCTCGGGCGATCTGGAAGGTGCCGCGCGCCGCCGCGCGCCGCCGCAGCTCCAGCAGGTAGCGGCGCACTTCCTCCTCACTCAGTTGGTCCGGCGAACGCCGGTAGAAGGCGGCGAGCTGCCGGACCGCCCGGACGTAGGCCTCCCGGGTTCCCTCGGCCAGCCCGGCCAGGATCATGTCCTCAATCATCCGCGCACGCAGTGGCGACATGGTGGTCTCCCTCGGTTGCATCTGCCGGCGAGCGACATCGCGCCCACCAACCCAAAGGATACGCCTCGCCCGCTCAGCAGCGCCTTGACCCGGTTCGCCTCGGCGAAGCCGTTCCGTCCAACACGGCGTTTGGGGTGCGGTCAGTCATCCAGGTCAACCGAAGCCCGACGAACGATCGCTTCTACGGTCTGGCGAGAACGTCGGCTTAGGTGAAGGGTGCGGCGGTTCGCCGCGGGCGGTCTAGCGACCATCGACGGCCACCTGCAGCCCACATAGTTGGCGGCACGCTTGTCATAGCGGGTGGCGATACTCGGTCAGTGTTGAGGCGGCAGAATGCATGCTCGATGAGGTGGCGGCTCGTTAAGCGGCAGGACTCCCCGAGGCCGACGCCGTTAACATGATCGGCTGGCCCTGCAGCCAAGTGTTCCCCATGTTCAAACCGTCATACATTCCAATCGGCCGTCACCAGATCGAAGCCCGGACGGTTCTCTGGCCGGATATAGACGAGATGACGCGTCAGGGAGCTTGTGGCGGTTCAAGCACGGTGACGCAGGCGCGCCGACAAGACGTCGCCTGACGAGTGTCAAACCGTAGGGATAGTTCCGATGTCCAGGTTGCCCGCGCTCGCCTTCGTCGTCAAAGAATTCAAGGAGATGCTGCCGCCGACGATCTTCTTCGCGGTCGGCTTCAACCTGATCCTGTTGACGACGCAACTCATCCTCGACGACTACGGTGCCCAGTTCGCGAGCTTCATGCTCGCCACGGCCGCTGCGCTGGTCGTCGGCAAGTCGGTGCTGGTGGCGAACGCGTTGCCGTTCCTAAACCGCTATGACACCCAACCGCTGATCTGGCCGGTAATCTACAAGTCCGCGTTCTATTTTGTGGTCGTCTTCGTGGTGCGCGTCCTCGAGAAGCTGATCGAATACGCGGCGCATGGCGGCACGCTCGCCGGAATGACCGACTATGTCGCCACGCATTTCACCTGGCACCGGTTCCTGGCGATCCAGATCTGGATCCTCGTGCTGTTCCTCATCTACACCTTCATCACCGAGCTGGATAAGCTGTTCGGCGACGGCGAGCTGTACCGCATCCTGTTCACGTGGCGGTCGAGCGATCTGAAGCTGACGCGACGGCAGCGCATCCGCACGCTGACAAAGCTCAGCCGTCTGACCGAGGCGCACACGACCGACGAGTTGCGCGACCCGGCGACGTCGGCGCACGCGGAGTTGGTCGCGCTGCTCCGGTCGTTGGCGCAGCGAACATCGGCACGGGCGCCGCGCACGCCGGCGCGGAGCGCTTGACCGGCAATGCCGCGCGGCTACCGTCCCATGCGATGACAGGTAGCGAGACACGGATGGTGGACCGATCCCGTATGAGCCGGAACGCCGGCGGGCGTTTCATCATGGGCTCCGACCGGCACTACGCCGAGGAACGGCCGGCGCACCCTGTCACCGTCAACGGGTTCTGGATCGACACGCGCGCCGTGACCAACGCCGAGTTCGCCGCCTTCGTGGCCGCGACGGGATACGTACGCTCGCCGGACGGCCGCTCGACCCCGCGCTCTATCCCGACGCCTTACCCGAGCTTGCGGTGCCCGGCGCGCTGGTGTTCCGAATGACGAGCGGTCCCGTCGACACGCGTGATCTGCACAACTGGTGGCACTACGTACCTGGTGCAAGCTGGCACCGCCCGGAAGGACCGAGCAACGACCTCGCGGGCCGCGACGATCATCCCGTCGTGCACGTCGCGTTCGAGGACGCGCGGGCCTATGCCACCTGGACCGGCAAGGCGCTGCCGACCGAGGCGGAGTGGGAGTTCGCCGCGCGCGGCGGGCTCGACGGCGCGGAGTTCTGCTGGGGCGACGAATTCATGCCGGACGGACGGCAC
>DATEQV010000339.1:0-16009 GCA_035272265.1 Acidisphaera sp. | reverse complement strand
CCTGCTGGCTGGTCAACACCGGCTGGACGGGCGGCGGCTACGGGCGCGGCGAGCGCATCAGCATCCGCCATACCCGCGCGCTGGTCTCGGTGGCGCTGGACGGCTCGCTGGCGGAGGGCCGGTTCCGCATCGACCCGCATTTCGGCCTGTCGGTGCCGGTCAGCGTGCCCGGCGTGCCGGACGACGTGCTCGACCCGCGCGCGACCTGGGCGGACAAGGCTGCCTATGACCGCGCGGCGGCCGACCTCGTGCGCCGGTTTTCCGACAACTTCGCGACATTCTCGGCGAACGTGGACCAGTCGGTACACGCGGCGGCGCTGCGCGCCGCCTGAGGCCGGCGGGGCGCAGGCCGGCGCGGCGTCAGGCCGCCTTGAGGAACGTGCTGAGCTTCTCGGCCGCGGTCGCCTTGTCGGTCTGATCGAGCGCGGCCAGCTCGGCCGCCAGCCGGTCCATCGCGGCCTCGTAGATCTGCCGCTCCGAAAAGCTCTGGTCGGGCTGGCCGGCGTTGCGATGCAGGTCGCGGACCACCTCGGCGATCGCGATCGGGTCACCCGAGTTGATCTTCGCCTCGTATTCCTGCGCGCGGCGCGACCACATCGTGCGCTTGATCCGCGCGCGGCCCTTCAGCACCACCATCGCCTCGTCGAACATCTGCCGGGTGGCGAGCTTGCGCAGGCCCGCGCTGCGCGCCTTGGAGACCGGCACCCGCAGGGTCATCCGGTTCTCCTCGAACGTGATGTGGATCAGTTCGAGCCGGTGGCCGGCGATCTCCTCGGTGGCGATCTTCTCGACCTTGCCGACGCCGTGGGTCGGATAGACGACGTGATCGCCCTCGTGGAACACCTCCGCCTTGGCCGGCAGGCGCTGCACCGGGCGGACGGGCTCCTCGTCCTCGTCCCCCTCGTCGGCCTCCGCCACGGCGACGGCGGCGCCGCCCCGGGCCGCAGGTGTGAACGAGTGCGACGGCCGCGACGGCGTAAAGGACGGCGGGCGGTGCTGCGGCGCGGCCGGCAGTGCGGCAACCGATGATGCGGCGGCAGGCGCCGGTTGCGGTGACGCCGCCTCGGGCGGCGGGGCGGCCGGAGATTCCGGTGCGGCTGCAACTGCCGCCTCCGGCTCGGGCGCGACCGCGGCGTGCTGACCAGCCTCGTGCTTTTCCGGCTCGGCCTTGGGCACCTCGTGCTTCGGCGGTTCGTGCCACGGCGGCTCGGGGCTCGGCATGGTCGGCGCCATCGCCTCGACCGGGGGTGCCGGCGGCACCGGGGCGGGCGTGGGCTTGGCAACGGGACGCCGCGCCGGCGCGGCGGCCTTGGGGGCCGGCTTCTTGGCGGCGGGCGCAGGCGCCGGGGTTTTCGCAGCCGGCTTGGGCGCCTGGGCAGCTTTCTTCGGCGGCGCCTTCGGGGCGGCGGCGCGGGCGACGGTCTTCTTCGCCGCGGTCGTCGCGGCCGATTTCGCCGACTTCGCGGGCTTCTGGGACGCCGTCTTGCGCGGAGCCTTGCTCTGCGTCTTCGCGGCCGCCCGCACGGGCGTGGCTTTCTTGACCGGCTTCTTGACCGCGGCGGCGCGCGCTGCGGGCTTCTTTGCCGCCGCGCGGACCGGCGGCGTGGACGCGCGCTTCGCCCGACGGGCCGCGGAGGCGGCTTTCCGGCCGGTCGGCTTGCGCGTCGTGGACGCTTTCATCGGCACCTCTGACCTTCGGGGAGCGATCCGGCGCCCACCGCGGTCCGGCTCCGACGCATCCCTGGCTGACAACCAGACGCCGTGCTTACGAGCCGTTTCTCAGGCCGGCCGCGAACAGTGGCGCCTTTTGCGATCTTGTAACACGAAATTGGAATGCCGTCAGCCGCCCGCAACCGCCGCTTGGCGCTGGTCAGGGCGTCCCCGGATTGGGCGAGAACAGCTTGGTCTTGTCGGGCTTGCCCTTCCACTCCTCGGCGTCGTCCGGCGGGGTGCCCTTCTTGGTGATGTTCGGCCACTCGGTCGAGTAGGTCCGGTTCTGCTCGGCCCAGGCGGCGGCGCGGTCGTCGCTGTCGGGCACGATCGCCTCGGCCGGGCACTCCGGCTCGCAGACGCCGCAGTCGATGCACTCGTCCGGATGGATGACGAGCATGTTCTCGCCGACATAGAAGCAGTCCACCGGGCAGACTTCCACGCAGTCCATGAACTTGCATTTGATACAATTTTCGGTGACCACGTAGGTCATCGCTATCCCCCGGCCATCGTCGACTGGCGCGCATATGCAGACGTTCCGGGGGGTGCGCAAGGGACCGGGTCCTCGACGATCTCCTCGTACAGGCAGCGCGCTTTCTCGGCCGGGCCGCGGCGGGAGGCGAGCGCGAGCACGCGCAGCACCCTGACCTGCTCGCGGAGCGGGACGGTCAGCACGTCGCCCACCCGCAGCCTGGCATGCGGCTTGTCGGTCGGCTGGCGGTTGATTCGGACAAGCCCGCCCGCCACCAAGCGGGCACAGTCGGCGCGGGCTTTCATGAACCGGGCACACCACAGCCACTTGTCCAGCCGCTGCCAGTCCCGATCCTCGATCATGCCAGGGCCACCTTGCGGTGGCCGGGAGACGCACATACTTCGATGCCGAACGGTTTAATGCCGAACATCAGGAGAGTGTCATGGCGAATGTGCTGATTGCCTTCTACTCGCGCGGCGGGGTGACGGAGGCGCTGGCCAAGGCGGTCGCGGAGGGGGCCGAGGCGGCCGGCGCGACGGTTCGGCTGCGCCGTGCCCGCGAGTTCGTCGGCCCCGAGATCATGGCCAAGGCGCCGGGCTGGGCGGAGAACGCCGCCCGGATGAACGCCGCCTACGAGGCGCCCACCGAAGCCGACGCCGAGTGGGCCGACGCCATCGTGTTCGGCACGCCGACCCGGTTCGGGGCGGTCGCGGCCGAGCTGAAGGCGTATATCGACAGCCTCGGCGGCTTGTGGTTCCAGGGCAAACTGAACGGCAAGGCCGGCGCGGTGTTCTGCTCCACCTCCACGCCGCACGGCGGTAACGAGAGCACGTTGATTTCGCTCTATAATCCGATGGCGCATCTCGGGCTCATCATCGTGCCGAACGGGTATATCGATCCGGTGATGTTCGGCGCCGGCACCCCGTACGGGTCGTCGGCGGTGTCCGGCCAGACCTCGATCCCGCCGACCGAGGCGGACCTGCAGGTAGCGCGCATCCAGGGGCGGCGCGTGACCACCGTCGCGCGGGCGCTGAAGGACGCGGGCCTCACGCCGACGAGGTAGCCAGCCCGGCAAGCGCCGCGAACGGGCTGTCCGGCCGGTGGGCACGAGGCGGCGGAGCGGGAGCCGGCTCCCGCCGCCGCAACGGCGCCACACGCACCGGGCAGGGCGGCCCGAACTGCCCGTCGTCCAGGGCAGGCGCCGGGATGATCCGGTAGCCGAGCAGGCGCAGCAGCGCCGCCACCACCGCCGGTCCTGCCGAAACCCTCGACGCAAGATCGTGCGGCAGCAGCGTGGTCCCCCTGCGGGTCGCGTAGGCAAGGTCCGCCGCGACGCGCTCGGCGATATCGAGCCGGACCAGCAGGCCGCCGGCGGGCAGCCAGCCCATGCGCGATGCGTGGGAAGGCGACCAATCGGCCGGCGGGGGCAGGCTGACCGCGCCGGCCGGCGCGTCGGAGGCCAGCGGCTCGGCTTCCCACAGCGACCACAGCCTCGCCCGCATCGCCGCGGCGCGCGGCTTGAGCAGCGCCGGATGGAACAGCGCGAACCGTCCTGCCCTCACGCCGATCGCCTTCAGCCGGCCACGGATCGCGGGCGAGATCACCTGATCGGCCGTCGCCACGCCGAGGCCTTCGGTGATCCGATGCACCACGCCGCGCAACGCCGGGTGTTCGCGAGCCGCCGCCTCGGCCTGCGCCAGCGGCGCGAGGTCGGCGGCGATGCGGCCATCCACATAGGCCTGCACCCGCGACCGAACCCGCTCCCGCGCCGCCCCATCGAGAAACTCGCTGTCGAGCACCTGCGCCCTCGGGTGCAGCCGGCTGCGGCCGGGGCGCAATCGGGCGACCGGCACGCCCTGCCACGCGATGTGATGGTCGTCGGTCCAGCTCAGCGCCTCGTCCGGCGCCGTCTCCAGCGCCGCCACGCGCCTCGGCATCTCCTCGCGCAGGGCGCGCCGGGCCGCCCGCAGGACAAGCCGTTTCTCGTCGCCCTCGGCGAGCGGGTCGGGGAAGAACCGGAAGCCGCGGACATGACCGACCGGGTGGCCCTCGACCACCACCTCGCCGTGCCGTGTGACGGCCGACAGCAGTTCGCCTTCGGTTTCGTCGAGCTTGCGCATCAGCATTGCGGCGCGGCGGTCGACGAAGCGCGCCATCAGCCGCTCGTGCAGCACGTCGGACAGGCCGTCCTCGATGCTCCGCGCGCGCGCCTGCCACGTCGCCGGGTCGCGCAGCCAGTCGGCGCGGGCCGCGATGTACGACCACACCCGCACGCCGGCGAGCCGCTGCATCAGCGTGTCGATGTCGCCGTCGGTGCGGCCGAGCGCATCGAAGCTGCGGGCCAGCCAGTCCGTCGGCAGCACGCCCTCGCGGGCGACGTGCGTGAAGATGCGCGCGCACAGATGCGCGTGGCTCTCGTCGGCGAGCTTGCGGAAGTCCGGCACCTGGCACGCGTCCCACAGCAGCCGCACACGGGAGCGGCCCGCCGCGAGGGCACGGATCTCCGCGTCGCGCGACAGGATGCCGAGCGTTTCGAAGTCGGACGCATCGTTGCCCCGCACCAGGCCGCGGCGCGGCGGAGCCTCGTTCAGGCTCGCCAGCAGCGCGTCGATGCTGCCGAAATCGAGGTCGCTGTTGCGCCAGCACAGGTGTTCCAACGGATCGAAGCTGTGGCTCTCGACGGCGCCGACGATCTCGTCGGCGAGCGGCGGGCATTCCGCCGTGGTGCCGAACGTGCCGTCGCGCATACCGCGCCCCGCGCGCCCGGCGATCTGCGCGACCTCGGCCGCCGTCAGCCGGCGCGGCCTATGCCCGTCGTATTTCGACAGGCTGGCGAAGGCGACGTGGTCGACGTTCATGTTCAGGCCCATGCCGATCGCGTCGGTGGCCACCAGGAAGTCGACTTCTTTTTCTTGGTACAGCGCCACCTGCGCGTTGCGGGTGCGCGGCGACAGCCGGCCCATCACCACGGCGCAGCCGCCGCGCCGGCGGCGCAGCAACTCGGCGATCGCGTAAACCTCGGCCGCGCTGAACGCGACCACGGCGGTGCGCGGCGGCAGCCGGGTCAGCTTGATCGGCCCCGCATAGGTGAGTTGCGACAGGCGCGGGCGCGTCTCGATCACCGCCTGCGGCACGAGGTGGTGCAGCAGCGGCCGGATCGTCTCGGCCCCGAGGAACATCGTCTCGACCAGCCCGCGCGCGCGGAGCAGCCGGTCGGTGAACACATGGCCGCGATCGGGATCGGCGCAGAGCTGGATCTCGTCCACCGCCACGAATTCGGCGGCGCAGTCCAGCGGCATCGCCTCGACCGTGCAGGAGAACCACCGCGCCTCCGGTGGCACGATCTTCTCTTCGCCGGTGATCAGCGCGACATGGCGCTCGCCCTTGCGGGCGGCCATGCGGTCGTAGTTTTCGCGCGCCAGCAGCCGCAGCGGGAAGCCGATGATGCCGGATGCGTGCGCCAGCATCCGCTCGATCGCCAGATGGGTCTTGCCGGTATTGGTCGGCCCCAGCACGGCCTTGACGTGGGGCGTGAAGTCCCTGGGCACGAAGTCCCTGGCCTGGTGGTCCCGGGGCAATCTGTCCCGGGGCGCGAATCCGGACATACCGGCATGGTTGGGTGCAGTGCGGCGAAATGCAAGCGTCGCGAGCCGCGCATCGCATTGAAACCATGACGATTCGGGGACATATCGCGGCCGCCCGCGACACGTGCGGGGCTTGCACCCACGGGAGAGATGATGAGCCAGACCACGGAGCAGCTGGAGCGGCACGATTTCGGGGCGGAGGTGGGGCGGCTGCTCGACCTCGTGGTCCACTCGCTCTACTCGGAGCGGGAGATCTTCCTGCGCGAGCTGGTGGCCAACGCCGCCGACGCGATCGACCGCCGCCGGTTCGAGGCGCTCACCGAGCCGAGCCTTTCCCTGCCTGAGGGCGCCAAGGTCCGCATCGTCGCCGACAAGAGCGCGAAAGAGCTGCTGATCGCCGACGACGGAATCGGCATGACCAAGGAAGAGCTGGCACAGAACCTCGGCACCATCGCCCGCTCCGGCACCCGCGCATTCGGCGAAAAGCTCGTTCAGGCCAAGCCCGAGGAACAGCCTAGCCTGATCGGCCAATTCGGAGTGGGTTTCTATTCGGCGTTCATGGTCGCCGAGCGGGTCGAGGTCACCAGCCGCAAGGCCGGCCACGACGAGGCATGGACATGGGCGTCAGACGGCGCCGCCTACACGCTGGCCCACGCCAGCCGCGAAACGCCCGGCACGACGATCGTGCTGCACATGAAGTCCGACGCCGACGAGTATCTGGAGCCGGTGCGGCTGGAGGCGGTCGTCCGCAAGTGGGCCGACCACATCACCGTTCCGGTGACGATCGCGCGCGACGGCAAGGACATCCTGGCCAACGAAGGCACGGCGGTGTGGCGCAAGCCGAAGGCGGACGTAACCAAGCAGTCGGCAGAGGAGTTCTATCGCCACCTCGGCAACTTCTTCGACACGCCGTGGGCGACGCTGCACTGGCGCGCCGAGGGGATGCTGGAATTCTACGCCATGCTGTTCATCCCGGGCGCGAAACCGTTCGCGCCGTTCGAGGAGGAGCGCAAGTGCCGCGTCCGCCTGCACGTGCGGCGCATGTTCATCACCGACGAGGCCGACCTGCTGCCGCCCTGGCTGCGCTTCGTGCAGGGCGTGGTGGACACCGACGACCTGCCGCTGAACGTCTCGCGCGAGATGCTGCAGGCCACGCCCGTGCTCGGCCGCCTGCGCCGTGCGGCCACGGGGCGCGTGCTGTCGGAGCTGAAGACGCGCGCAAAGGACGCGGCCGACTACGCCGGGTTCTGGGACAATTTCGGCGCGATGCTGAAAGAAGGCGTGTGGGAGGACTCCGAGCACCGCGCCGAGATCGCGCCGCTGCTGCGCTTCCGCTCGTCCGCCGTCGAAGGCTGGACGTCGCTCGCCGAATATTCCGACCGCATGCAGACCGGCCAGGACACGATCTGGTACCTGCTGGGCGAGGAGACAGAGGCGCTGCGCAACTCGCCGCAGCTCGAAGGCCTACGCAGCAAGGGTATCGAGGTCCTGCTGCTGACCGATCCGATCGACGCGTTCTGGCCCGACCGCGTGACCGATTTCGAAGGCAAGAAGCTGCGCAGCGTGACCCAGGCCGCGGCCGAGCTTGGCGCGCCGGGCGCCGGCGAGGACGCGTCCGTGCTGACGTCGGCGATGAAGGCGGCATTGGGCGATCGCGTCAGCGACGTGCGCGCGACGGGACGGCTGGTGGACAGCGCCGTCGTGCTGGCGGCCGGCGCGTCGGGACCGGACCTGCAGATGCAACGCCTGCTGCGCCGGTCCGGCCGCGGCGGTCCCGCGATCGCTCCTGTGCTGGAGGTCAACCCCGCGCATCCGGTGATCGCGGGCCTGCTCAAGCGCGACAAGTCGGTGATCGCCGATGCCGCGGCGGCCTTGCTGGACTTGGCCCGAATCCAGGACGGCGAGCTGCCGGCCGATCCGGCCGCGTTCGCCCGGCGCATGACCGACCTGCTCGGCCGCAGTCTGGCGGCGTGAATGATCCGCCCGGATAAGGAAGACATAACGGGCAAATACCGATTTTCTGGTTGTGTTGGACGGAACATTCTGCCACTTTGGGTTGTATCGCCCTGGGCGACCATCCGGACGTGGCCTTCACCCCGGACCGCCGAAGGAGCCCGCTTTTGCCTGATCGCCCGTCGTTCGCCGCTTTCGCTACCGAATCGCCGCCGGAAGGGGTTCGCGCGATCACGACGGTGCGGCCGGACAGGTTGGCGGCCACGCTCGATGCCTTGCCGGATCGGGCAACGGCCTACGCGACGGCGGCCGGCTTCAAGGCAGACGCAGGGGAGCTGCTGCTGCTGCCCGGCGACGGCGGGGTCGGCGCGGCGCTGCTCGGGCTCGGCGACGACCGCACCCCGTTCGTCTTCGGCGAACTGGCAAGCCGTCTGCCTGCCGGAACGGTCTGGCGGCTCGCGCCAGGGGACTACGACGCCGCTTCGGCGGCACTCGGCTTCGCGCTCGGAGCCTACCGTTTCGGCCGCTACAAGGCGCCCAAGCGGGAGCCGGCTCGGCTGATGCTGCCCGACGGCGCGGACGCGGCCGTCAACGCCGCCGACGCCATCTGGCTCGTGCGCGACCTCGTCAACACCCCGGCCAACGACCTCGGACCGGCTGAACTGGCGGACGCCGCCGCCACGCTGGCGCGCGACTTCGGCGCCAACTGCGAGCGGATCGAGGGCACCGCGCTCGCGGAGCGGTATCCCGTGATTGCGGCGGTCGGGGCAGGATCGGCGCGGCCGCCCGTGGTCGCGATCCTGCGCTGGCGCGGCAGCAAGGCCGCACAAGATGCGCCAATCGTCTCTCTTGTCGGCAAGGGCGTGTGTTTCGATACCGGCGGTTACGACCTGAAACCGTCCTCGGCGATGCTGCGGATGAAAAAAGACATGGGCGGAGCTGCACACGCGCTGGGTCTTGCACGCATGGTGATGGGCGCAGACCTGCCGGTGCAACTCGCAGTACGTATCGGCTGCGTCGAGAACAGCGTCTCCGGTCACGCGATGCGACCATCGGATATACTGCGCAGCCGATACGGATTGTCGATCGAAGTCGGCAACACCGATGCCGAAGGCCGGCTGGTGCTCTGCGACCTGCTCGCGGAAGCGTGCAGCGAGTCGCCCGGTGTGCTTTTCGACTTCGCAACTCTCACGGGTGCGGCACGAGCGGCCCTCGGCCCCGACCTGCCGGCGCTGTTCTGTAACGACGACCGGCTTGCCGCCGCGTTCGAGGCAGCCGGTCGCCGCACGGCCGACCCGCTCTGGCGCCTGCCGCTGTGGTCCGGCTACGACAGCTGGCTGGACAGCACGGTCGCCGACCTCGGTAACGTTTCGTCCAAATCGCATGCCGGCGCGATTACAGCGGCGTTATTTTTGCAACGTTTCGTCAGGGCCGGCATACATTGGGCCCATGTCGATCTCTACGCGTGGAACGATGCGTCCCGGCCCGGACGCCCCGAAGGCGGTGAGGCCCAGGCGCTGCGCGCCGCGCTCGAAACGATTCGTGATATGTTAATCACTCCGCAGCCGTAGCAGAACGGCTCGGTAACGTGTATGCGATGTGGTCTTGCAAGAATCCGGTTCACAGGCAGATCGTATGGAGTCTCTCGCCGTGAAACGAATGGGCGCCGTATCGCTCTCCAGGGGAGCAGCGTCCGCCATACGGGGCGGATGGATAGGCAGGGGCAAGTGCCCGCTGCCAGGGTGAAAGGGTGAAACATGGCTGCTAGCCAAAACGCCGATCAATTGGTCGGCACCTTGCGCGACACGGTGGTCGCGCTCGTCCGCCGCGATGGGCCGGATCTGTCCGCGCGCCAGCTCGGTGTCTTCCTGACCTGCTATCTGCAGGACGGCGCTCACACGGTCCGCGGCCTCGCCGCCGACCTGAACGTCTCCAAGCCGGCGATCACGCGCGCGCTCGACCGGCTCGGCGAGCTCGACCTCGCCCGCCGCAAGGTCGACCCGATGGACCGCCGCAGCGTCCTGGTGCAGCGCACCCTCAAGGGCGCGGCCTTCCTGCGCGACCTCCGCGGCATCATGACGGAAGCTGCCGCCGCCGCGCGCAAGGGCGGATCGTCGCACGAGAGCAGCAGCAGCCGCCGGTCGGCCTGATCGCCGCGCGTCTCGCGCTGATGTGAACCGGACGCGGAGGCTCGCGCAGCGCGTGCCTTCGTGCTCCGTCTCCCGCTCGAACTGACGCTGCACGTGTCCGCGCCGCTGCCGCTTTCGCCGGCCGGGCGTGCGCGGCTTGTCGCTTGGTGCCTGTACGATTGGGCGTACGGACCGTTCAGCACGATCGTCACCACGTTCGTGTTCGCGACTTATTTCGTCCAGGCGGTGGCACCCGATCCCATCCGCGGCACCGCCGCGTGGGGCGCTGCGCAGGCGACCGCCGGCGTCATCATCGCCCTGGTCGCAGCACCGCTCGGCGCCATCGCCGACCATGGCGGCCGCCGCCAGTCGATGTTGCGCATTGCGACGCTGATCCTGGCGGGCTGTATCGGTGGGCTGTGGTTCATCCGGCCACACCCCGGGTCCATGCTGCCCGCGCTGCTGCTCGTGGGCAGCGCCACCGTCGCGTCCGAGGTGGCGTTGGCCCTGTACAACGCCATGCTGCCGGAGATCGCCCCGCTCGGCCGGATCGGACGCGTCTCCGGCATCGCCTGGGGCCTCGGCTATCTCGGCGGCATTTCCGGCCTGCTGATCTCGCTGTTCGTGCTGGTCCAGCCCGCCACGCCGCCCTTCGGGCTCGATCGCGCCAGTGCCGAGCCGGTGCGCGCCACCACGCTCGTCGCCGCGGCATGGCTGCTGGTCTTCGCCGCGCCGCTGCTGCTGATGCGCGAGCGGGCGATCCATCGACTGCCCTGGGCGCAGGCGGCCCGCCGGGGGCTGGCGGGGTTGGCCGCCCTCGTGCACGCGGCGGCGCGCGAGCCCGTGCTGGTGCGGTTCCTGGTCGCCCGGATGGTGTACGGCGACGGGCTGATCACCCTGTTCGCGTTCGGCGCGATCTTCGCCGCGGGAACGTTCGGCATGACGCCGCAACAGGTTTTGCTGCTCGGCATCGGGCTGAACGTCACCGGCGGGATCGGCGCGCTCGGCTTCGCGATGCTCGAGGACCGGCTGGGGCCGCGCAGCGTCATCCTGACGTCGCTCGCTTGCCTGATCGGCCTCGGCGCGGCGGTGCTGATCGTGCGCAGTCCGACGCTGTTCTGGATCGTCGCCGTGCCGCTCGGGCTGTTCGTCGGGCCCGCGCAGTCGGCCAGCCGCAGCCTGATGGCGCAGCTCGCACCGGCCGACCGGCGTGCCTCGTTCTTCGGCCTCTATGCCTTGTCCGGCCGGATCACCGGCTTCGTCGGTCCCGCCTCGCTGGCCGCCGTCACCGCCGCGACCGGCAGCCAGCGCGCGGGGATGTGCGTCGTGCTGGTGCTGCTCGGCGCGGGGGCGTGGCTGCTGACCGGGGTTCAGATCGCCAGCCCCGCCCTGCGCACGCGAACCAGCACGTAGGCCGTCCAGACAAGCTGGGGGACCAGGCAGGCGAGCGGGATGTACGGCTTGAGCGGCGACGGGGCGGCGACGAAGCCGATGCAGCACACCCCGCCGAACGCCGCGAACAGCCAGTGCAGCGCAGCGACGGCCGGCGCCGGCATCCCGGTGCGCTGGGCGAGTTGATAGAGGTGCGTCCGGTGCGGCGTGGTGATCCGCTCGCCCGCCAGCATGCGCCGCACCAGGGTGAAGGCGACGTCGTAGAGGACGCCGTTGAGCAGCATCGGCACGATCAGGAACGACAGGTCCACGCGCTCGAACCGCGCCGCGGCGATGCCGAGCACGGAGAGCACGAAGCCGCAGAACTGGCTGCCGACGTCGCCCATGAAGATGCGCGCGCGCGGGTAGTTGAACGGCAGGAACCCGGCCACGCCCGCCGCCAGCAGGAGCGCGGCGAAATAGACGAACCACTGGCCTTCGTGCGCCGCGATGCCGCAGAGGAAGCAGGCGGCGACCAGCGTCACCCCGCCCGCCAGCCCGTTCATGCCGTCGATGAAGTTCATCGCGTTGGTGGCGAACAGCACCCAGGCCATCGTCAGCACCGGCCCTACCCAGCCCAGCTCGACCGGTCCGACGTACGGCACGCGCAGCACGCTGATGAACAGGCCGCTGGCCACCGCCGTGACCGAAGCGGCCACCTGGGCGGCCAGCTTGACCACGAACGGCCAGTCCCGCAGGTCGTCGAGGAACGCCACCACCGCGATCGCCGCCGAGGCCACGATCACGCCCCGGAAAGGCAGGTCGGCCAGCCGCGCGTACTGCGCATAGTAGTAC
This sequence comes from Acidisphaera sp., assembly GCA_035272265.1. GTDB lineage: Bacteria > Pseudomonadota > Alphaproteobacteria > Acetobacterales > Acetobacteraceae > Acidisphaera. The sequence goes on along the minus strand of DATEQV010000339.1, from coordinate 3,935 downwards.
AGGGCATAGACCCCGACCAGGAACGCCGCGACGATCCCGACGCCGCCGCCCTTCGGGGTGGGCCTGGTGTGGGCCTTGCGCTCGTCCGGCGTGTCCATCACGCGGACGGCGATCATCAGCCGGACCACCGCGGCGGACAGCAGGGCGAGGCAGGCGGCGAAGCCCAGGTGTCGGAGGAGGGCGGCGAGGGCCATTGGCGCGAGGGGCGGCGTGCGGCGTCCTCATGGCAGCCCGGCGGCATGACAGCAAACGGTAACGCGGGTTGCGACACCCGGGCCAAGCTCGCATAGGAGCCGCATGGCCTCGCCTCGCCCCGTGCTGCGCATCGCCGTGAACGTGCTGCTCGACGGGTTGCTGGCGGCGGTGTCGGTGCCGCTGGCGCGCTGGGTCGCGCAGCCGGACGCCGCGATCCTGACGCCCTGGTTCGAGCTGCCGATGGGTGCGGCGGCCGTGCTGCTGGGCGGCATGCCGTTCGGCCTGTCGATGCAGTACTGGCGTTTCGCCGGGATGCGCGACCTGCTGGCGGTGGCCGGAGCCTCGGTCCTCGGCGCCGCGTTCTTCATCGTCGCCGCCCGCCTGGTCGGGCCGGCGGTGCCGAGCCCGGGCTTCCCCGTCCTGCACAGCCTCGTGCTGCTGGTGCTGCTGGGCGCCCCCCGGGTCGCGTACCGGCTGGTCCGCAGCCCCAGGTTGCAGTCGGGCGATGCCCCCTCGGCCGTCGTCGTCGGGGCGGCGGAGGACGCCGACCTGTTCCTGCGCGCGCTCGCCGCCGACAAGCGCCCGCCGATCCGAATAGACGGGCTGGTGGCGCTCAGCAGCCGGCAGGCCGGGCGGCGCCTGCACGGCCTGCCGGTGCTCGGGACGCTCGACCGGGCCGAGGGCATCCTGGACCGGCTCGAGGCGGACGGCCGGCTGCCGGCGATGCTGGTGATCGCCAGCCCGGACATCGACGGTCCGGCACTGTCCCATCTGCTGGAGACCGCCGAACGGTACGGGATCACCGTCCGCCGCGCGGCGCGGCCCACCGCGCTGTCGCCCGCCCGTGCGGGGAAGCCGTTCGAGCTGAAGCCGGTCGCCATCGAGGACCTGCTCAACCGCCGGCAGGTGCCGCTCGATCGCGAGGGCATGGCCCGCTTGGTCCAGGGCAGAAGGGTGATCGTCACCGGCGCGGGCGGCACGATCGGCGCGGAACTGGCGCGGCAGGTGGCGGCCCTCGGTCCCGAGCGGCTGCTGCTGATCGACAACGGCGAGTTCGCGCTGTGGCAGATCGACCTGGAGCTGGGCGAGAGCCACCCCGGCGTCGCCCGCCGCGCGGTGATCGCCGACATCCGCGACGAGTTCCGCATCCGCGCGATCTTCGAGGAGTTCCGCCCCGCGCTGGTGTTCCACGCCGCGGCGCTCAAGCACGTGCCGATGGTCGAGGACAATCCGCTGGAGGGGCTGCTGACCAACGCCGTCGGCACAAGGCATGTCGCCGACGCTGCGCGCGCTGCCGGTGCGACCGCGATGGTGCTGATCTCGACCGACAAGGCGGTGAACCCGTCGAGCGTGATGGGTGCCTCCAAGCGGCTGGCGGAGATGTACTGCCAGGGGCTCGACATCGCCGCACGCGCGACGCATGGCGGGATGCGCTGCATCACGGTGCGGTTCGGCAACGTGCTCGGCAGCACCGGCTCGGTGGTGCCGCTGTTCCAGCGCCAGCTCGAACGCGGCGGGCCGCTGACCGTCACGCATCCCGACATGCAGCGGTACTTCATGACGGTGCGCGAGGCGGTCGGCCTCGTGCTGCAGGCGAGCGTGGTCGGCACCGCTGACGCGCTGCCCGGCGCGCGCGAGGGCGGCATCTTCGTGCTCGACATGGGTCCGCCGGTGAAGATCGTCGACCTCGCGCGGCAGATGGTGCGGCTGGCGGGATTGCGGCCCGAGCAGGACGTGGAGATCCGTTTCACCGGACTGCGTCCCGGCGAGAAGCTGTTCGAGGAGCTGTTCCACGGCCGCGAGCCGCCGGAGCCGACGATCTATCCCGGCCTGCTGATGGCCACACCGCGCACCGCCGATCCGGCGATCGTCGGCCGCGCGCTCGACGAGATCGCGGCGGCGTGCCGCGGCGGGCAGGCGAAGCTCGCGCTGTCGCAGCTGGCGCGGCTGGTTCCCGAATTCGACCACAATTCTGCCGCGGGTAGCCGCGCCGAAGCCTGAAGGACACGCAATGGCCGATCCGATTCCGTTCCTTGACCTCAAGGCGCAGCAGCGCCGCATCGCCGAGGATTTGCGCGCGCGCATCGACCGCGTGCTGGCGCATTGCCAGTTCATCCTCGGGCCGGAGGTGGCGGAGCTGGAGCAGCGTCTGGCGGAGTTCTGCGGTGCGGCGCACTGCGTCGGCGTCAGCAGCGGCACCGATGCGTTGCAGATCGCGCTGATGGCGGCGGGCATCGGCCCGGGCGACGCGGTGTTCCTGCCCGCGTTCACCTACACGGCGACGGCCGAGGTGCCGCTGGTGCTCGGCGCCACACCTGTCTTCGTCGACGTCGACGCGAGAACGTTTCAGATCGACCCCTTGCATTTGAGTGCGCGCATCGCCGCCGTGCGCAAGGCCGGGAAGCTACGGCCGCGTGCGCTGATCGGCGTGGATCTGTTCGGCCAGCCGGCGGACTGGCCGGCGCTGGAGACGATCGCCCGCGAGGCCGACCTGCTGGCGATCGACGACTGCGCGCAGAGCTTCGGCGCGTCGCTGCACGGGCGGCGGCTCGGGGTGTTTTCGGACGTGACGACCGTGAGTTTTTTTCCATCGAAACCGCTCGGCGGCTACGGCGACGGCGGTGCGATGTTCACGCAGGATGCCGGCCGTGCCGCGCTGTATCGCAGCCTGCGCACGCATGGCGAGGGCACGTCGCGCTACGAGGTGCTGCGCACCGGCATGAACGGGCGGCTCGATACGTTGCAGGCGGCGGTGCTGCTGGCGAAGCTCGGCGTGTTCGAGGGCGAACTCGCGGCGCGGGCGCGCGTGGCCGACGCGTACGACCGGCGCCTGGGCAATGCGGTGACCACGCCGGCGAGGGTGCCCGACAGCGCGAGCGCGTGGGCGATCTATGCGGTGCTGCTGCGCGATGCCGCCGAGCGCGACCGCGTGCAGGCGGTGTTGCGCGCCGACGGCGTGCCGACCGCGATCTACTACCCGCGCCCGCTGCACCACCAGCCGGCGTACCGCGACCACCACGACGGCGCGACGCTGCCGGTGTCGGAGGACATCGCCACGCGAATCCTTGCGCTGCCGATCCATCCGGATCTGAGCGACGCGGCGGTGGACCGCGTGTGCGAGCGCGTGCTGGCGGCGCTGTAGGCACCTTCATGGCGCGTTTCCAGCCTGACGCAGCCGTTACACTCTCGTCATGGCCGGGCTTGGCCCGGCCATCCACGACTTCGCTGTGGTTACAGAAGAAAGCAAGTCGTGGATGACCGGCACAAGGCTTGTCCTCGGGCAGCCCGGAGGGCTGGCCCGGGGGCCGGTCATGGCGGGTGAGCAACGGCCGGAGGCGCGCGGGCGGCGTGCAGCCGGCTCGGGGAGTGCGCGGATCGGACCTCTGACGCGGGGCCGATCATGCAGGGCCGCCGTTCGCCCTCGGCGGCACCCGCGGGGGCGGCGGCAGGCAGGCTGACGCACGCGACGCCGAGGACGGCGGACGGCAAGGCGGCCGAGGCGAGGCCGGCCGACAGTGAGATCAGGACGAGCGCCCGCACCAAGAGGCCGGCGATCTTGCGGACGGACGCGGCAGCACTCGGGGGCTGAGGCTGCGCAGCGGGGCTCTCGGCGTCGGCCGTCGGGTGATCCGCCGGTTGGAGCGGACCCGGTGCGTTCGGCGCCGCAGGGGCGGTGTTCGTCGCGGGGCTGCGGGAGGCGGCGTCTGCGGCGGAACTCACCGAGCGGTCGTCGCGAAGCG
>DATEQV010000338.1:0-8956 GCA_035272265.1 Acidisphaera sp. | reverse complement strand
CGGCCGCCGCCGCCGCCTCGGCCAGCGCCAGCGTCATCGGGTCCTCGCCCGCTTCCCTCAACAGCGCGGACCCCCCGTCAGCAACAAGCAAACATACCTGTCAATTTTTTCTCTTGCCAAGTTTTCCTAATCGGCCTAGTTCCCCGGGGCGTGACTTTCACCCCCAGCGATCGGGAGGACACGATGTTTCGCTGGCTCCCGACCTCGCTTCAACGCCTCTACCGCCGCCTCATCGACGCCCGTCCCTACGCCCGCAAGACCCGGCCCCGGCCGCTGCCGCCGGACGACGAGGCACCGCGCTCCGGCCAGGCGCGGCATTACCGGCTGGAGATCGCCTACGACGCCTTCTGCGAGCACCGGCCGCCGCCGAAGAAGCTGTTCCGGGCCACCCCCTGGCGGCGCGACCTCACCTCGTGGTGCGACGCGCCCAACTCCTGGACCGACCGCCGCAAGCCCCGCTGCCACCACTGCGAACGGGCCCGCGCCCACTACATCGCCGCCTGCCGGGGCGACTGGAAGGCCGAGGTCGCGCTCTACAAGCTCGCCCGGCGCGGCGCCGTGCGCCTGCTCGCCGAGCGCCGGCAATACCGCGAGCAGCGACGGCAGTTCTGGGCGCGCCACCGCGAACACGTCGCCCGCAACGGCCCCGAGCCGATGCCGCCGCAGTTCGAGCCCGAACTCTGGCCGATGATCGCCCATCGCGGCTCGGTCGAATCCTGGCACCATCGCGACCGCCGCGAGGTCGAGCGCGGCCTCGTGCGCGCCCACGCCCGCCATCTCCGCCGCGAGACCCAGCGCCGCCGCGAACGCCTGCGCGACCTCCATCCAGAAGGGTGCGACAGCGCAAAGCCCGCATCGCACCAACCTGCCACCGCTCCCGTTCCCGCCCCCGCCGGAACGGGCGAAACCCAAGGCCAGACCGCCGACGCCGCGCGCCCCACACCGGCGCCCCCTACACCGCCGCCCGCCGTGCGCCCGCCGCCGCCGCCACCCCCATCCACCATCAAGATCGGCGCCGCCCGCTGGACGATCCCGCCCGCCCGCCGGCAGAACTCCGCCCCGGCGCCGGCCCAGGCCGCGGCCGCGCTCGCGCCCCCTCCGCCTGCGGCTTCCGGCGCTCGCGGCGCGCGATCCCCTCGGGTCCGCCTCGCTTGCCTCTCTCACGACCGCAGGTCTAGCACACGGTCCATGTGCAAACCGCTGATCGGCGTGACCCTCGATTCCGAGCAGCCCGGCGGCTACTCGAAATACCCCTGGTACGCGCTGCGCAACCACTACGCCGATGCGGTCGCCGCCGCCGGCGGCCTGCCGGTCGCCCTGCCGCACCACCCCGACCTCGCCGACGACTATCTCGACCGCATCGACGCGCTGATCGTCACCGGCGGCGCGTTCGACGTCGATCCGGCGCTGTACGGCGATGCCGGCCGGCACGCGACCGTCACGCTCAAGGCCACCCGCACCGACGCCGAACTCGCCCTGCTGCGCGGGGCACTCGCCCGCGAGATGCCGGTGCTCGGCATCTGCGGCGGCCAGCAGCTGCTGGCGGTGGCCCTCGGCGGCACGCTGATCCAGCACATCCCGGACGTCCTGCCCGATGCCCTCGCGCACGAACAACCCAACGCGCGGCACGAGCCGGGCCACAGCGTCGCGATCCGCCCCGGCAGCCTGCTCGCCCGCATCACCGGCCGCCACGAGATGCAGGTGAACTCGTCGCACCACCAGGCGGTGCGCGATGCCGGCCCGCACGCCGTCGTCAGCGCCACCGCCCCCGACGGCGTCATCGAGGCGATCGAGGACCCGAGCCGGACATTCTGCCTCGGCGTGCAGTGGCACCCCGAATTCCACATCGACCCCGGCGACGCGCGCATCTTCGCCGCCTTCATCGCCGCCGCCCGGCCGCCGTGACCGAACCCGCCCCCCGGGGTGGCGAGCACGGCGGCGAGCGGATCGCCAAATGGCTGGCCCGCGCGGGTGTCGCGAGCCGGCGCGATGCCGAACGCCTGCTGACCGAGCGCCGCGTCAAGCTCAACAACGCCGTCGTCGAGCATCCCGCGACGTTCGTCTCGCCCGGCGACATCGTCGTCGTCGACGGTGCCGTCGTCGACGCGCCGGAGCGCACAAGGCTGTGGCGCTACCACAAGCCGGCCGGGCTGATGACGACGCATCGCGACCCGCAGGGCCGCCCGACCGTGTTCGAACGCCTGCCGCCCGGCATGCCCCGCGTCGTCAGCGTCGGCCGGCTCGACCTCAACAGCGAGGGGTTGCTGCTGCTGACCAACGACGGCGCGCTCGCCCGAAGGCTGGAACTGCCGGCCACCGGCTGGCTGCGCCGCTACCGCGCGCGCGTGCACGGCGCGGTGGACCCGCCCGCACTCGCCGCGCTGGCCGGCGGGGTGACCGTCGAGGGCGTGCGTTACGGCCCCATCGAGGCCGGGCTGGACAGCCGCAAGGGCGAGAACGCCTGGCTCACGATCAGCCTGCGCGAAGGCAAGAACCGCGAGGTGCGGCGCGTCCTCGCCCATCTCGGCCTGTCGGTGGCGCGGCTGATCCGGGTCGCCTACGGCCCGTTCCAGCTCGGCCAGCTGCCGCGCGGCGCGATCGAGGAAGTCCCCGCACGGATGCTGCGCGACCAGCTGCCGCGCGAGACGGCATGAGGATCGTCGCCGGACGCTGGCGCGGGCGCGCACTGACGGCGCCGCCGGGCACGGCGACCCGTCCGACATCCGACCGCGCGCGGCAGGCGATCTTCGACATGCTGCTGCACGCCGCCTGGGGCGGCCGCGACCTGATCGAGGGCTCGCACGTGCTCGATGCCTTCGCCGGCACCGGGGCGATGGGGCTGGAAGCGCTGTCGCGCGGCGCCGCGCATGCCACGTTCATCGAGCGCGACCCTGCCGCCCTCGCCGCCTTGCGCCGCAACGTCGCGGTGTGCCGGGCCGACGCGGACATCCTGGCCGCCGACGCCTGCGCGCCTCCCGCGGGCCGGCCGTGCCGGCTGGTGTTCCTCGATCCGCCGTACGGACAGGATCTTGTCCCGCGCGCCGCCGCCGCGCTGGCAGCGGCCGGATGGTTCGCCCCCGGCGCCATCGTCGTCGCCGAAACCGCCCGCTCCGACGCTCTGTCCTGGCCCGAGTCCCTGGGGCCGGACGTCCTCGATGAGCGCACCTATGGCGCCGCGCGCGTATCCGTGCGGCGCGTCGGTGACGCAACGGCGCCGCAAGCGATAGCGTGCGGGGCATGAAGGCCCGTTCCCAACCGCCGGCCGGCCATGCGGCGCGGCTGACCGTCGACCTCGACGCGATCGCGGCGAACTGGCGGACACTGCGCGACCGTCATGGCGCGCCCACCGCCGCGGTCGTCAAGGCCGACGGCTACGGGCTCGGCGCGATCCCGATCGCCGCCCGGCTCTACGCCGAGGGCTGCCGGCACTTCTTCGTCGCCCATCTCGCCGAGGCCCGCGCCGTGCGCCCGGCGATCCCGTCCGCGTTCCTCGCCGTGCTCAACGGCCTGCCGCCCGGCGCGGCCGACGCTTTCCTGGACGACGACATCGCCCCGGTGCTCGGCACGCTGGCGGAGATCGACGACTGGGCGTCGTCCTGCCGCGCGCGGGGCCGGTCCGGCGCGGCGATGCTCCACGTCGACACCGGCATGAACCGGCTGGGCCTGCCGGAGGCGGACGTCGCCCTGGGCGCCAACCCCGACCGCCTGCGCGGCATCGACCTGCGCTACGTCATGACGCACCTGGTGTCGTCGGAGGCGCCGGAGCAGCCGGTCAACGCCGCCCAACATGCGCGCTTTGCCTCCGCTTGCGCGCACTTCCCGCATGTGCCGACCAGTTTCGCCAACTCCTCGGGCATCTTCCTCGGCGACGCGTTCCGCTCCGACCTCGCGCGTCCGGGTGCGGCGCTGTACGGCATCAACCCGACGCCGGGCCGCGCGAACCCGATGGCGCCGGCCGTGACCCTGCATGCGCGCGTGCTGCAGCTGCGCGATCTGCGCGCCGGCGACAGCGTCGGTTACAACGCGACCTTCACCGCAGCGGCGCCGATGCGCCTTGCCGTTGCGGGCATCGGCTACGCGGACGGCTGGCTGCGCAGCCACTCCAACCGGGGCGCCGCCTTCTTTGACGGGGTGCGTCTGCCGCTGGTAGGTCGCGTCTCCATGGACCTGACCACCTACGACGCGTCCGCCGCGCCGCATCTGCGGCCAGGCGACTGGATCGAGCTGATCGGCCCGCACTGCACCCCCGACGACGCGGCGGAGGCTGCCGGCACGAACGGCTACGAGGTCCTGACCGCGCTCGCCCGGCGCTGCGAGCGGATCTACACGCCGGCGTGAACGCGCTGCTCGATATGCTCGCCGCGATCGGGCGCGGGCTCATCGTGGCGTGCCGGGGTGCGGGCGCGCTCGGCATGTTCGCCGCGTCCGGCCTGTCGCACATCACGCGCCCGCCGTTCTATTGGCGCGCCTTCGGACGCGCGCTGCTGGAGATCGGCTATTTCAGCCTGCCCGTCGTGGCGCTGACGGCGATCTTCACCGGCATGGTGCTGGCGCTGCAGTCCTATACCGGGTTCGCGCGCTTCTCGGCCGAAAGCGCGGTCGCCAACGTCGTCGTGCTGTCGGTCACGCGCGAACTCGGGCCGGTGCTGGCCGGGCTGATGGTGGCGGGGCGCGTGGGTGCGGCGATGGCGGCCGAGATCGGCACCATGCGGGTGACCGACCAGATCGACGCGCTGCGCACGCTGTCGACCAATCCGATGAAATACCTGGTGGCACCCCGGCTGCTGGCGGGCATCATCGCACTGCCTTGCCTCGTGGTGATCGCCGACATCCTCGGCGTGCTGGGCGGCTACATCATCGCGACGATGAAGCTGGGGTTCAATCCGCACGGCTACCTGACCAGCACGCTGGATTTCGTGCAGACGCAGGACGTGGTGTCGGGCCTGGTGAAGGCAGGCGTGTTCGGCTTCCTGGTGACGCTGATGGGCTGCTTCCAGGGCTACAACAGCCGCGGCGGCGCCGAAGGCGTGGGTGCGGCGACGACCTACGCGGTGGTCAGCGCGTCGATCCTGATCCTCGGCTTCGACTACGTGCTGACCGAGGCGTTCTTCTCGCGATGAGCGCGACGACAGGCGGGGCGACGCCGAAGATCCGCATCCGCGGCCTGTGCAAGTCGTTCGGCGAGAAGGTCGTGCTGGACGGCGTCGATCTCGACGTGCCGGCGGCGAGTTCGATGGTGGTGATCGGCGGCTCGGGGACCGGCAAGTCGGTGCTGCTGAAATGCGTGCTCGGGCTGCTCGAACCGGACGAGGGCGTCATCGAGATCGACGGCGTCGACATCCTCCGCCAGGGACGGCGGGAGCGCGAGTTGGCCCGCGCGCGCATCGGCATGCTGTTCCAGAACGGCGCGCTGTTCGACAGCCTGCCGGTTTGGGAGAACGTCGCCTTCGGCCTGCTGGCGCGGCGGATGGTCAACCGGCACGAGGCGCGCGAGCGGGCCGAGGAGTTCCTCGGCGAGGTCGGACTGGCGCCGAGCGTGGGCGACCTGTCGCCCGCGGAGCTGTCCGGCGGCATGCAGAAGCGCGTGGCACTCGCGCGCGCCATCGCCCCGCGTCCCGACATCCTGTTCTTCGACGAGCCGACGACGGGGCTCGATCCGATCATGGGCGCGGTGATCGACGGGCTCATCAACGATTGCGTCCGCCGCCTCGGCAGCACCGCGGTCGCGATCACGCATGACATGGCAAGTGCGCGGCGCATCGGCGACACCGCCGCGATGCTCAATCACGGGCGGATCATCTGGTCCGGCCCGGCGACCGCGCTGATGGACAGCGGCAACCCGGAGGTCGACCAGTTCACCCACGGACGGCGAGAAGGGCCGATTCAGATGGAGCTGCGCAGGTAGGCGCCGGAACCTCAGCCGCGCCGCGCCGTTCCGCCGCGATGGACGCGGCAACACACGCGGGCGCGAACGTCGCCGAGACCGATGTCCCCGCGCGGCTCGACCGGCTGCCCTGGGCGCGGTTTCACTGGCTGGTGATCTTCGCGCTGGGGATCACCTGGATCCTCGACGGGCTGGAGGTGACGCTGGTCGGCTCGCTGTCACCCGCCATCGCCAGCGGGCAGGGCGGGCTTGGGTTGCGCGGCGGCCAGATGGGATGGACGGCGAGCGCGTACCTCGCGGGCGCGGTGATCGGCGCCCTGTTCTTCGGCTGGCTGACCGACCGGCTGGGCCGCAAGAAGCTGTTCACCGTGACGCTGACGATCTACCTGCTCGGCACCATCGCGTCTGGCACGGCCTGGGACCTGTGGTCGTTCGCGTTCTTCCGCTTCATCACCGGCACAGGAATCGGCGGCGAGTACGCCGCGGTGAATGCGACGATCCAGGAGCTGATCCCGGCGCGGCGACGCGGCCTGACCGATCTGTGCATCAACGGCTCGTACTGGGTCGGCGCGGCGCTCGGCGGCGTGGGCGCGGACGCGGTGCAGAAGCTGGCCGGCGGCTTCTGGGGCTGGCGGCTCGCTTTCGTCATCGGCGGGGTGATCGGCGCCGGCGTGCTGTTCGTGCGCCGCTTCGTCCCCGAAAGCCCGCGCTGGCTGATGACGCATGGCGACCCCGGCGATGCCGACGCGGTGATGCGCGAGATCGAGCAACGCGTGGAGGCGTCGACCGGCAGGCCGCTGCCGAAGCCGGAGGGCAAGAAGCTGCGGCTGCGCACCGACGTGCATGCGTGGTTCGGGCCGTCGGTGCGGGCGCTGTTCTCGACCTACAAGCGGCGCACCGTGCTCGGCACCGCGCTGATGGGCGCGCAGGCGTTCTGCTACAACGCGGTGCTGTTCACCTACGCGCTGATCCTGACGCACTTCTACCATGTGCCGGATGCCTCGGCGGGCACGTACCTCGTGCCGTTCGCGCTGGGGAACTTCGCCGGCCCTGCGCTGCTGGGCCGGCTGTTCGACAGCGTCGGCCGCAAGGCGATGATCACACTGACATACGTTGTCTCCGGCGTGCTGCTGGCCGCGACCGGCGTGCTGTTCGGCACCGGCGCGCTGTCGGCAATCGGGCTGATGGCGGCCTGGACCGTGACGTTCTTCGTCGCGAGTGCGGCGGCGAGTTCCGCCTACCTGACGGTCGGCGAGAGCTTCCCGCTCGAGATGCGCGCGGTGGCGATCAGCGTGTTCTACGCGCTCGGCACCGGCATCGGCGGCATCGCGGGCCCGGCGGTGTTCGGCGCGCTGCTGGAGAGCAGCGAGCGATCCGGCATACGACTCGGGCACCTGCTCGCCGGTGCGCTGATGATCGGTGCGGGATTGGTGGAACTGGCCTTGGGCGTGCCGGCCGAGCGCAAGCCGCTCGAGGAAGTGGCGCCGCCGTTGTCGAGCGTGTGACGCCCGCGCTCAGCCCGCAGGCGGGGCGAACATCAGGGTCTCGTCGCCGAGCGCGAAGTTCGGATTCAGGTACAGGTCGCGGTCGCCTGCGTCGCCGAGGCGCTTGCGCAGCACGGTCCACTCGCGCAGGCGGCGGGTGAACTGCGCGGGCTCGAGGTCCGACTCGCGGCTGACGCCTTCCATGTGAGTGAGGCACGCGTGCGGCGTGTAGACGATGCGATAGCCGGCGGCACGGATGCGCAGGCAGAGGTCGACGTCGTTGAGGGTGACCGGAAGGTCGCCTTCGGCCAAGCCGCCGACCTCCTCGAAGACCGACTTGCGCAGCATCAGGCACGCCCCGGTGACCGCGGCGACCGAGCGCACGGCATGGAAGCTGCCGAACGGGCCGGGCTCGCCGGCCGGCGCGAAGCGCATCACATGCGAAGCGAGGCTCGGCGGATGCATCACCACGCCGGCATGCTGCAGGCGGCCGTCCGGATAGAGCAGGCGGGCACCAACCGCGCCCACGTCCGGACGCAGCGCGTGCGACACCATCTCCGTCATCCAGTCGCGATCGCGCACGAACACGTCGTTGTTGAGCAGCAGCAGCAGCTCGCCCCGTGCCGCCTCGGCCGCCCGGTTGTTCGCCCGGCACCAGTCGAACGGCTGCTCGTCCCGGATGACCCGCACGCGAACGTCCTGCGACAGCCGGGCGAGCAGGCTGCGTGTGCGGGACTCGCGGCTGTCGTTGTCAAAGACGACGATCTCGAGGCACGCGTAGTCCGTCGCGTTCAGCAACCCGTCGATGCAGCGCTCCAGCAGGTTGGCGCGATCTCGGGTTGGGATCAGCACCGAGACGAGCGGCGCCGGTTGCGGCAGCGGGCGAGAGATCCGCAGTGCGCGCCCCGCCTCGGTCACCCGGGCGCGCCCGGCCAGATAGGCGGCGACCGGAGCGGCTGGCCAGGCGGGCGGCTGCGGCGCGTGGAACAGCACATGCGGCACGTGCACCGTCCGGTCGGTATCGATGCGGGCATGCAGCGCCAGCAACAGGGCCTGCACCGACTCGAGCGCGTCCGGAGCCAGCGCGCGCAACACGGTGCTGCGCACGGCGACGCCGCTGCCCACGTAGCCTGTTGCCAGCAGCAGATCGGGGTCCCAGCCCGGCTTGAACATCGGCGCGCAGCGCGTGCCGTCGGGCCGCCGCACGTCCTCGTCGGCGGTGACGACGTCGATGTCGCCGGTCGTAGCCACTGCGTGCAGGATGCGCGCCAATGCATCAGGCGCGAGCGTGGCGTCCGGCGCCAGCACGAGGCACCAATCGGCGTCCGCCGGTATCACGACGGCCGGGCCGGGGATCACGATCGGCAGCGCGCGCGAAGCGGGCGGCGGGGCGGCACGGCGCGGCTCGGCCTCGGCAACCCAGCGCGCGTATCCCGCGTCGGTGAGCGGCAGCAATGGCGGCGAGATCGTCGTGACGGGCCTAGTCTCGCGCCCCTGCACCTCGCCGACCCGCTTGTAGTGCAGCAGCGGATTGGCGTTCATCAGCGCGACATCCGGGTAGCGCCGCCCATACCACGGTCCGTCGAAG
>DATEQV010000337.1:0-19426 GCA_035272265.1 Acidisphaera sp. | reverse complement strand
AGCTAACCTTGCGACTGATGTAGCTCCCGTGGATTTCCGGCTGGTGAATCTCCCGCTGGGGGGCCAGCCGCGCGCACGTGGCGAAGAGGCTGTTGCGAAAAGCAAGAACGGTGCTTGCTCGTCACGGGCCGTCCACATAAGCCGCGCGCACGTGGCGAAGAGGCTGTTGCGAAAAGCAAGAACGGTGCTTGCTCGTCACGGGCCGTCCACATAAGACTCTAAGGTAAGCGCTAACCGCCTGCGCCGGCGTGGCGCCGCCGCTCGGGACGTCCTGAAGCGCATTTAGGAAGGTCTGCTCTGCCGCGCCATAAGCATTGTCGTGCGTCCTCGATACGGCGTCAAAATTGTCATAGGTTATGTAGCCAGCTTGCCCAATACCGGTAGCAGGCGGCAACGGGGCCAGTGGCGGGATCTCTATGCCGGCCGACAAAAGCGCTCCCGTCCAGTAGCCATATGAAAGGCTCGTATTGGGATACAGAATCGGGCTGATCTCGTTGCTCGGCATTTCTGTGCTCCTGGAAGCGTCGGCCGAAAGCCCAGTCAGTCTCCGGTAAAGCCTGGCTGGCTGCGGATCTTCGCCAGCAAACCTGTCGCAGACACTTTGTTTGTCCCTAGATCGAGGATCATGAGGTCGACGGGAGCATTCCTATCCGTCTTTGAACCGAAACAGACCGTCGAGCCATCGTATGAGACTTGTGCCCAGCCGAGATGGCCGAACAGGTTCGTAAGCTGGATCGGCTTCCCGTCGTGATCGATCCTGAACACCTCGCCATTGTGCACGCCGGTTGGCGTGACGGGTACCCCCAGATTCAACCCGAGGGTGATGATTACTTCTCCGTTCCGGGATGCAGACACACTGATATATCCGTCAACACCCGGCCGCCTCAGAACTTCGTTCAGGCCCGGAAACAGAAATCCGGTCTGTTGCCGAAGCGAAGGCGGTACAAAACGTCAGCGCCGATGCTGATGCCGGACCGATCGAGTTCAGCGACGATCTTCCGATCTGCTGGCCCGGCTGCTTGGAAGAGGATCTCGTCGACCGAAACGAACGACGGCCGCAGTATGTAGACGAATCCGTTTTTTGGCGGCAAAATAGTCACATTGTGACCACCGGAAATGCCGACAAGCTTCAAGCCGGTCCCGAACTCCCTTTGGCAGTAAAGGACGCGATCGGAACCGGGTTGAAACACCGGGAAGCTTGGAGCACCGCTCGTTTCCGGAATGACATTCGTCACGGCTAGCGTTGCCAGATCGACGATTCCGATCACGATAGGGTTGCTTCCGGTGGGGTTGACCACGACCGCCAAGCGTTTCCCGTCATACGAGAAGCTGGGCATCAAGAGAATCTGGCCCAGCGGGTTCGGAATGCGCGTCAGCGTGCCGGTGCGCCATTCGAACAAGCCAAGGCCGCGCTCAGGCCTTGGTCCACCATGAGAAAAGCCGAAGGCTACGATCCGGCCGTCAGGCGAAATGCTGAAATCCTCCAGGACGGGCATGGCTGCATCTCCTGTCCCGGCATCCCTGCCAAGGCCGGTCGGTAGCGACCTGCCGGTTACGCCTGTCGAAACGGCGCTGGCGCCTGTCGTTGCCAGGGCGGCGGAAATGGTGGCGAGTAGAGTGCGCCGCCTAGGGGCCAGCAGACATTTTGGATCCCGTTTCGGATAGGGATCGTGACGTCCGGGCGTGCGGGAGCCTGCCACCGTCGATCTCCCCTGGCGGCCAACTAAATGTGATTTGTCACCCTGCGGCTCGCGTGTCGCTTTGCTTGGCTCGTCAGCGTTGCAGGTCAGCTCGTCGTGACTTCCGAAGTCGCAGCGGAACATGCCGAAAGCATATCGTCAAGGCGCAAGAGTGCGGCATTTGCAGCCATGAGATGCAAGCGCGCAGACGCACGTGCAAACGAAATCTCGGCCGGCACATAAAGAGCAATAATTACAACAAGTATCAGACCCTAACGGCACCGACCAATCGTGCCGCGCTGGCTGCGACCCGGTCTGATCCGCCTCCATCAGCGCCTTGCCGCTGCCCGATCGTATGCCGGCGAAGCAGCTACCGCACCGGCGCCCGCCGACCCCGATCCCACCCCCGAGGGCGACCAGCAGCCTCCAGCCCACGCCGTTATGGCGAGGCGCGCAGCCCTTTGCCGATATCAGGCCCCGCGGGCGCGACACGACCCTGGGACCGCCACGTGCCGCTCCTGCGCGCGAGCCCTCGAGAGGAAATCCCCAAGAAAAAAAGCCTTGACGGCCTCCAAAGTCCAGCAAGCTGTAGGGCGGAAAAGCGCAGCGCATTCCGCCATTCTTTTGAGGATGGGCTATTCCATTTCAAAGGACATGGCACGAAACCCGAGCCGTGGACAGCGGCGGAATGCGCTGCGCTTTTCCGCCCTCGCTACGGTAGACATTCTTTCGGGATGTGCGGCTTCACGTCCGCGTCGGGGGCCTGGGGGAGCGGCGGTTCTCTGTACCGGGTCGGGGGCACCACTAAAAAGCCGTAGCGCTCACAAGCGTGAATGCACTGGAGAGCGATCCGCACCTGGGGCAGTCCCTCATCATACCAGTACGGACCACTCCTGCATGTCACTTGCCGGCCCGTTTGAGGGTCCATCATCGGAAATTCATCTCGGACAGCGCACGAGGGCAGCAGCGCCGCGAGCAGCATCAAGCTTAGGGTGGAAAGGCGTGAAGCGCGCATTCCACCTTGACGCCAGGCCGCCGGATTTCGCACCACTTCATCCGTCCCACCTGCTGACACGTGCGGCTCCTAGTGACACGATCCCAGAATGAAACGCTGAATGCTTATGCTGTCAAGGTTCGCTGTGCTCGCAGGTTGCGTCGGGAGGAGGGGCCCAATCTACGCTTCAGGCTCGTCGCCGTCAGGGGCTGTCGCCAGCATGGTCGAATGGAAGAACCGTGCCGGCAGCTGCGTCGGCGATGCGACCGCCAGCGGGCTGGCGCAGGCGACGATCAACTTTGTCGCGTTACCATTCAGGGGCAACCCCATCTACTTGCTCCACTCTTCGCATTGGGCAACGTTGACCGTGCCAGAAGAGGAGAACTCAAGTGTTATTGCGAACCGCGCCTTATCAGTTACACCATCATACCTGACACGCTCGTACCCATGAGGCGAGGTTGTCTTCTCCGCGAGCATGCCCGCCGGCGGCGGGTTGAGGGGGGCGCTTACCGAATCCGTTCCAAAAAGGACTTCAATTGCTTCGAAGCTTACCGCTGGATTGTCGTGATGGAAATTGACGGAGACAAACGCATGGACCGCTCCGTTGTTGGCTTGCTGCCAGGCGAAGGTGTAGTTGACAGTGTCCAGGTCTTGTCTCTCGCCGGGCAGCCGCGGGACGACGTCATCGAATCCAAGGACGTAACCAGCCTGCTCGCGATCAGGGTTTTTGCGCCACAAGACCGACTTGCCGCCTGCGCACACCAGGATGCCCGATTGAGCAAGGAAGGATCGATCCAAGAGCAGATTCTTCAGTAGCGCTGTGCGCAAATTCGCCAGCATGTCGATCGCGCTCTTGGGTCGAGTAGACCCGTCACTCTCGACGACGTTCGCGAATCCTGATGCTTGGTGAGCTGCAACATGTCGCTCACTGCGGTCGCCGAGTGCGAGCGCGACGGCTCGCTGGCTCCTTCCTGATTGCGGAGGAGGGGCCTCAAACGGCAGAGCCGAGGCGGCACGATTGCGCCCTTCTGTTCCTAGAGCGCTGCCGATCGAGTCCAAGCCGTTCGCTTGACGGATCTGAGACGCCGAGAGGGCAATGACCGCGAGAAGCGCGCATGCCCAATATGGAGCTCGCGTCATACGCACGCCTCCGAAGCTTTTCGGATCGAAGCCGTCACGGTCAGCAATCTACGCTGGTGGAATGGAAAAGAACGCCTCCGGACCGTCAAGTCGCCATCAGCATCCGGCGGAGCACGACCCGCCGGAAGGCTCGGCCTCTTCGAGACCGAAACGTTGACCGGCGAGGTCCCGAATTTCGCGTTTCGCCCGGATGCACCGACCTAAACGCAAGACGGCAAAGCGTGGATGACCGGGACTTGCGTGCGTCCGCCCTCGCGCAGCAGGCGCTGCTCGGTGCGCACGACGTCGGCAAGCAGTCCGGCACCGGGCGCCGCCTTGCCGCTGCCCGGCCGTAGGCCCGCGAAGCAGCCGCCGCACCGGCACCCGCCGACCCCGACCCTCCCCCGAGGGCGACCGGCAGCCTCCACCCCACACCGTTATGGCAAGGCGCGCAGCCCTTTGCCGATATCAGGCCCTGGCGGGCGCGACACGACCCTGGGATCGCCACGCGCCGCTCCTGCGCGCGAGCCCGCGAGAGGAAATTCCCAAGAAAGAAAGCCTTGACGCCCTCAAGGTCCAGGCCTATAGTCCTTGGGCCCGCGAATTCAGACCGAAAAGGAGGGGCCATGTTCGACTTCCTGCCGCCCTTCCTCAAGCGGCTCTACCAAAGCTTCCGGGTCCCCTACGCCCGCGGCACCCGCGTACGCGAAACACCGGAGCCCGACCCCGAGATCGCCGCGTCCATGCGCGAGCGCATGTTCCGCGTCGAGATCATCCAGGACGCGTTCTGCGAACGCCGGCCCAAGCCCCAACGGCTGTTCCGCAAGCCGACGGGGCATCGCGACCTCTATTCCTGGTGCGACCTCGAGGCCTCCCGCTACCCCACCACGCGGCACCGCTGCGCCCACTGCACCGACGCAAGCGACCTCTACCGCCGCGCCAACGCAGGCGACTGGCAGGCCGAATGCCGCCTGCACCGGCTGGCGACGCGCGCGTCGATGCGCCTGCTCGCCGAGCGCCGCGCCTGGGCCGAGACAAGCCGCCGCCAGCGCGCCGCGAGGACCCCCGAGCCCGGGCCGCCGCCGGCGATCTGGGTCATGCTCGGCTGGAAGCGCTGGCGCGACCGAAAGCGCGAATACCCTCCCGCGACCGAGCGCTGGTTCATCGTCGAGCGCCGCGAAGCCGAGGCCAAGCTCGTACGCGCCCACACCCGCACGCTGCAGCGCATGTCCCAGCGCAGACGCGCCCGCGCGCGCGACCGCGAGTTGGCGCGCGAACGCGAGGTCGTAGGGCGGAAAAGCGCGGAGCGCGCATTCCGCCACCCGCTCGCCGACGACGCTCCGCTTCCCGGCGAGAAAGTCACGGACGCAACCGATTCCCCGTCATCGCGAGGCGCGCAGCGCCGTGGCGATCCAGGGCAACGTGGCAAACGTCTGTCGCGCGGCCCTGGATCGCCACGCCGCCAATCGGCGGCTCGCGATGACGGGGTTCGTGCGGACGGCCTGCCGGAGCCGACGGCGGACGCCGCGCCTCCACAAGAGGCCCTCGCGCCGGTCGCGCTCGCCGTCGAACCGACCGACGCTCCGGCTCGCGGCCGCAACGACGGAGTTTCGGAGCCGACGACCGACGCTCCGGCTCGCGATCGCAACGACGGAGTTCCGGAACCGACAATCGACCCTCCGGCGTGCGGTCGCGACGACGGCGCACATACGGCCGGTCCGTCGGCGCCCCCGTCCGAAGCCGCGCCTGCCGACGCGCCCGAAACCGCACCCGCCATCGCGCCGACACCGGAACCCGCGCCCGCCCCCGTGCGCATCGCGCTGATTCCGTACCCGCCCGGCGGCAAGACCAGCATCAGGATCGGCGCCGGCCGGCTGACGATCCCTCCGCCGCGCGCCAGCCGCACCGGCGGCGCCCCAACGCAAGCGCACCCAACTCCGGACGGTTCGGCGGCGGACGAAACCGCGCCGGTTCACCCGCCCGTCGGGCGCCCAGCCGATACCGTGCCTCGGAGCAAGCCGCCCGACCGCCTACGCGACGGCGACCTCGCGCCCCTCGTACCGATCACGCAATGAGTCCGCCTCCTGCAGGCGTCCGGCCTCGCGCAGCAGGCGCTGCTCGGTGCGCACGACGTCGGCGAGCAGGCCCGGGCCGGGCGCCGCCTCGCCGGAGCCTCGCGAACCCGCCGCAAATACCCCAGCGCGCGGCCGGCATCGCCGCCGGGCTGCACCGCCAGGATGGCCAGGCAATACAGCGCGTCGCGTGCGACCGGCCCGGCCGGCGGCATGTCGCCTTCCACCCAGTCCCAGTCGCGCAGCCCGGTCATCGCGATCAGCTCCGATGCGAGTCCGTAATGCCCGCGCGTCACCAGCAGCGTCAGCGCCCTCGCGAGGATGTCGCGCTTGCGCCCGATCGCCGCCGCGCCGCCCGGCGGGTCGGGCAACTGGCGCACCATCTCGATCGCCTCGGCCGCACCGCGCCCGGCCACGCACAGGCACAGCTCCGCCGACGCCGCCCAGCCGACGTCCTCGGTCAGCCCGTCGGCGATCGCGATGTCGGCGAGCGCGCGGCGCATGATCGCGGCCGCCTGCGTGCAGGTGCGCAGACACGCCTCGGCCCTCGCGTCGTCGCCGGAGCGCAGGCTCATCATCGCCCGCGCATACATCAGCACCGCGAGGTTGAGCGGCACCAGCCGTGCCAGCTCCTCCAGGCTCGCCGTCCACGCGGCGTGCGGGATGACGGGTGCGTCGAGGTCGATGCCGAAGCGCCGCGCGCACACGTCGGACAGGCGGGCGAAGATGCGCGCGGCCTGGCCGTCCTCGCTGTCGTTGACCGCCTCCAGCACGCCCTGCCCGGCAGTGCCGAGGAACAGGTCGCCGTCCTCCGGCATCGCCGCGGCGCGGGCCTCGAGGTAGTCGCGATAGATCGCGCGGATCGCGCGCGGATCGCGCGTCAGGGTCAGCGGCGCATCGGAGGCGAAGGCGAGCAGCGAGTAGGCGTCGTGCTCGATCTCGACATGGCGGAAGCCGGCCTCGCGCAGCAGGGCGCGCAGGCTGGTCTTGCTCTGCAACGTCAGGTGCAGGCCGGGCGAGAGCAGCGGGATCAGGGCACCCTCGGGCGTCTCGGGCCGCACCGCGTCGGCGTCGGGCGTGGTGAGCACCAGCACGCCGCCCGGCTTCAGCGCCCAGCGCAGCACGCGGACGAAATCGCGGGGCGAGCGGACGTGCTCGACGGTTTCGGACGACATGATCACGTCGCAATCGTGCGCGGCGGCGTCCTCGCCGACCAGGTAGCGCAGCGCGATGTCCGCGCCCAGCAGTTCGCGGCCGACGGCCGAGAGCGGTGCCGGGTCGATGCCGCTCGCGCGCCAGCCCTTCGCGTGGGCGGCGAAGTCGATGCCGAAGCCGAAGCCGCAGCCGACCTCGAGATAGGTCGAGCCGGGCGGCCGTTCGATGCAGGCGAGCGGGCGCGTGATCAGCGACAGGCCGGCGCCCTGCTGCAGGTAGAACGGCACGCGGCCGCGTTCGAGCAGCGTCGGCTCGGTGTAGTCCGGCGGCTTCTGGTCTTCGAAGAAGCAGGCGGTGCAGGCGGGACAGCGCAGCACGCGGATGGTGTTGGCGGGCTCCTGCACCGGCTTCCAGGTGACCGAGACGACGAGCGGCTTGGGCGTGTTGTCCTGGCAGTTGGGGCAGCGCATGGCGACGGGCCGGGACCACCGTCCCGGCCACCTCACCTGCGGCGGGAAAGCGACGCCGGGATGATACGCCAGGATCGCGCGAGACAGGCGCGTGGTGCCGAGCAAGGCCGCCCCCTAACCCCGCGCATGATCGGCGAAGGCGGAATCGTCGAAGCCGTGAATCATACGCGAAACCAACCTGAGCTGGAGCGTGATCGGGGCGATCAGACCCGATCGCGCTCCAGACGCGCCGATGTGGACGAAAACGCGGCCCGGCCGCAAGCCCGCAAGCCCATCACCGCGCCGGGCGGCGGCTCAGGCCGGCACGACGGCGCGCAGGGCCGGCACGCGGGCGAGCAGCGCCGCCGTCAGCTCCTCGCGGCGGCGCCAGAGCGACGAATACCAGCGCCGGCGGTCGAGGATCTGATAGGCGAGCATGCGCTCCTGGCCGACGTAGTCCCGCGCCGCCTGGCCGATCGCGCGGGCATCCGCCGGGACCTGGACCAGCCGTTCCAGCCGCACGCGCAGCTCCGCCGGGTCGCGGAACACCAGGCCGGTGCGCCCGTCCTCGATCGAGTCGCCATAGACCACGTCGCTGGCGAGCGCGGCCGCGCCGCACGCGCCGGTTTCGATGAACTTCAGGTCGGACTTGGTGCGGTTGAACCAGGTCGGCAGCAGCGGCATGAACGCGATCTCACAGCCGCCGAGCAGCTCCATGTAGCGGGCGTAGTCGCAGGTCGGCGTGAAGGTCTTCTGCGGTGTCGCCAGGGCGTCGAAGAAGGCGCGGTCGTGCACCACCTCGAAGCTCAGACGGTCGGCGAAGCGCTGCGCGACCTCGTTCAGCACCGGCATGAACGGCTCCCAGTCTCCCTCCCGGTTCAGCGCGCCGAAGAACAGCTTGACCCGCGTCGGATCGCGGAAGTTGCGCAGCGGCGGCAGCTCGCGGATGGCGTTCGAGAAGATCGCCAGCTCGGGGTTGTGCTCGCGCAGCACCGAGGCGAGGGCGTCGGTGCTGACCTGCAGCGCGTGCACGCCGGCGAAGGTGAAATGCGGGTTGTCGCGCAGCGCCGGGAAGTGGTCGGGATGGTCGTCGAACTCGGTGACGATCACCCAGTTCTCGGCCAGCAACCGCCGGAGCCGCTGCAGTCCGGCCTCGCCCGACAGGATCGGCCGGTGCAGCACGACGATCTTCTCCTCGCCGCCCATGGGCAGCGTGGTGTCGGTGGGCGTGAGGACCTTGGTGCGGATCAGCGGATCGGTGGCGAGCGCTTCGAGCGGCTCGACGATGCGCAGGTCGGACACTCCGCCGACCGGCGCCAGCATCGTCGCCGCGACCGCCATACGGGGACGCGGCGTGCGGACCGCGCGCCAGACATACTGCAGGGGGGCGCTGCGGGTCAGGTAATCCTCGGCCGTGCGGCCGAACGAGGCGAGGACCGGGGCCGCCAGGTTGGCGAACCGCTCGGCGTTCGCGCGGTCGAAGACGCGCGGATGCACGTCGCAGGGCGACAGCCCGGCGCCTTCGATGGCCTCGCGCATCGTCTCCAGGCTGAACCAGCGCAGGTGGTCGCGATCGAGCAGACCGACCCGGTCGTAGCGCCAGCTGCCGTCGAGCAGGCGCCCGACCAGCGACCAGTGCTCCACGTTCGGCTGGCAGATCAGCACCACGCCGTCGTCGGTCAGCTTCCCGGCGTGCTGGCGCAGCACGCGCCACGGATCGGTGAAGTGCTCCAGGCTGTCGCCGTACACGATGCAGTCGAAACGCCGGTCGCCGAACGGTGCGGTCACCGCCTCGGCGTCCACCGTCGCGACCGCGTCGTAGCGCTGCGCGGCGATGGCGGCCACGGGCGGGTTGCGCTCGATGCCGAACAGCAGCGTCCTGGGATTGATGGCGCGGAACGCCTGCCCGAGCGCGCCGGTGCCGCAGCCGACATCCAGGATCGCGCCGGCATAGACGGGGATGCGGGTCAGCAGGTCGGGATTGGGGACGTCGGGATAGCGCTCGGCGAGTTCGGGATCGAGGGCGAGCTCGTGGCGGCGATCCTGGAGGGTGGCGGACACGATGCTGCTCCCGTTACTGTTCGGCGCGTCTCAACGCCGGCCGACGCTGAAATAGGCGAAGCCGGCGTCGCGCATCGCCGCCGGGTCCCACACGTTGCGCAGATCGACGATCACGCGTCCGCGCATGGCCTGCGCGAGGCGCGCAGGCGCGATGGCGCGGAACTCGTTCCACTCGGTCACCATCACGACGGCGTCCGCCCCGGCGGCGGCGTCCATCGCGGTCGTCGCATAGACAACCTGTCCGGGCAGCATCGGCTTGGCCGCCGCCATGCCCTCCGGATCGAAGGCGCGCACCGTGGCCCCGCATTCGACCAGGCGGGCGATGATCGGAATGCTCGGCGCCTCGCGCATGTCGTCGGTCCCCGGCTTGAAGGTCAGGCCGAGGGCCGCGATCGTCTTGCCGCGCACCGATCCGCCGCACGCGGCGACGACGCGGTTGGCCATCCCCGCCTTGCGCGCCTCGTTGACGGCGGCGGTGGCCTCGACCAGGCGGCTCGGCGCGCCGGCGTCCTGCGCGATGCGAGTGAGTGCGAGCAGGTCCTTCGGGAAGCAGCTGCCCCCGAAGCCGGGGCCGGCGTGCAGGAACTTGCGGCCGATGCGCCCGTCCAGGCCGATGCCGCGGGCGATGTCGTGCACGTCGGCGCCGAGCTTCTCGCACAGGTCGGCGATCTCGTTGATGAAGGTGATCTTCATCGCCAGGAAGGCGTTCGCCGCGTATTTCGTCAGCTCCGCCGTCTCCAGCCCGGTGAACAGGACGGGCGCTTCGATCAGGTACAGCGGCCGATAGAGGCGGCGCAGGATCTCCCGCGCCCGCTCGGATTCGGTGCCGATCACGACGCGGTCGGGGCGCATGAAGTCGTTGATCGCCGCGCCCTCGCGCAGGAATTCCGGATTGGACGCGACGTCGAACTCGAGGTCGGGGCGGCGGCCGGCGATGATCTCGGCGATCTGCCGCCCGGTGCCGACCGGCACGGTCGATTTCGTCACCACGATCGCGTAGCCGGTCAGCGCGTCGGCGATCTGCTCGGCGGCGGAATAGACATACGACAGGTCGGCGTGGCCGTCGCCGCGGCGGGTCGGGGTGCCGACGGCGATGAAGACCGCTTCGGCGCCCGCGATGCCGGTCGCGAGGTCGTCGGTATAGGTCAGCCGACCGGCCTTCACATTGCCGTTGGCAAGCTTCTCGAGGCCGGGCTCGTAGATCGGCATGACGCCAGCCTGCAGCTGGGCGAGCTTCTGCCGGTCCGCCTCGACGACGGTCACGTCGGTGCCGAACTCGGCGAAGCAGGCGGCCGAGACGAGGCCGACATAGCCCCCGCCGACCATCGCGATACGCATTATCCGCGCTCCATCGCAGCGACGCGCTGCCGTGTCAGGAAGGCCGCAGGCACGCTAGGTCCGCGCCGTGCCGCGGCGGTTGACGGCGAGTTCGAGCAGCCGGCTGTCCTCTTGTTTGGCCTCGGCGGCCTGCTGTGCCGCCCGGGCCGCTCTCCAGATGCGCTGCGCGCCGTCATGATCCTGCCGCCGCGCAACTGTCTCGGCACGCGCCCGATCCACAAGTTCCGCGGCTTCCTTGCACATCAGCGTGGCGGCGTTCAACTGGGCGCGCTGGCGTGCGGCCCACGCGTCGCACGGCAGGGCCTGGGCGTGTGCGGCGCGCCACTCCGCATGGGTCTGCGCCTCGGCCGCGGCGGCCGCTGCTTCGCGGGCGGCCAGCTTCGTCTACTCGGCGGCCAGCGCGCGGTCGGCCACACGGCGCTGCAGGTCGCGCAGCCGCAACAGAGTGGCCGCCCGCTGCCCGTGTTTCACCTCAGCGCCTCATGCCGGGGCTCATGCCAGAGCGGCCTGCAGCGCGGCGAACGGTCGGTCGCGGTGCTCGTGCGGCGCCTGGCGGAGCAGCGCCTCGATGCGGCGGCCCTGGTCGAGCGCGCGGTCGAGGTCGGGATCGGAGCCGGTGCGGTAGGCGCCGAGCTTGACCAGCTCGTCGGTCTCGGCCGCGCGGGCGAGCACGCGGCGGGCGTCCAGCATCAGCTCGGCCTCCTCGGCGGTGAGGCAGCCCTGCGCGGTCCGCGACAGCGAGCGGAGCACGTCGACCGCCGGATAGCGGCCGCGATCGGCGATGCCGCGATCGAGCACGATGTGGCCGTCGAGGAACCCGCGCACGGCATCGGCCACCGGCTCGGTCTGGTCGTCGCCGTCGACCAGGACCGAGAAGATCGCGGTGATCTGCCCGGCCTTGCCGGCGACCTCGGCCCCCGGCCCGGCGCGTTCGTGCAGGCGGGGCAGGTGGGCGAAGACGCTCGGCGGGGAGCCGCGCGCCGCCGGCAGCTCGCCGGCCGCCAGCCCGATCTCGCGCAAGGCGTGGCAGTAGCGCGTCAGGCTGTCGAGCAGCAGCAGGACGTGCTTGCCCTGGTCGCGGAAATACTCGGCGACCGCGAGTGCGGCGTCGGCGCAGTTGCGGCGGACGATCGGCGGCATGTCGGAGGTGGCGACGACGGCGACCGTGCGGGCGCGGCCGTCGGGGCCGAGCTCGTCCTCGAGGAACTCGCGCACCTCGCGGCCGCGCTCGCCCACGAGGCCGAGGACGGCGACGTCGCAGGCGGCGTTGCGCGCCAGCATGCCGAGCAAGGTGGACTTGCCGATGCCCGCACCGGCGAACAGCCCGAGGCGCTGGCCGGCGCGGCAGGGGGTGAACAGGTCGAGCGCGGTGATGCCGAGATGCAGCGGGGCGCCGAGACGCCCCCGCGTCGTGGCCGGGACCGGCGTGCCGCGCAGCGAGCGCCGCTCTCCCTTGCCGAGCGGCAACCCGTCGAGCGGCCGGCCGAACGGATCCACCACGCGGCCGATCCAGCCGTCGGCCGGATACAGGTCGGCGGCCGGGCGGCAGAGGCGCACCGGCGATCCGGGGCCGACCTCGGCCATCGGGTCGAGCGCCGAAGCCGCCACGCCTTCGCGCAGGAAGCCGGTGACCTCGGCGCGCACGGAGCCGCCGTCGCGGGCACGCAGACGCAACCCGTCGCCGACCGCGAGCAGCGGCGTCAGGCCGCCGATGACCAGCCGGTCGCCCGAGACCTCCCGCAGGCGGCCTTCGGCCGCGACCGCGGGGATCGCGCGCAGGGCCGCCCCCAGCTCAGCGAGCAAGGTCATGGGGGATCCACCGGACAGGGTTGCGTTAATTTGGAGATCTGTGTCATGTTATCGATATTGGTGC
This sequence comes from Acidisphaera sp., assembly GCA_035272265.1. Classification (GTDB taxonomy): domain Bacteria; phylum Pseudomonadota; class Alphaproteobacteria; order Acetobacterales; family Acetobacteraceae; genus Acidisphaera. Next base: position 6,686 of record DATEQV010000337.1, on the reverse strand, counting down.
CATAAAACGGGCCGATTCCTGACGTATGGATACCAAAAGGTGAAAATCGGCTGGAGCGATGCACCTGAGGGTGGTAGAACCGTCTCGCAGGATGAGGAGTTCACGATGCGTGTGTTGCTTGTAGAGGATGATCTCGCTGCAGCGCGAAGTGTCTCGTTAATGCTGAAGGCGGGCGGCTTCGTGCTCGACTCCGCCGACAACGGCGAGGACGCGGTCGATCTGGTACGCCACTATGATTACGATGTGGTTGTCCTCGACCTCATGCTGCCGGACATGGAGGGCTACGACGTGGTCCGCCGGATGCGGGCGTCGCGCCTCGAAACCCCGGTCCTGATCGTCTCCGGCGTCAACCGCCCGCAGGCCAAGGTCAAGGGTTTCGGCGTCGGCGCGGACGACTTCATCACCAAGCCGTTCGATGGCGGCGAGCTGATCGCCCGCCTGCAGGCCATCGTCCGCCGTAGCAAGGGCTACAGCCAGCCGCAGCTGCGGGTCGGCAACCTGGTGCTCAACCTCGACAGCCGCGAGGTCCTGGTGGGCAGCCGCAAGGTGCATCTGACCGGCAAGGAATACGCGATCCTGGAGCTGCTGGTGCTGCGCAAGGGCATGGTCCTGACCAAGGAGGCGTTCCTCAACCACCTCTACGGCGGCATGGACGAGCCGGAGATGAAGATCATCGACGTCTTCATCTGCAAGCTGCGCAAGAAGCTGGCGCAGGCCGGCGCGGACAACCTGATCGGCACGGTCTGGGGCCGCGGCTACATGATCCGCGAGCCGTCGGAGGAGGTGCGGATCTACGACGCCGTGCCAACGCCAATGGCGCTCACCGCCGCCTGAGATCGAAGCCTTGGTGACCTGCCTGTCCCGGAAGTTCGCCGGCGAACTTCCGGGATGGGGCACGAGCGGTGTCAGGTGAATAGCAGGCGCCGCATCAGCACGACCTCCTCGCCTCGGTCCAGCTCCAGCCCTGCCCGTTCCCAGCCGAGGCGAGCGTAGAGCGGCTCGGCTGTCGCGGTGTAGAGCCACAGGATCGGCACCGAAGCGGCCAGCGCGAATGCCTCGACCCGCCGGATCAACGCGGTCGCGTGGCCACGGCCGCGGAACCGGCGCTCGACGAAGACCCCGGCGAGCCAGGGCGTGAGGTCAGGTCGCGTTTCCAGATCGTGACGCACGATGCCGGCGGTTCCGACCGGCCGGTCGTCGTCGAACAGCACGAACGTTTCTTTAGGGCCCGCCGGAGGCGCGAGGATGCGCTCCGCCACGTCCTCGACCGTGTAGCCGCCCGGATAATCGAAGAGAGCCGCTACCCGCCAGCGAGCGACGATGGCCGCCAGCTCGGGCCGCTCGGAAACCGCGTCGATGCGGGTGCTCATTCGGCGAACCTCACGACCTCATGCGCATCGGGCCGGCGATCGAAGTCTTACGATGATTGAAGGTGGGGCGATTCACGCCTGAGCCCAGCGACGCCGAGGGCTGCGAGCGGTGTCGTCAAACAGCGATCCGATCTGCCGTGCTGATGACATCCATGCGCCCAAGCACAGCCGCACATCGAGGCTGCAAGCCGCGCCGACAACGGTTCATGGCGTGCGCAGGAGGCTCTACGGTTCAAGGCCTGTTGCGCGCAAACGTGGGGTGCCGACCGTGGCCTTCCGCCATCGATCCCGACGGCGGTTCAGGCGTTGAGTACGCGTCCCGCGATCGCCTCGAGCTTCGCCGTCAGCGCGGGGTCGCGCACGCCCGGCGGCGTGATGATCGCCGAGTCGAGCGCGCGGTCGCAGCCGTGCGGACACAGCCCGCGAGGGCGGCCGATATCCGGGACCACGGCCTTGACCAGCGCGCGCGCGTTGTCCGCGTTCTGCGCCAGCACCCGCGCGACGACGTCGACGGTGACGTGATCGTGCTCCTCGTGCCAGCAGTCGTAGTCGGTCACCATGGCGACCGTCGCGTAGTCGATCTCAGCCTCGCGTGCGAGCTTCGCCTCCGGCATGTTCGTCATGCCGATCACGCTGCAGCCCCAGCTGCGATACAGCTCGCTCTCCGCCCGCGTGGAGAACTGCGGACCTTCCATCACGAGATAGCTGCCGCCGCGCGTCACGGGCAGGCCGAGCCGCCGTGCCGCCGTCTCCAGCGCGTCGCCGAGCCGACCGCACACCGGGTGCGCCATCGAGACGTGGGCGACGATGCCCTCGCCGAAAAAACTCTTCTCGCGCGCGAAGCTGCGGTCGATGAACTGGTCGACGACGACGAAGTGACCCGGCGGCAGCTCTTCGCGCAGGCTGCCCACCGCGGAGAGCGACAGGATGTCGGTCACGCCGGCGCGCTTCAGCGCGTCGATGTTCGCGCGGTAGTTCAGATGCGTCGGCGACAGGCGATGGCCGCGGCCGTGGCGCGGCAGGAAGACGCAGCGCACGCCGTCCAACCGCCCGAACAGCAGCTTGTCGGACGGCAGGCCCCATGGCGTGGGGACAGCGCGCCACTCGGTCTCGGTCAGCCCGTCGATCTCGTACAGGCCCGAGCCGCCGATGACGCCGATGACCGGCTCGACGGCGGTCATCGGCGCTGCCCGGCCGACGCTGCCGTCCCGATCAGTGGAGGCCCGACCACATCTGGCGCTTCCACGCGTAGGTGAGCCCCGCCATCATCCCGAAGAACAGCACCATGCGCCAGCCGATCTGCTTGCGCTGCACCTCCTCCGGGTTGGCCGTCCAGTAGAGGAACGTGGTTAGGTCGTGCGACATCTGGTCGACGGTCGCCTTGGTGCCGTCGGCGTAGGTCACCTGATCGTCGTGCAGCGGCTGCGGCATATGGATCTGATGACCGGGGAAATACTCGTTGTAGTAGAGACCCTCGGCCAGCTTGAAGCCGGGCGGCGGGTCCGTGTAGCCGGTCAGGATCGCGTAGATGTAGTCCGGACCGCCCTCGCGCGCGTTGACCAGCACCGACTGGTCGGGCGGATACGACCCGCCGAACGACGCCGCGGCTGCCTTCTCGTTCGGGTATGGCGCCTTGAACACATCCGCCGGCGTTCCGGGCCGCGTCGTCGGCTGCCCGTCGTCACCGATGATGTCGTAGGTCTTCGAGGCGGCGACCGCCTTGATCTGCTCCTCGGTGAGCCCGATGCCCGACAGGTCGCGGTAGTGCAGCAGGTTCATCGAGTGACAGGCCGCGCAGACATCGTTGTAGACCTGGAAGCCGCGCTGCGCGGCGGCGAGGTCCAGTGCCCCGAACGGGCCCGAGAAGCTCCAGCGCTCGCGCGGCAGCTTGGGCGTCTCGTCCTGCGCCCGGGCTGCGGTGGCGACGCCGGCGGCAAGCAACGCCGCCAGGGCCGCCGAGATGACCGCGCGGCGCGTCACGCCTTGTCCATCGGCTTGGCGGTGGCACCGCCGGGCAGCGGGCCGCCGCCCGCCCCCGGCGGCCGCAGCACCGGGCGGCTGATGCTCTCCGGCAGCGGCAGCGGCCGCTCGATCACGCCGAACAGCGGCATGATCACCAGGAAATGCAGGAAGTAGTAGGCGGTGCCGACGCGGCCGAGGATGACCCAGATGCCCTCCGGGTGGTGTGCGCCGACCATGCCCAGGACGATCACCGACGCCACCAGTACGAAGATGAACGGCCGATAGAGCGGCCGGAAGCGCGCGCTGCGCACCGGGCTGGTGTCCAGCCAGGGGATCACGAACAGCACCAGGATCGAGCCGAACATCAGCACGACCCCGCCGAGCTTGTCGGGCACCGAGCGCAGGATCGCGTAGAACGGCAGGAAGTACCATTCGGGCACGATGTCGGCCGGCGTCTGCAACGGGTTGGCGGGGATGAAGTTGTTCGGATCGCCGAGGTAGTTCGGCGCGAAGAACACGATCGCCGCATAGAGCGTCAGGAACACGCAGAGGCCGAAACTGTCCTTGATCGTGTAGTACGGGTGGAACGGAATGGTGTCCTGCGGACCTTTCGGCTCGATGCCCAGCGGGTTGTTCGAGCCGGTGATGTGCAGCGCGACGACGTGCAGGAACACCACGCCGACGATGATGAACGGCAGCAGGTAGTGCAGGCTGAAGAAGCGCTGCAGCGTCGGGTTGTCGACCGAGAAGCCGCCCCACAGCCAGGTGACGATGCTCTGTCCGACCAGCGGGATGGCGCTGAACAGGTTGGTGATGACGGTCGCACCCCAGTAGGACATCTGCCCCCAGGGCAGCACGTACCCCATGAAGGCCGTCGCCATCATGACCAGCAGCAGGATCACGCCGGTCATCCACAGCAGCTCGCGCGGATACTTGTAGGATCCGTAGTCGAGGCCGCGGAAGATGTGGATGTAGACGACGATGAAGAACATCGACCCGCCGTTCTGGTGGATGTAGCGGATCATCCAGCCGTAGTTCACGTCGCGCATGATGCGCTGCACGCTGTCGAACGCGAGGTCCGCGCGCGGCGTGTAGTTCATCGCCAGGAGCACGCCGGTGATGATCATGATCATCAGCATGACCATCGCCAGCGCGCCGAAATTCCAGAAGTAGTTGAAGTTGCGGGGCGTCGGGAACGCCCCGTACTCGTTCTGCATCATCGAGAAGATCGGCATCCGGGAGTCGATCCACCGGATGACGGGGTTCTTCATCGTGCTCTTGTGCAGGCCGATCATTGGCTGGACCTCGATGTCGTTTCGATCGGGCGGCTGGTCAGCCGATCTTGATCTTGGTGTCGGACGAGAACGCGTAGGGCGGGACGAACAGGTTGAGCGGCGCGGGCCCGTGGCGGACGCGGCCGGAGGTGTCGTACTGGCTGCCGTGGCAGGGACAGAACCAGCCGCCGTAGTCGCCGCGCGGATCGGTCGGCTTGTTGCCGAGCGGGATGCAGCCGAGATGCGTGCAGATGCCGATCAGCACGATCCACTGCGCGTGCCCGGCCTTGACCCGCTCGCTGTCGGGCTGCGGCTCGATCAGCTGGCTGAGCGGCGTGTCCTGCGCTTCCTTGATTTCGGTGGGCGTACGGTGGCGCACGAAGATCGGCTTGCCGCGCCACATCACGGTGATGCCGGAGCCTTCGGCGATCGGCGTCAGGTCCTGCTCGACCGACGACAGGGCGAGCACGTCCTTCGACGGGTTCATGTAGTCGAGCAGCGGCCATGCGATGGCGCCGACCGCGATCGCGGCACCCGCGACGGTGACGAGTTGCAGGAAGTCGCGCTTGCCCGTGTCGGGCTCGCCATGCATCGCGACGGTGGCAGCGGACGTCTCGGCCATTGGTTCCTCATCGAGCAGGCGGTCGCGACACTCAGGGCAGTCGATCCAAGCGGGGCTTCTGGACCCCGGCCGCGGTTGCGCCGCAAACTACGGTCCAGACTTCGCTCCCGCAACACGGGGCGGACGCCTTCGAAGTTGAGACGGACGCGAATGTCGCAAGACCAGGCAGTATCGACCGAGCCCGAGGCGGGGACCCGACCGCCTCACGATGCGCTGAAGCCCGCCGCGCAGGCCTGGTTCGAGAGCCTGCGCGACCGCATCTGCGCGGCGTTCGAGGCGATCGAGGATGCGCAGGACGGCCCGCTCGCCGACCGTCCGCCGGGCCGTTTCGTCCGCACGTCGTGGGATCGCCCGACCCCTGACGGCGGGCCGGGCGGCGGCGGCGTCATGAGCGTCATGCACGGCCGGGTGTTCGAGAAGGTGGGCGTCAACGTCTCGACCGTCTGGGGCACGTTCAGCGAGGAGTTCCGCGGCCAGATCCCGGGCGCGGCCGAGGACCCGCGCTTCTGGGCCAGCGGCATCAGCCTCGTCGCCCACATGCAGAGCCCGAAAGTGCCCGCCGCGCATTTCAACACGCGCATGCTGGTGACCACCCAGGGCTGGTTCGGGGGCGGCGGCGACCTGACGCCCATGCGGCTGGACACGCCGGAGGCCCGCGCCGACGCCGCCGACTTCCACGCCGCCTTCCGCGCCGCCTGCGACCGGCACGACCCCGGTTACTATTCGACGTTCAAGGACTGGTGCGACCGCTACTTCTACCTGCCCCACCGGGGCGAGCCGCGCGGCGCGGGCGGCATCTTCTACGACCACTTCAAGAGCGGCGACGCGCACGCCGACTTCGCCTTCACCCGCGACGTCGGCGAGGCGTTCCTGGACGCCTACCCGCGCATCGTCCGCCGCCGGATGGGAGGGACGTGGACCGAGGCGGACCGCGAGCACCAGCTGGTCCGCCGCGGCCGTTATGTCGAGTTCAACCTGATCTACGACCGCGGCACGCTGTTCGGCCTGAAGACCGGCGGCAACATCGAGGCGATCCTGATGAGCCTGCCGCCCGAGGCGCGCTGGCCATAGCCAGCGCGTCGGGTCTGCGCCCCCTCCGGCCTGCGCCGGCTAGGAGTGGGGCGTCGGTACGGGGGCCGTCGGACCGGGCTGGGTCGGCGTCGCCGGCTCCGGGCCGGGTTGCGTGAGCGGGCCGGTCAGCGGCGACGGCTCCGCATGGGGAACCGCAACGGCTGCCGGAGCCGCGGGCGAGGCCGCCGGGATGCACGAGCACGAACAGGTGCACGCCGGCGCATGATAGGTCGCGTGGTGGACAGGGTGATACACGTGCCGAGGCACCGCGTACGTCACCGGGGCCGGCACCACGTAGACGGGGCGCGGAACCGCGTAGACGATCGGCCGATACCGATAGCCCCAGCCCCAAGGCCGGTAGCCCCAGCCGCCGCGCCAGCCCCAGCC
>DATEQV010000336.1:0-9491 GCA_035272265.1 Acidisphaera sp. | reverse complement strand
TTGGCGCTCGGGTCGAGCATCGGGTGCAGCAACTGATCGAGCGCGGACGGATTGACCCGTCGGATCGCCTCGTTGCGGTCGATCAGGCCCTCGCTCGCCATATCCACCGCGATGCGCAGGCTCGCCGCGGCGGTGCGTTTGCCGTTGCGCGTCTGCAGCATGTACAGCTTGTGCTGCTGCACGGTGAACTCGATGTCCTGCATGTCGCGGTAGTGCTGCTCCAGCGTCTCGCGCACCCGCATCAGCTCGGCGTAGGCCTCCGGCATGACGGCTTCCATCGGCGTCTCGCCCGGCTTGGCCTTCGTGCTCGACACCGGCTGCGGCGTGCGGATGCCGGCCACCACGTCCTCGCCCTGCGCGTTGACTAGGTATTCGCCATAGAAGACGTTCTCGCCGGTGGCCGGATCGCGGGTGAAGCAGACGCCGGTGGCGCAGTCGTTGCCCATGTTGCCGAACACCATCGCCTGCACGTTCACCGCCGTGCCCCAGCTGGCCGGGATGTCGTGCAGCCGGCGATAGGTGTTGGCGCGCGGGTTCATCCAGCTGCCGAACACCGCGCCGATCGCGCCCCAGAGCTGGTCGCGCGGGTCCTCCGGGAACGGCTTGCCGGTTTCGTTGCGGACCATGTCCTTGTAGCTGGCAACGACCTGCTGCCAGTGCTCGGCGGTGAGTGCGGTGTCCTCCGTGAGGCCGCCGGCATCGAGCTTGATGTCGGAGATGATCTCCTCGAACCGGTGGTGATCGACGCCGAGCACCACCGAGCTGTACATCTGCACGAACCGCCGGTAGCTGTCCCAGGCGAAGCGCGTGTCGTTCGACGCGGCGATCAGCCCCTGCACCGTCTCGTCGTTCAGGCCGAGGTTGAGCACGGTGTCCATCATCCCGGGCATCGACACGCGCGCGCCGGAGCGGACCGAGACGAGCAGCGGCTTCTGCCGGTCGCCGAACCGCAGGCCGACCGCCTGTTCGATGCGCGACAGCGCGGTCTGCACTTCCTCTTCCAGGCCGCTCGGGTAGTTGCGGTCGTTGTCGTAGAACGCCGTGCAGACCTCGGTCGTGAGCGTGAATCCCGGCGGCACCGGCAAGCCGATGGCAGCCATCTCGGCGAGGTTGGCCCCTTTGCCACCGAGCAGGTTGCGCAACTCAGCGCCACCTTCGTTGTGTCCGGCGCCGAAACTGTACACCCACTTGGTCATGCGCGAGGTTCCTGGTTGGCGGGCGGATCCGGCCCGTCCGTTTCAGTCTACGATTTTTCTGGCGCCATCCCGGGGTCGGTCCCGGATCGCACGCCGCCCATTTTGGTTGTTGGCAAAGCCATCGCTACCGGGCTTGTCCGCCGCAAGACTATGCGCTTTGTCAATTAGAGAGGGTCTGGAGGCCACTGATAACGTCACGACGGGTCGGTCAACCCTCGATTTTCGAGAAATCGGCTACCCGGTCAATCACGGCGCGAACCCGCGCCAGCAGCGCGAGACGATTGCGGCGCAAGCCGGGTTCCGGCGCGTTGACCGTTACGCGATCGAAGAAAGCGTCGAGCGGCGAGCGGAGGGTGGCCATCGCCGACATTGCTCCCGTGAAGTCTTCCGTCTCCAGCCGAGCTGCGATCAGCGGTTCGGCGCTCGACAGCGCCTCGCTCAGCGTCCTCTCCTCCGACTGCGTGAACAGCGCCGCGTCGGGGGTGGGTTCGTAGGCGCCGTCCTTGCGCTCCTCGATGCGCAGGATGTTCGCGGCGCGACGATAGGCGGTCAGCAGGTTGGCGCCGTCCTCGCTCCCGAGCAGCGTCGCGATCGCCGTCGTCCGCGCGAGCAGGCGCACGACGTCGTCGTCGTTGCCGGCCGCGAAGACGGCGTCCAGCACGTCGTGCCGCGCTCCCTCGGCGCGCAGCTGAACGCGCATCCGCTCGGCGAGGAACCCGAGCAGGTCGTCCGGATCGTTCGCGCCGGCGGCGAGCAGCAGGGCGCGCAGACGCAGGCGCAGGCCGTTCTCGCGCGCGATGCGCAGCACGCCGAGTGCCGCCCGGCGCAGCGCGTAGGGATCGCCCGATCCGGTGGGCTTCTCGTCGGCGTTGAAGAACTGCGCCAGCTGATCGAGCTTGTCGGCGAGTGCCACCGCAATCGAGACCGGCGCGGTCGGCACCGCGTCGGCGGGGCCTTTCGGCGCGTAGTGGTCACGCACCGCCTCGGCGACCTCGGCTGGCTCGCCGTCGTGCAGCGCGTAGTAGCGGCCCATCACGCCCTGCAATTCGGGGAACTCGCCGACCATGAAGCTGACGAGGTCGGCCTTCGCCAGCGCGGCGGCGCGTTCCGCAAGGTGAAAGTCGGCGCCGACGAGCGGCGCGATCTCGCCTGCGAGCCGCACCAGCCGGCTGACGCGGTCGCCCTGCGAGCCGAGACGGGCGTGGAACGTGACCGCGCCCAGGGTAGGGACGCGGTCGAGCAGCGGGGTGCGCCGGTCGAGGTCCCAGAAATGGCGTGCGTCGGCGAAGCGGGCGCGCAGCACGCGCTCGTTGCCTGCGATCGTCGCCGCGCCGCCGTCCGCCGGCACGATGTTGGCGGCGAAGCCGAAGAACGGCGCGGCCGCGCCGGACGCGTCGCGCAGGGCGAAATAGCGCTGGTTGACGCGCATCGAGACCTGCATGACCTCGGGCGGCAGGTCCATGTAGGCGGGGTCGATCCGCCCCAGCATCGGCACCGGCCACTCGACCAGCCCCGCAACCTCCTCCAACAGGCCGGGATCGTCGGCGACGGTCAGGCCGTGCTCGGCGGCGAGCTCCGCCAGCCCTTCGGCGATGAGCGCCTTCCGCTCGGCCGCGTCGACCAGCACGTACCGCTCGCGCAGCTTCGTGGCCCAGTCCCCGGCGCTCTCGACGGCGAAGACGCCGGGCGATAGGAAGCGGTGGCCCTCGGTGAGGTTGTCGCTGGCGAGACCGTGCGCATCGTCCGCGCCCTCACGCAGGTCGAAGCGCACCACCGCGCCGTCGAGCAGGCACGCGATCCGGCGCAGCGGGCGTACCCAGGTGAAGTGGCTCGTGCCGCCCCAGCGCATCGACTTCGGCCAGGGGAACCGGCGCAGCAGCGGCGGAAGGGCCTGCGCCAGCAGCGCCGCCGCCGGCACTGCGGGGCTGGCGCGGTCGAGCACGTAGAAGTCGCCTTCGATGCGCAGGTCGTCGCGCGAGGCGCCGTGCTTGCGCAGGAAACCGGCGATGGCCTGTTCCGGAGCGCTGGCGCGCGGGCCACGTTCGCTGCTGCGGGTCGCCGGCACCTCGGCCGCGATGGTGGCGGCAAGCGCGATCCGTCGCGGGCCGAACCACGTGCGCAGACCGGCCGGGGACAGCGGCGCGAGCGCCTCCGCGGTCAGCCGATCGAGGTCGGCCGCCGCGCGCGACTGCATGCGCCCGGGAATCTCCTCGCTGAACAGCTCAAGGAAGAAGTCAGGCATCGGTCCGGCGTAACCCCGTCACTCATCGGCCCTGCGAGCATGCCACCCCGCTTAGCACGCGGGACGGCGTCATGCGCGAGGGCCGGCGGGTGCCGGCCCCGTGGCCTGCCAATCGCGGCAGGCCACGTGCGTCTCAGGTCAGTCGCGCTGGCCGAGCAGGCTGAATGGGCCGTGCGGGCGCAAGGACATGGCACGCCACAGGGCGGTGTCGGCGACCGGTCCGCGCTCGCTGCGCGCCCGGCGCGCCTCGGGCGCACGGGCGGCACGGGATTTCTGCTCGCCCTTCTTGGTGGCGCGCAGCGCGACGAGTTCGTCGGTCACCAGCTTATTCCTCATGCACGGCTCTCCCCTTGCAGCCAGGCTTCGCAGCACGCCTTCGCGAGCGTGCGTACGCGCCCGATATAGCTCGCGCGTTCGGCGGTGCTGATGACCCCGCGCGCGTCGAGCAGGTTGAACAGATGACTCGCCTTGATGCACTGGTCGTAGGCGGGCAGCGCGAGCGGCGCCTCGCCATCCAGCAACGACCGGCACTCGTCCTCGGCGTCGGCGAAGTGGGTCCGCAGCCGGTCCACGTCCGCGCGCTCGAAGTTGAACGCGCTGTATTCGCGCTCGGCGCGCAGGAACACGTCGCCGTAAGTCACGCCAGCGCCGTTGAAATCGAGGTCATAGACCCGCTCGACGTCCTGCACGTACATCGCAAGGCGTTCGAGGCCGTAGGTCATCTCGAAACTCGGCAGGGCGACGGGAATGCCGCCCACCTGCTGGAAATAGGTGAACTGGCCGACTTCCATGCCGTCGCACCAGACTTCCCAGCCGAGGCCCCAGGCGCCCAGCGTCGGGCTTTCCCAGTCGTCCTCGACGAAACGGAAATCGTGCACCAGCGGATCGAGGCCGATGTCGCGGTAGGACGCGAGCAGCAGCTCCTGCGCGTCCTCCGGGCTCGGCTTCATGATGACCTGGAACTGATAGTAGTGCTGCAGCCGGTTCGGGTTCTCGCCGTAGCGCCCGTCGGTCGGGCGGCGGCTGGGCTGAACGTAGGCCGCGCGCCAGGGGGCATCGCCGAGCGCGCGCAGCGTCGTCGCGGGATGGAACGTGCCAGCGCCCATCTCGACGTCGTACGGCTGTAGAATCACGCATCCCTGCGCTGCCCAGAAACGTTGCAGCCGCAGGATCAGCTCCTGGAAGCTCGGTGCGTCGGCGCGCATGCCGCTTTCCGCAGGTCCTTGCTGGAGGAGGGTCAGTCCTAGTCGGGGGATAATGAAGCACCAGCCCAGGACCTGAGCAAGATCCGCCGTCGATGCCAATCTTGTGAGCATCGCCGGGCGGCGGCCGGGCTCGGCTGCGAGGCGGCTTCGTCGCGCTTCCTTGAACCGGATCGCCATTGCGGCCATGTGGCGCGCGGCGGCGGCCAACAGGGAGGACCCACAGGGGATCCGATGACCAACGAGGAACGCGACATCATCACCCGCTTCATCGAGCGGGTCAGCGGCGCCCAGGGGGCGACCGGCTTCGCGCAAGGGGGCCAGGGGGGCGGCCAGCCGCTGCCGCCGGTGGATCCCGAAGCGGACCACCTGATCGGCGACCTGTTCGCCAAGTATCCCGAGGCGCGCTACCGGCTGACACAGACCGCGTTCGTGCAGGAGCAGGCGCTGGCGCAGGCCACCGCCACGATCCAGCGCCTGCAGCAGGAGCTGGCGCAGGCGCATCAAGCTGCCGCTGCCGCGCCGCAACAGCAGCAGAGCTCCGGCGGCGGGTTCTTCTCCGGGCTGTTCGGCGGCTCGCGGCAGGCGGCGCCGCCGCCCCAGCCGGCGCCGGTCTGGAACCAGGGCGCGGCTCCGCAGCCGCAGTACGCGCCGGCGCCGCCGCAATACGCGGCCGGCTATCAGCCGGGCATGCTCGGCGGCGGTGGCACCGGCTTTCTCGGGGGCGCCCTGCGGACCGCCGCGGGCGTTGCGGGCGGCGTGGTGCTGGGCAACGCGCTGATGAACCTGTTCGAGGGTCATGGCGGCGGCGGTGGTTCGGGGGCGACGTTCGCGCCTGAGTCCGGCGCGAGCCCGTGGGGCAGCCCGCCGGCGGCCGGGGACGCTGGTAGCAGCGGCTATGTCGACCAGGGAAGCTGGACTCCCGATGCCAGCGGAGGCGGGACCGCCAGCGGAACGGCTGGCGGCGGCGGCTGGACGGATGCGTCGGCGCAGCCGGACCAGGGCGGCGGCGGGTGGAGCGACGCGCCGCCGGCCAACGACAGCTGGTCCGATGCCGGCGGTGGCGGCGGGGGCGGCACCGGCGGCGGCGGTGGCGGCTGGGACGACAGCAGCAGCTGACCATCCCGGCAGGCGGCGGGGCTACGGCTCCGCCGGCTCCGGCAGCTTCATCCAGGGCAGGACGGTCGGCGTCAGACGGACGCCGCCGCACTCCAGAGGCTCGTGGATCGCGTCGAGGCGGATCGTCGCGAGGCCGATACCATCGCGGCTGGAGCGCATGGTGCCGACGGCGGCGCCGTGCGCCATCACCTGCGTGCCGGGGGGCGGGAGGTGGCGGTCGGCGTGCACCGGGATCAGCCGGCGCTTGACCAGGCCGCGGTATTTCGTCCGCGCGGTCAGCTCCTGGCCGAGATAGCAGCCCTTGGTGAAGGAGACGCCGTTCAGCTCGTCGAACCCGGCTTCGAGCAGGATGGACTTCTCGCGCTCGAGGTCCCGCGCGCCGTCCGGCAGGCCCAGCCGGAGACGGTGCAGGTCCCAGTCGGCCTCGGTCGCGTCGGCCTCGACCGGCTCGGGCGAGAGGATGCGCCAGCCGGCATCCGGCAGGCGCGGGTCCGGCGCGGCGACGCCGCCCGGCGGCGGCTCGACCGGGCCGGAGGCGCCGGCGACGTGCCAGGGCAGGGGTTCGATGCTCACCTTCGCGCGCAGGCGATAGCGCTTCATCTGCGCGGCGAGCGGTTCGATCTGGTCGGCCTCGCAGTCCAGCAACAGACGCTCGCCGTCGCTCAGGACGAAGAAGTCGGTCAGGTATTTGCCCTGCGGGGTCAGGAACGCGGCCCAGACGGCGTGGCCGGGAGCGGCCTGGGCGACGTCGTTGGACACCAAGCCTTGCAGGAAGCTCACGCGATCGTCGCCCGCCAGTGCGAGGACGCCGCGTGTCGGAAGTGGGGCGATCCAGGTCATGGCGCTCGACGTGGGTGATGGACCGGGGGCGGGCAAGGCGTCTATGCCCCGCCCCATGGTGCGCTGCATGAACCGTGCCCGCGAGCGGCGGGACCGCTCGCGTTGAAGGTGGCGCAGCTGATGGCAGGCGCGCCGGCCGGCGGCGCGGAGCTGTTCTTCGAACGCTTGACCGTCGCGCTGGCGCGCGCCGGCGACGCGGTGCTGCCGGTGATCCGCCGCAACGCCGCGCGGGCCGCACGGCTGGCCGAGGCGGGGCTGGTGTGCGCGCAGGTGCCGTTCGGCGGGCCGCTCGATTTCCTCACACGGCCGCGGCTGCGCATGGTGCTGCGGCGGTTCGCGCCGCGCGTCGCGGTGGCCTGGATGAGCCGTGCGGCGCATTTCGCCCCGCCGGGCGAGTGGGTGCTGGTCGGGCGGCTGGGCGGGTATTACGACCTCGACTCGTTTTCGCGCTGCGACCATCTGGTCGGCAACACGCGGGGGCTGGTGGACTGGATCATCGAACAGGGCTGGCCGGCCGAGCGCGCGCACACCTTGCCGAACTTCGCGCCCGATCATGCCGGCGCCATCCCGGCCGACCGCGAGGCGCTCGGCGTGCCGGAGGGTGTCCGGCTGGTGCTGGCACTCGGCCGGCTGCATGCGAACAAGGGCTTCGACGTGTTGATCCGGGCGATGGCGAAGCTCCCGCGCGCCCATGCCGTCATCGCGGGCGAGGGACCGGAGCGCGCGGCGCTGCGCGCGCTGGCGCGCCGCGAGGGGGTCGCGGACCGCGTGCATCTGGTCGGCTGGCGCAGCGACGTGGCCGAGTTGCTGGCGGCGTGCGACGTGCTGGTCTGCCCGTCGCGCCACGAGCCGCTCGGCAACGTGGTGATCGACGCGTGGTCGGCCGAGCGGCCCGTCGTCGCCTGCGCCAGCCAGGGGCCGCGCGAGCTGATCGTAGCGGATGAAACCGGCGTGCTGGCGCCGGTCGACGACGCGGCGGCGCTGGCCGAGGCGATCGCCTCGGTGATCGCCGATGCGGCGCGCGCGGCGCGGCTGGCTGCGGCCGGGCGGGCGCGGTTCGAGGCCGAGTTCGCCGAAGCGTCCGTGGTGGCGCAGTGGCGGCACTTCCTCGGCGCGGTGGAGAAGATCTGATGTGCGGCATCGCCGGCGTGCTGCGGATGCCGGGCGGCGCGCCGATCCAGGCGGAGCTGCTGTCCGCGCTCGCACGCGGCATCGCGCATCGCGGCCCCGACGGCGCGGGACAGAGCGTGGTCGCGAATGTCGCACTGGTGCACAACCGGCTGTCGATCATCGACCTCGTGACCGGCGACCAGCCGATCTTCACCGGCAGCGCGGCGCTCGTCGCCAACGGCGAGATCTACAATTACCGCGAGCTGCGCGCGGCGATGACGGACGTGCGGTTCGCCACGCAAAGCGACTGCGAGCCGCCGCTGCTGCTGTGGCTGCGCCACGGACCCGCCTATGCCGAACAGCTGCGCGGGATGTTCGCGATCGCGATTCACGAACGCGGCGCCCGCTCGCTGACGCTGACGCGCGATCCGTTCGGCATCAAGCCGCTGTACGTGGCGGCGGTGAAGGACGGACTCGCCTTCGCCTCCGAGCCGCATGCGCTGCTCGATGCCGGCGTGGTGGCGCGCCGGGTGCGGGCGGCCAAGCGCGACGAGCTGCTGCAGGTGCAGTTCACCACCGGGACGGAGACGATCTTCGAGGGCATCGAGCGCGTGCTGCCCGGCGAGACGCTGACCTGCGCCGACGGTCACGTGCTGGAACGCCGCCGCATCGCCGCGCTGCCGGACGGCGGGCCGGAGGACATCGACGAGGACACCGCGCTGGCGCGCCTCGACCAGGCGCT
Source organism: Acidisphaera sp. (assembly GCA_035272265.1). Classification (GTDB taxonomy): domain Bacteria; phylum Pseudomonadota; class Alphaproteobacteria; order Acetobacterales; family Acetobacteraceae; genus Acidisphaera. Next base: position 1,040 of record DATEQV010000336.1, on the reverse strand, counting down.
GGCCGAAAGTGTCGATTTGCACCAGCGCAGCGATGTGCCGTACGGCATGTTCCTCTCGGGCGGCATCGACAGCTCGGCGGTGCTGGCGATGATGGCGCGGCTGAACGCCTCGCCGGTGCTCGCGTACACCGCCGGATGGGACATCCCCGACGCCGCCGACGAGCGCGCGCACGCCGCGCGGGTGGCGCGTGCGGCCGGGGCGCGGCATGAGCCGGTGGAGATCACCGAGCGCATGGTGTGGGACCATCTGCCGGAGATCGTCGCCTGCATGGACGATCCCGCCGCCGACTATGCGGTGATCCCGACATGGTTCCTGGCGCGGCGGGCGCGGGCCGACGTGAAGGTGGTGCTGTCGGGCGAGGGCGGGGACGAGATGTTCGGCGGCTATGGCCGCTATCGCAAGGCGATGCGGCCGTGGTGGCTGGGCGGCCGAGCGATGCGGCTGCGCGGCGCGTTCGACCGTGTGGACGTGCTGCGCGAACGGCCGACGGGGTGGCGCGGCGGACTGACCAGCGCCGAGGTCGCCGCGGCCGACAGCGGGCGCACAAGGCTTGCGGTGGCGCAGGCGGCCGATATCGCGGATTGGCTGCCGAACGACCTGCTCACCAAGCTCGATCGCTGTTTGATGGCGCACGCGGTGGAGGGACGCACGCCGTTCCTCGATCGCGGCATCGCCCGTGCGGCGTTCCGGCTGCCGGATGAGCTGAAGGTGCGCAAAGGCCTGGGCAAGTGGATCCTGCGCCGTTGGCTGGAGGTGCATCTGCCGGCCGCTAGTCCGTGGGCGCCGAAGCAGGGGTTTTCCGTGCCCGTGGGCGCCTGGATCGGCGCCAAGGGCGCGCTGCTCGGTCCGCTGGTGGCACGGCAGGAGGGGGTGGCCGAGATCGCCGTGCCGGAGAAGGTCGTGTCGCTGTTCCGGCGTGCGGGGGAAGGCGGCGCCAAGGCGGCGGCCTCGTGGCGCCTGCTGTTCTATGCTCTGTGGCATCGCCGCCATGTCCAGGGTCTGCTGCCCGCAGGCGACGTGATGGCCACGCTGGCCGCAA
>DATEQV010000335.1:0-6623 GCA_035272265.1 Acidisphaera sp. | reverse complement strand
CGCCTATTTCGACAAGCTGCTCGTCGAGCGCGCCCCGGCTTCGGCAGGCTAGGGAGCGCTGGCGGCGGGCTACAGCGTTTTCACGGTAGCTGGAACCCGTTGTCCTTTCAGTATCGTCATGACCGGCCTTGCGCCGGTCATCCACGACTTTCTTGTTCTGCGCCATCGGTGAAGTCGAGGATGGCCGAGCCAAGCCTGGCCATAACGGTAGCGGAACGGGTACGCGATTCCAGTCAGGCTGCAACCTCTCTACGGCCGCCGGCTGTAGGTCCGGCGGCATCATTAATCGCTGGAAACATTGACTTCCCAAAATAAAATACCTATTACTCCGTCGCCGACAAATGGCACGCAAATCCATCGGCAATACCGCAATAATAAAAACAGGAGAATGCAATGCCTCACTTTATGGTACGTTGCCAGTTTACTGATGCCTCGGCCAAGGCGATGGTCGGCAAGCCGCAAGACCGCACCGGCATGGCTTCAGCCCTCTGCGAGGGGTTTGGCGGCAAGCTGAACAGCTACTACTTCGCCTTCGGCGACTACGACGTGATCGCGATTTCCGAATTCCCGGACAACACCTCCGCCCTCGCTGCGTCGCTGGCGGCAACCTCGACAGGCGGGTTCTCGCGCTTTGAGACCACGCCGCTGATGACCGGCAAGGAAGCCGAGGCGGCGATGAAGCGCGCGCACGGCGCCAAGACCGCCTACCAGCCGCCGCACGCCTGACGCCTGACGCCTGACGAGGTCTGCGCCGCCGGCGTTTTCCTCGGCCATGATCGCGTCAGGTTGGCGCGATCATGGCGGGCCCCCGGGCCAGCCTTCGGGCTGCCCGGGGACGTGCCTTGTGCCGGTCGGAGCCCGACCTGTGGCCGATGATCGCCCATCGCGGCTCGCTCGAATCCTGGCACCATCGCGACCGCCGCGAGGTCGAGCGCGACCTCGTGCGCGCCGATGCCCGACACCTGCGCCGCCACATCCAGCGCCGCCGCGCCTGCCTGCAGCCGACGAACCCGTAGGGGGCAAAAGCGCGCAGCGCGCATTGCACCAAACTGACGTCGACGACGTCGCTTCAGCGCCGCCGTCCGAGCCCCGCCATCCCGACCAACCCCGCACGCACCCCGCCGCCACATCAACGCGCAACGGTCGGCCCGGGGTCACTGGCCTGCGGCTCGCAAGCGGCGGGCGGCGTCGGCGCGGTGGCGAAAGCGAGCAGGCACGCGCCATAGACCTGGGCGAACGTCGCACTGTTCCCCGCCCCATGGCCGGAGAATCCCGGCGGCCGGTCGATCAGCAGCAGTGCGCCGATCCTGGGCGCGGCCAGCCGCTCCATCATGTTCCGCCGCGCATCCGCGCTGCCGATGAACAGGTCGTTGCTGAACTGCACCAAGGCGACGCGGGTGTTCTGGCGCGGGATGTCGTCGAGCATCGCGCGCAGGTCGTCGGTCTGCCCGCCGAGGTTGAGGCTGTCGCCGAAGCCGTGCGCCGCTGGCGAGACGGCGATGATCGCGTCGGCCAGCCCCGGCGTGTCGAGCAGCTGAAGGTCGTTCCAGGCGCCGCGCGACTGGCCCGCCGCGATCACCGCGCGCCAGCCCATGGCGCGGATGCGTTTCAGCCCGTCATGTAGCCATCCGGACGCCCGGTTCGTGTCGTCGGGCAGCGGCGCGCGGTTGAACCGCACGATGTCCCAGCCGGCGTCGTTGAACACCTGCACATACGGCGGCGCCGGCACGTCGCGCTCGTCGTAACCTTTGCCGCTCTTGCCGTGCGCCCAGACCAGCAGGCCCGCCGCCGCTTGCGGGCCGTGCCAGGCGAACTTGGCGTCGGGCACGAAGGCATAGTTCCAGGTCTCGATCAGCGGCCCCGGCGGTGTCGCACCGGGCGGCGCGGCAAGGGCCGGACCGGCGAGTGCGGCGAGCAGCACAAGCAAAGGCATGATCCGGCGCATGCGGCGTTCTTGCACGATCCGCCCGCCGGGACTACCGGTCCGGGCTCAGCCGGACAGGAGCGCCAGATGCGGGTCAAGGACGTGCGTAAGGTGGTGCTCGCCTACTCGGGCGGGCTCGACACCAGCGTGATCCTGCGCTGGCTGCAGGTGACCTATCGTTGTGAGGTCGTGACGTTCACCGCCGACCTCGGCCAGGGCGAGGAGCTGGAGCCGGCGCGGCGCAAGGCCGAGATGTTCGGCATCAAGGAGATCTTCGTCGACGACCTGCGCGAGACCTTCGTGCGCGACTTCGTCTTCCCGATGTTCCGCGCCAACGCGCTGTACGAAGGCCAGTACCTGCTCGGCACGTCGATCGCGCGCCCGCTGATCGCGCAGCGCCAGATCGAGATCGCCGAGGCGACCGGCGCCGACGCGGTGGCGCATGGCGCGACCGGCAAGGGCAACGACCAGGTGCGCTTCGAGCTGAGCTACTACGCGCTCAAGCCCGACGTGAAGGTGATCGCGCCGTGGCGCGAATGGGACCTGACCAGCCGCACTAGGCTGCTGGAGTTCGCCGAGCAGAACCAGATCCCGATCGCCAAGGACAAGCGCGGCGAGGCGCCGTTCAGCGTCGACGCCAACCTGCTGCACTCGTCGAGCGAGGGGAAGATCCTCGAGGACCCCGCGGTCGAGCCGGACGAGAGCGTCTATCAGCGCACCATCAGCCCCGAGGCCGCGCCCGACACACCGACCGTGATCTCGGTCGACTTTGAACGCGGCGACCCGGTGGCGATCGACGGCGTGCGCCTGTCGCCGGCCGCGCTGCTGACGCGGCTGAACGAGCTGGGCCGCGCGAACGGTATCGGCCGCCTCGATCTGGTGGAAAACCGCTTCGTCGGCATGAAGTCTCGCGGCGTGTACGAGACGCCGGGCGGGACGATCCTGCTCGCCGCACACCGCGGCATCGAGAGCATCACGCTCGATCGCGAGGCGGCGCATCTGAAGGACCAGCTCATGCCGCGCTATGCGGAGCTGATCTACAACGGCTTCTGGTTCAGTCCCGAGCGGCGGATGCTGCAGGCGCTGATCGACGAGAGCCAGAACAGCGTGACCGGCCGGGTGCGGCTGAAGCTGTACAAGGGCAACGCCAGCGTGATCGGACGCGAGAGCCCGAACAGCCTCTATTCGATGGCGCATGTGACGTTCGAGGACGACCAGGGCGCCTACGACCAGTTCGACGCGCAGGGCTTCATCAAGCTGAACGCGCTGCGCCTGCGTCTGGGCGCGATGGCGGGCCGGCGCGGCGGCACGCTCTGAGCAGGTCTCGGTGAGCGAGGACCTCAAGCACAGCATCAAGGCCTGCATGTTCGACCAGTACGGCACGGTCGTGGACATGCAGGGCGGGCTGACGGAGGTCGCCGCGTCCTACCTGAAGTCGAAAGGATGGACCGGCAACCCGAACGCGTTCGTCACCTGGTGGCGGCGGACGCATTTCGAGAACTCGATGATCGACGCGCTGCTGCACCGCGCGCACACGCCGTATCGCGAGATCGGGCAACGCGCGGTGGCGTTTGTGCTCGAGCGCGCCGAAATCGACTACACGATGGACGAGGTGCGCGAACTGGTGGCCGCGATCGAGCGGCTGCGCTGCTTCCCCGAGGTACCGGCGGCGCTGGCGCGGCTGCAGTCGCGCTACAAGCTGGTCGTGCTGTCGAACGGCGATCCCGACATGCTGGAGACGGCCAAGCAGTATCACGGCATTCCGTTCGACCGCGTCATATCCGTCGCCGAGGCGAATTCGTTCAAGCCGCACGTGGCGACCTACACGAAGGCGGCCGAGCTGATCGGGCTGGCGATGGATCAGGTGCTGTTCGTGGCGAACCACGCCTTCGACTGCATCGGCGCGAAGTCGGCCGGCATGCGCACCGCCTTCATCAACCGCCGCAACCGTCCGTTCGGCCAGACGCCGCATCAGCCGGACGTCACGGTGCGCTCGATGACCGAGCTTGCCGATCTGATGGTCTGACGGCGTGACTACGCGCGGTTCAGTCCAGCCCCTCGGGCGGAACGGCGAAGCGCGCGGCGCCGAATGCGGGCGGGGTCGCGAACCGTGCCTTGCCGAACCAGGCTTTGCCGGTGAAGCCTGCGCGGTCGAAGCTGGCTTGCGCGCGGAACTCGGCCGCTTCGAACCCTGCGCTTCCGGCGAAGGCCGCGCCGGTGAAACGCGCGGCTCCTGCGAACACGCACCGGCCGAAGCCCGCCGCTTCGGCGAACTGCGCGCCGGAGAAGTCGGCATCGGCGCCGAACTGCGAAGCCGTGGCCCACAGGTCGCCGCCGAACACGGCGCCCGCGAACGACGCGGATCCGGCGAAGTCGCAGTTGCGGAACTCCGCCGCGCCTTGCCACGACGCGCGCCCGAAATCGGCCCGGGCCAGAAACCGGCTTTGCTCGAACCACGCGCCGTCGCGGCTGAACGTCGCCTGCGTGAAGTCCGCGCGTCCGCGAAAGCTGCAGGCGCTGAAATACGCCGGGCCGGCGAACGCGGCGTTGGCGAACACCGCGTCCCCGGGAAAATCGAACCCGGCGAAATCGGCGGCGCCCGCGAAGCGCCCCCCGGTGAAGTCAGCAACCGCGAGCGCTGTTGTCATCGCCTCGAACGGGGTTCCGGCAGCTTCCGACAGCAGGCCTCGCGTTGCCTCCGCCCACGCATTCCACACGCCGTTGCCCGCTTCGGCACGGGTGCGGCTGACGGCTGCGCGTACCGCCGCGAAGGCGATCGGGTCGTCCGGCGCGTCGAGGAACGCCGCCGCCCACGGAGAGGCGGACAGCAGCCGCGCCCGGAACCTCTCTTCGCTGCCGAAAATCGCCATCGGACCGACGGTGCCCGCCTAACCCAGGACAACGCTCAGCGGCCGCTCGCGCCGTGCCTTGAGCCACGTCTCGTTCTCTCGCAGCGCGAGGATGCCGAGGTCGCGCACGATGCGGCCGTAGTGCTCCATGTCGGTCGGCTCGCCGCTGACCGGATCGGTGACGGACGCCAGCTCGCGCTTGGCGCGCTCGAAATGATCCAGCGCTTCGCGATACGCCAGCGCCTCGGGCTCGTAACCCAGTTTTTCGTTCAGAAAATGCAGCGCGCCCGCGATCGCGCTCAGGATCACCGACGGCACGATGATGGCCTTGTGCACCGCCTCGCGCTCCAACTCGCCGGCGGTCGTGTGCGACAATGCCACGGCGATGCCAAGCAGGCCCAGCGCCAGCGATGCCGCCGCGACCAGGCCGATGCCCGCGGTCAGCCACAGGCTTCCGGCGCGGACATCATGCAGCCACACGACGCGCAGCGCGCCGCATGCGAGTCCCAAGGCAATCCATACCAGGGGCGGGAGGCCGGGCCACCACATCGAACCCGGATGCTGCGACAGGGTGTTCGCGGCGTCGCGGACGACGGGGCAGACGAACCACACCCACAGCAGCGCCGCCAGCCACACGGATGTGGCGAAGATGAACCACGTCGCGGCGTTCATCCAGGACGCGCGGTGCTCGCGTTGCGGGTGACTGCGCGCAAGATAGCGGATCTGCTCGCCCACCCAGTCGCGCACGACCTGCGCGTTTCGATCGTCCGGCATGGTGGTCTGCCACGGCGAGCACAGCCACGCCCAGGCGATGATCGCGCCGCCGATGTCGCGCACCCGCGCAAGATCCCAGGCCGCGCCTTGCAGGTGCCGTCGATCGACCCGGTCGGACAGGCCCGCCGCCCACCAGGCGCGCTGGACGCGCAACATCTCCGATACCGCGCGGAAGTCCTCGGTGCGCGGCTGCCAGCCCTTCCGCCTTGCCCAGTCGATGACCAGCATCACGATCACCAGCGCGACCAGGTACAGCAGCAGAGCGGGCGAGCTCTCGCCGAAGAACTCGTTGAAGACCTCGAGCGACGCCACCGCGCAGACGAAAAACCCGCTCACCATGTAGAACGCGGCGTCGGTTCGCTGCTTCACGCCGGCCTGAACCGGCCGGATGAAGGCCCGCAGGCGGTCGAGCCGCGTGAGCGGATCCTGTTCGGACAGGCAGACGTATGCCGACGCGGGACGATGGACGCCGCGCGGCGCGATCCAACCGTCGCGCAGGCCGTGGAACTCGTCGAGCCGCTCGATGGTGGCGACGCTCGTTTCGTATCCCTGCGGGAAGCCGGGCGAGGCCGGCGCGCTGCGGCGGACATGATGCGCCGGCTCGTCCTCGGCGTCGGTCCCCTCGGCGAGGCAGTCGGCATAGACCTCGCCGGGAGGCCGGCGCAGCGGCGCCAGCACCGTCACGACCGGGTCCTGATCAGCGTGCGCGTGAAGCCTCCACACGCATCCGGGCGATGGCCCGCGCAGGTCGTCCCAGGTCTTGCGCAGCACGCGGCTGCGGCGGGCGACGCAGGTGCCGATGTCGTCCGGCCGCCCGGCCCGGCGGCAGGCGATCACGCGGGCAGTGCTGCCGTCCGCATCCGTCAGCGACGCGGTGACGCTGCCCGCGGTGACGGCGATCAGCAGCATCGCGCTCTCGGCGATCACCTGGCCCACCTGCTCGTAGTGCTGGTGGCGCAGCGGCGCGCTTTGCTGCGGATCGTCCTTGTCGAGCCGGGAGCGATCGATGGTGCCGCCGTGCTCGCCGGCGAGGTGCGGCATGACGCGGACCATCACCCGCCTGGCGGGCGAGTGGT
>DATEQV010000334.1:0-17006 GCA_035272265.1 Acidisphaera sp. | reverse complement strand
TGTGCGTGCCGGCGCGCCGCTTGGCGAGCTGCCAGTGCACGACGCGAGCCATGATATCCTGGCGAGGTTCGGCGCCGAAGATGTCTTCCGGCAGGTCGGTGCTGCCCGCCTCGCCGTTGTCGAGTGTTCTGATCGCGATCTGCATCGTCGTCCCCAATCGCGCGCTCAGGCCGCCGCCGGTGCGTCGGCGATGGCCGCCGGATACGGCGCGTCATCCGGACGCTTGCCCTTCACCGCGTCGCGCACCAGCACGAAGCCGCCCTTGGCGCCCGGCACCGCGCCCTGCAGCATCAGCAGCCCGCGCTCGACATCCACCGCCGCCACCTCGAGGTTGAGCGTCGTCACACGCTCCTGCCCCAGGTGCCCGGCCATCTTCTTGTTCTTGAACGTCCTGCCGGGGTCCTGGCGGTTGCCCGTGGAGCCGAGGCTGCGATGGCTGATCGACACGCCGTGCGAGGCTTCCAGGCCGGAGAAGTTCCAGCGCTTCATCCCGCCCGCGAACCCCTTGCCCTTGGTGATCCCGGCGACGTCCACCTTCTGCCCGACCACGAAATGCGCGGCCGTCAGCGTGGCACCCGTCTCCAGCACCGCGTCGGCATCGACGCGGAACTCCACCAGCTTCGCCTTGGGCTCCACCTTCGCCTTCGCGTAGTGGCCCTTGTTCGGCTTGCTGACGTTCTTCACCTTCGCGCGGCCCCAGCCGAGCTGCACGGCGGTATAGCCGTCGCGCTCCTCGCTGCGGCTCGCGACCACCTGCACCTGGTCGACATGCAGCACGGTGACCGGCACATGCGTGCCGTCGTCGCGGAAGATCCGCGTCATCCCGAGCTTCTTGGCGATCAGGCCTGTCCGTTGACCGGGCATGGCATCCTCAGATCTTGATCTCGACGTCGACGCCCGCAGCCAAGTCGAGCTTCATCAGCGCGTCGACCGTTTGCGGCGTCGGCTCGACGATGTCGAGCAGCCGGCGATGCGTGCGGATCTCGAACTGCTCGCGGCTCTTCTTGTCGACGTGCGGCGAACGGTTGACGGTGAAGCGCTCGATATGCGTAGGCAGCGGAATCGGACCGCGCACCCGCGCACCCGTACGCTTGGCCGTGTTGACGATCTCCTTCGTGCTGTTGTCCAGCACGCGGTGATCGTACGCCTTCAGGCGTATGCGGATGTTCTGGTTGTCCATATCCGTCCGTCTTAACCCCCGAAACGAAACCCGGCCCGCCCCATCCCCAATGGTTGGAGGGGGGCGGGCCGGGCCCGCAAGCCCGTCTGCCTCAAGCCGTGATCTTGGCGACCACGCCGGCGCCGACCGTCCGGCCGCCTTCGCGGATCGCGAAGCGCAGGCCGTCGTCCATCGCGATCGGCGCGATCAGCGTCACATCCATCGACACGTTGTCGCCGGGCATCACCATCTCGGTGCCCTCCGGCAGCTCCACCACGCCCGTCACGTCGGTCGTGCGGAAGTAGAACTGCGGCCGGTAGTTGGTGAAGAACGGCGTGTGGCGGCCGCCTTCTTCCTTGGTCAGGATATACGCCTCGGCCTTGAACTTGGTGTGCGGCGTGATCGAGCCGGGTGCGGCGAGCACCTGCCCGCGCTCGACTTCCTCGCGCTTGGTGCCGCGCAGCAGCGCACCGATGTTGTCGCCCGCCTGCCCCGAGTCGAGCAGCTTGCGGAACATCTCCACGCCGGTCACGACCGTCTTCATCGTCGGCTTCAGGCCGACGATCTCGACCTCGTCGCCCACCTTCACCACGCCGCGCTCGATGCGCCCCGTCACCACCGTGCCGCGGCCGGAGATCGAGAACACGTCCTCGATCGGCATCAGGAACGGACGGTCCGTCGCGCGCACCGGCTGCGGGATGTAGCTGTCCACCGCCGCCATCAGTTCGAGCACCGACTTCTCGCCCAGCTCCGGCTCGCGATCCTCGAGCGCGCACAGCGCCGAGCCCTTGATGATCGGGATGTCGTCGCCAGGGAACTGGTAGCTGCTCAGCAGCTCGCGCACCTCGAGCTCGACCAGCTCGGTCAGCTCCGGGTCGGCCATGTCCATCTTGTTGAGGTACACCACCAGCGCCGGCACGCCGACCTGGCGGGCGAGCAGGATGTGCTCGCGCGTCTGCGGCATCGGGCCGTCGGCGGCGGACACCACCAGGATCGCGCCGTCCATCTGCGCCGCACCCGTGATCATGTTCTTCACGTAGTCGGCGTGGCCGGGGCAATCGACGTGCGCGTAGTGCCGGTTCTTCGTCTCGTATTCCACGTGAGCGGTCGAGATCGTGATGCCGCGGGCGCGCTCCTCGGGCGCCTTGTCGATCTGGTCATAGGCGGTGAACGTCGCCCCGCCCGTCTTGGCCAGGATCTTGGTGATCGCGGCGGTCAACGATGTCTTGCCATGGTCGACATGGCCGATCGTGCCGATGTTGCAGTGCGGCTTGTTCCGCTCGAATTTGGCCTTCGCCATCGTCTTCTCCGTTTACCAACGCCCGCTACGCAGTAGCGCGCTTACCAACGATAGTGGCTGAAGGCCTTGTTCGCCTCCGCCATCCGATGGGTGTCCTCACGCTTCTTCACCGCCGAGCCGCGGTTGTTCACCGCGTCCAGCAGCTCGTTGCTCAGCCGGTCTTCCATCGTGTGCTCGCCGCGCTTGCGCGCCGCGTCGATGATCCAGCGGATCGCCAGCGCCTGCCGGCGCTCCGTCCGCACTTCCACCGGCACCTGGTACGTCGCCCCGCCGACGCGGCGCGAGCGCACCTCGACGGCCGGCTTCACGTTGTCCAGCGCCTCGTGGAACATCCGCACCGGGTCGGCCTGGCTGCCGCCGCGCTTCTTCAGCACGTCCAGCGCCCCGTACACGGTGCCTTCGGCGACCGACTTCTTCCCGTCGTACATCAGCGCGTTCATGAAACGGCTGATCACCACGTCGCCGAACTTGGCGTCCGGCAGGATCTCGCGCTTGACCGCGCGGCGACGACGACTCATCGCCCCCTCACTTCGGCCGCTTGGCGCCGTACAGCGACCGGCGCTGGCGGCGCTTGGCGATGCCCTGGGTATCCAGCACGCCGCGCAGGATGTGGTAGCGCACGCCCGGCAGGTCCTTCACGCGGCCGCCGCGGATCAGCACGACCGAGTGCTCCTGCAGGTTGTGTCCCTCGCCCGGGATGTAGCTGACCACCTCGTAGCCGTTGGTCAGGCGTACCTTCGCCACCTTGCGCAGCGCCGAGTTCGGCTTCTTCGGCGTCGTCGTGTAGACGCGCGTGCACACGCCGCGCTTCTGCGGGCAACCCTGCAGCGCCGGCACCGTGTTGCGTGCGCTGCGCGGCTCGCGTCCCTTGGCGATCAGCTGGTTGATCGTCGGCATTCAGTCCTCGTCCCACTCCTGTCACGGCCGGGCTGTTCACGCCCGCGTCACGCTCGCCTGCCCGGAACGCGTTGATCCCGCACGGCCTGGGATGAGACCCATCCGGCGGGATCGACGGCTGACATGTGGCCTGGGCCGCCGGACGGATGATCCGGGGCGGCGCCGCATGCGTCCTGGCCTGCTAAACGACGGCGCCCCGCCACGACAGACGACGGGGGCGACCGAGGGCGCGATACCTACGAGCGCGACCCTGCCAAGTCAAGCAGCAGGGATGGTTTTCCGCCGTCGGAAATCAGCCTCGTCAGCGTCTCGACGAACTCGATTTCAAACGCGTCCAGCCCGCGCACGGTCTCGCCGCGCAGCATGAACGTCAGCCGTCCGTCGATCGCCAGCATGGCCATCCCATGCAGGGCTGCCCAGGCGACATTGGTGAGACGCTTGACCGCGTCCGGGTCGCCGTCGGCCGGAACCCCGCCCGCCAACGCAACCTCCGCCGCGAAGCTGCGGAAGGCGGCCATCGACGCCTCCGCCATCTCCGGATCGACCCGCTTGATCAGCTTGCCGAAGGTGATGCGGTACAGGTCGGGGTTGTGATGCGCGAAGAGCAGGTATCCCTCGCAGATCTCCCGCAGCCGGCCCAGCCGGTCCGCCCCCTTCGCCTCGGCCGACGCGACCTCCTCCTTCAGCGAGCATGCCAGCGCGCGGAACCCGCGCACCGCGATCGCGGTAAACAGGCCGTTGACGTCGCCGAAGTGATGGCTCGCTGCGGTCGCGGACACGCCGAGCCGGCGGGCGCACTCGCGAAGGGTGAACCCCTCGGTCCCACGCTCGGCGAGCAGTTCCAGCGCCGTCTCGATCAGCGCCTCGCGCAGATTGCCATGGTGGTAGGTGTCCCGTTTCGCCCCGCTCATCCTGTCACTCTTGCTCTCCGAACCGTGATCGCGCCACGGCCAAGAAAATCTGAACGCCGTTAACTTTTATGTTGACGGCGTGCAGATGGTCTCCTAGATCTATCTGCGCAGCGTCAAGATAGGCGCTGGCCGAGGGATCCACCCCGCACCCGCCGCGAGCGGGCCAGCAAGGAGAGACAGTCATGAAGACCATCGCCACGCTGTTCGCCGCCGCCACGCTGCTGACCAGCGCCGCCGCCTTCGCCGCCGAGCCCACCGCCGCCGACGTCGGCCGTTTCGTCTACGACCAGCAGGGCGAGATCGTCGGCGGCCTGACCGCGATCGGCCAGGGCAGCGCCACCGTCTCGGACGGCCTGATGTTCCACCCCGGCTTCCACCTTGTCTCTATCCCCGCGTCGGCACTGTCGGTGCAGGCCGGCCGTGTGGTGCTGACCGGCATGACCGCCGCCGACCTCGACGCCCAGCCCGCCGCCAACGTCGCCGCCCGCTGACCGCTTCGGCGACAACCGCAATCGGGCCGGCTGCTGCCTGCGGCCGGCCCGCTTTGTGATGCGACGATGTCATCCGGAGCGACGGACTGGCCGCCGACCGGCCCGGCGGTCAGCCGCCGCCGAGCCGCCGTTCAAGCGCGTCGAACCGTACGTTCATGACGGCTTCCAGCCGATCGGCCCGACCGTCCAACCCGTCGATCTTCGCTTCCAGCCGATCGGCCCGACCGTCCAACCCGTCGATCTTCGCCTCTAGCCGATCGGCCCGACCGTCCAACCCGTCGATCTTCGCTTCCAGCCGATCGATCCGGGCGTCCACCTTCCCCTCGGATTCCTCGATCTTGGCTTCGATCAGCGCCTCGACGCTGCCGATCCGGTCTCCGAGCAACCTGATCACCTCCAAGACGGTCTTGCGAAGGAGCTCGTTTTCATCACGCATCGAGCGCTGCTCGGCCTGGATCGTGCGCAGCATGGCGCTGATCCAATCAAGCCTGACGTTCTCGCGTGACATCGCGTTGCAATGCTAAGCGTCCCTGACGCCGTCTTCCACAGCAACCCGCACAAGAAAGCTGCGCCGTAGCCGGTTCCCCGGCCACGGCGCGCCAGTCCGAAGCGACCGCCGAGGCTATTCGGCCGCCTTCACCTCCTCGATCTGCGGCGTCGCACCGGCGGCGCGCAGGTTCTTCTGATCCCGCCCCGCCGCGATCTGCCGCAGCTTGTTCATCACGCTGCCGGTGCCCGCCGGGATCAGGCGCCCGACGATCACGTTCTCCTTCAGCCCGAGCAGCGTATCGACCTTGCCCGCCGTCGCCGCCTCGGTCAGCACCCGGGTCGTCTCCTGGAACGACGCGGCACTGATGAAGCTGTGCGTCTGCAGGCTGGCCTTGGTGATGCCCTGCAGCACCGGCATCGCCACCGCCGGCCGGTCGTCTCGGCCCAGCTTGTTGTTCTCGTGGTCGAAGTCGGTGCGGTCCACCTGCTCGCCGGCCAGGAACGTCGTGTCGCCCGGGTCGACGATCTCGACCTTCTGCAGCATCTGGCGAACGATCACCTCGATGTGCTTGTCGTTGATCTTCACGCCCTGCAGTCGATAGACGTCCTGGATCTCGTTGACCAGGTAGTCCGACAGCGCCTCCACGCCGAGCACCTTCAGGATGTCGTGCGGCACGCGCGGGCCGTCCACCAGCGGGTCGCCGCGGCGCACGAAGTCGCCTTCCTGCACCGAGACATGCTTGCCCTTCGGGATCAGGTACTCGGTCTCCTCGCCGGTCTCGTCGTTCTTCACGATGACGCGGCGCTTCGCCTTGTAGTCCTTGCCGAACTCCACGCGCCCGTCGCACTCGGCGATGACCGCGTGGTCCTTCGGCCGCCGCGCCTCGAACAACTCGGCGACGCGAGGCAGACCGCCAGTGATGTCGCGCGTCTTGCTGCCTTCGCGCGGGATGCGCGCCAGCACGTCGCCCGCCGCCACCGTCGCACCGCTGTCGACCGACAGGATCGAGTCGGGTGCCAGGAAGTACCGCGCATCGGACCCGTTCGGCAGCTTCACCACCTCGCCGCGGGCGTCCTTCAGCTGCAGCCGCGGGCGCAGGTCCACACCCTTCGCCGCCTGCTTATAGTCGACGACCACCTTCGAGGTCAGGCCGGTCACCTCGTCCATGCGCTCGACCAGCGTCACGCCGTCGAGCAGGTCGAGATACTCCACCTGTCCGCTCTGCTCGGTGATGATCGGCAGCGTGTACGGGTCCCACTCCGCCAGCTTCTGACCGCGGCTGACGGACTGGTTCTCCTCCACCAGCAGCCGCGAGCCGTACGGCACGCGGAAGCGGGCGCGTTCGCGCTGCTTGTCGTCGGTCAGCACGATCTCGCAGTTGCGCGACATCACCACCGGCGTGCCGGTGCTGTTGATGACGACGTTGCGGTTCTTGATGACGACCGTGCCCTCGTGGCTCGCCTCGACGCTGGACTGCTCCGCACCGCGCTGCGCCGCGCCGCCGATGTGGAACGTGCGCATCGTCAGCTGCGTGCCCGGCTCGCCGATCGACTGCGCGGCGATCACGCCCACGGCCTCCCCGATATTGACCGGGGTTCCTCGCGCGAGATCGCGCCCGTAGCAGTGGGCGCAGACGCCCACCTTGCTCTCGCAGGTCAGCACCGAGCGGATGCGGATCGCCTCGACGCCCGCGCGCTCGATGCGCTCCGCCTCGGGCTCCTCGATCAGCGTGTCCTTCGGCACGACGACCTCGTTGGTCGCCGAATCGACCACGTCCTCGGCCGTGGTGCGGCCCAGGATGCGCTCGCCGAGGCTGGAGACGACCTCGCCGCCGTCCATCACCGCGCGCACGGTCAGTCCGCGCTCGGTGCCGCAATCCTCCTCGACGATGATGCAGTCCTGCGCCACGTCGACCAGACGGCGGGTCAGGTAGCCCGAGTTCGCCGTCTTCAGCGCGGTGTCGGCCAGGCCCTTCCGCGCGCCGTGCGTGGAGTTGAAATACTCCAGCACCGACAGGCCTTCCTTGAAGTTGGCGATGATCGGCTGCTCGATGATCTCGCCCGACGGCTTGGCCATCAGCCCGCGCATCCCCGCCAGCTGACGCATCTGCGCCGGAGAGCCGCGCGCGCCGGAATGCGACATCATCCAGACCGAGTTGGTCGGACGCCCCAGCTCCTGCTTGCTGATTTCCTTCATCATCGCGCTGGCGACCGCGTCGGTGCAGCGCGACCACGCGTCGACCACCTTGTTGTAGCGCTCGCCCGCGGTGATCAGGCCGTCCTGGTACTGCTGCTCGAATTCCTTCACCTCGGTCTGCGTCTCGTGGATCAGCGCCTCCTTCTCGACCGGGATGATCAGGTCATCCTTGCCGAAGGAAATGCCGGCCTTGCAGGCCTGGCCGAAGCCGAGCCCCATCAGGCGGTCGGCGAAGATCACGCACTCCTTCTGGCCGCAGTGGCGATACACCGCGTCGATCACGTCGGAGACGTTCTTCTTCGTCAGCTGCTTGTTGATCAGGCTGAACGGCACGTTCGGGTGCTTGGGCAGGATCTGCGCGATCAGCATCCGGCCCGGCGTGGTCACCAGCGTCTGGCGCACCATGTTGCCGCCGGCGTCCATCGTTTCGAAACGCGCCTTGATCTTGCTGTGCAGCCCGATCGCCCGCGCCTCGAGCGCGTGCTCGATCTCGCCGATCGTGCCGAACGCCGGCGCATCCTTGTCGGCGACGTTGCGGAACTCCGGCGTCTCCAGCGACAGGTAGTACAGCCCGAGCACGATGTCTTGGCTCGGCACGATGATCGGCTTGCCGTTCGCCGGGCTGAGGATGTTGTTCGTCGACATCATCAGCACGCGAGCCTCGAGCTGCGCCTCCAGGCTCAGCGGCACGTGCACCGCCATCTGGTCGCCGTCGAAGTCGGCGTTGAACGCCGTGCAGACCAGCGGGTGCAGCTGGATCGCCTTGCCCTCGATCAGCACCGGCTCGAAGGCCTGGATGCCGAGGCGGTGCAGGGTCGGCGCCCGGTTGAGCATCACCGGATGCTCGCGGATCACCTCCTCGAGGATGTCCCAAACCTCCGGCCGCTCCTTCTCGACCATCCGCTTGGCGGCCTTGATGGTCGTCGCGTGGCCGTATTTCTCGAGCTTGGCGTAGATGAACGGCTTGAACAGCTCCAGCGCCATCTTCTTCGGCAGGCCGCACTGGTGCAGCTTCAGCTCCGGCCCGACCACGATCACCGAACGGCCCGAGTAGTCGACGCGCTTGCCGAGCAGGTTCTGCCGGAAGCGGCCCTGCTTGCCCTTCAGCATGTCCGACAGCGACTTCAGCGGGCGCTTGTTGGCGCCCGTGATCGCGCGGCCGCGGCGACCGTTGTCGAACAGCGCGTCCACGCTCTCCTGCAGCATGCGCTTCTCGTTGCGCACGATGATGTCGGGCGCGCGCAGCTCGATCAGGCGCTTGAGGCGGTTGTTGCGGTTGATGACGCGGCGATAGAGGTCGTTCAGGTCGCTCGTCGCGAACCGCCCGCCGTCCAGCGGCACCAGCGGGCGCAGCTCGGGCGGGATCACCGGCACCACGTCCAGGATCATCCACTGCGGCTTCGATCCGCTCTCGCCGAACGCCTCGATCAGCTTCAGGCGCTTGACCAGCTTCTTGCGCTTGGCCTCGCTGGTGGTCTCCTTCAGGTCAGCGCGCAGCTTGGTGCGCTCGGAATCGAGGTTGATGAGGTTCAGGATCGTCTTGATCGCCTCGGCGCCGATGCCGGCGCGGAACGCGTCGTCGCCGAACTCGTCCTGCTTGGCCATCAGCTGCTCTTCGGTCAGCAGCTGGTGCAGCTTCAGGTCGGTCAGGCCCGGCTCGAGAACCACGTAGCTCTCGAAATACAGGACCTTTTCCAGCTCCTTCAGCGTCAGGTCGCACATCAGGCCGATGCGGCTCG
The DNA here is from genome assembly GCA_035272265.1 of Acidisphaera sp. Taxonomy (GTDB): domain Bacteria; phylum Pseudomonadota; class Alphaproteobacteria; order Acetobacterales; family Acetobacteraceae; genus Acidisphaera. The sequence continues at coordinate 7,823 of DATEQV010000334.1, read as the reverse complement.
GCAGCGACTTGAGGAACCAGATATGCGCGACCGGGCTGGCGAGCTCGATGTGGCCCATGCGCTCGCGCCGGACCTTGGCGAGCGTCACCTCGACGCCGCACTTCTCGCAGATGATGCCACGGAACTTCATCCGCTTGTACTTGCCGCACAGGCACTCGTAGTCCTTGATCGGGCCGAAGATGCGGGCGCAGAACAGCCCGTCCCGCTCCGGCTTGAACGTGCGGTAGTTGATCGTCTCGGGCTTCTTGATCTCGCCGTACGACCAGGACCGGATCTGCTCCGGGCTCGCCATCGAAATCTTGATCTGGTCGAAGGTCATGGCCGTGCCGGCCTGACCCAGGATCTTCATCAGCTCGTTCATTCACTCGCCCTTTCCGGCCGCCCCGTAGCAGCCGTTGCAAAGGAAAAAGTCACGACTTGGGTCCCCGTCATGGTCCGCGCAGGCGGACCATCCACGCCTTCCTTCCCGTCCACGAACGCAACCTTAACGTCCCGCGCAGGCGCGGCACCCGCGTGTTTCTTTCACGCGGCTGCCAAAGGCGTGGATGGTCCGCCGGAGCCTGTCCTCGGGTGCGCCTTCGGCGCAGCCCGGGGGCGGACCATGACGTGAGAGGAACGGACAACAGACCCAACCGCAATCACGCCGTCCGGCTGTCCAGGTCGACGTTCAGCCCCAGGCTCTTCAGCTCCTTGACCAGCACGTTGAAGCTCTCCGGCACGCCGGCCTCGAAGTTGTCCTGCTCGCGCACGATCGCCTCGTACACCTTGGTGCGGCCGCCGACGTCGTCGGACTTCACGGTCAGCATCTCCTGCAAGGTGTAGGCCGCGCCGTACGCCTCCAGCGCCCACACCTCCATCTCGCCGAACCGCTGCCCGCCGAACTGCGCCTTGCCGCCCAGCGGCTGCTGGGTGACCAGGCTGTACGGCCCGATCGAGCGCGCGTGGATCTTGTCGTCCACCAGGTGATGCAGCTTGAGCATGTAGATGTAGCCGACCGTCACCTTGCGCTCGAACGGCTCGCCGGTGCGGCCGTCGGTCAGCACCACCTGCCCGGACGTATCCAGGCCGGCCTTCACCAGCATCCCCTCGATGTCCGACATCCGCGCGCCGTCGAACACGGGCGTTGCGATCGGGATGCCCTTGCGCAGGTGCTCGGCCATCTCGATCAGCTGCTCGTTGTCGAGAATGGCGATCTCGCGCGCGAAGATGTCCTGCCCGTAGACGTCCTTCAGCTCCTCCAGCAGCGCCTCGCGCCGCGCGCCGGTGCGCCGGTACTCCTCCACCAGCTCGCCGATCTTCTTGCCGAGCGTCGCACACGCCCAGCCGAGATGCGTCTCCAGGATCTGCCCCACGTTCATCCGGCTCGGCACGCCGAGCGGGTTGAGCACGAGGTCCACCGGCATTCCGTCCTCCAGGAACGGCATGTCCTCCACCGGCACCACGCGAGAGACGACGCCCTTGTTGCCGTGACGGCCGGCCATCTTGTCGCCGGGCTGCAGCTTGCGCTTCACCGCGATGAAGACCTTGACCATCTTCATCACGCCGGGCGGCAGCTCGTCGCCACGCTGCAGCTTCTCCACCTTGCTGTCGAAGCGCGCCTGCAGGCGGCCGACGGCGACGTCGAACTCCCGCTTGAGCGTCTCGATCTCCTGCATCACCGCGTCGTCCTGCACGCCAATATGGCGCCAGGCGCCGCGCGGATGCTCGGCCAGCACCTCGTCGGTGATCGGCGTGCCGGCCTTGATGCCCTTGAAGCCGCCGCTCGCCTTGTGCTCGAGCAGCTTCTCGCGCAGCCGGTTGAGGAAGCTGCGCTCCTGGATCGCGCGCTCGTCGTCGCGGTCCTTCGCCAGCCCCTCGATCTCGGCGCGCTCGATCGCCATCGCGCGCTCGTCCTTGTCGACGCCGCGGCGGCTGAACACGCGCACGTCGACCACCGTGCCGGTGACGCCGGGCGGCAGCTTCAACGAGGTGTCGCGCACGTCCGACGCCTTCTCGCCGAAGATCGCGCGCAGCAGCTTCTCCTCGGGCGTCATCGGGCTCTCGCCCTTGGGCGTCACCTTGCCCACCAGGATGTCGCCCGGGTTCACCTCGGCGCCGATATAGACGATGCCCGCCTCGTCGAGGTTCTTCAGGCTCTCCTCGCCGACATTCGGGATGTCGCGGGTGATCTCCTCCTGCCCGAGCTTGGTGTCGCGCGCCATCACCTCGAATTCCTCGATGTGGATGGACGTGAACACGTCGTCGCGCGCGATGCGCTCGGAGATCAGGATCGAGTCCTCGAAGTTATAGCCGTTCCAGGGCATGAACGCGCACAGCACGTTGCGCCCCAGCGCCAGCTCGCCGAGTTCCGTGGACGGCCCGTCGGCAATGATGTCGCCCTCGCGCACCGGATCGCCCACGCGCACCAGCGGACGCTGGTTGATGCAGGTCGACTGGTTCGAGCGCATGAATTTCCGCAGACGGTAGATGTCCACGCCGTGCGTCGTGCCGTCGTCCGCAGTCGCCCGCACCACGATGCGCGCGCCGTCGATCTGATCGACGATGCCCTCGCGCCGCGCCACGATGGTCGCGCCGGAGTCGCGCGCGACCGCCGCTTCCATGCCGGTGCCGACCAGCGGCGCGTCGGCCTGGATCAGCGGCACCGCCTGGCGCTGCATGTTCGAGCCCATCAGCGCGCGGTTGGCGTCGTCGTTCTCGAGGAACGGGATCAGCGCCGCCGCCACCGACACCAGCTGCTTGGGCGAGACGTCGATCGCGGTGACTTCGTCCGGGCGCACCAGGCGGAAGTCGCCCTGCTTGCGCACGCTCACCAGCTCCTCGGTGAACCGGCCCTCGCGGTCCATCGGCGCGTCGGCCTGCGCCACGACCAGCTTCTCCTCCTGCATGGCGGAGAGGTACTGCGGCTCCTTCTGCACCTGGCCGTCCTTGACCAGCATGTACGGCGTCTCGATGAAGCCGTACTTGTTGACCTTGGCGTAGGTCGCGAGGCTGTTGATCAGCCCGATGTTCGGCCCCTCGGGCGTCTCGATCGGGCAGATGCGGCCGTAATGCGTCGGGTGCACGTCGCGCACCTCGAAGCCGGCGCGCTCGCGCGTGAGCCCACCCGGGCCGAGCGCGGACAGGCGCCGCTTGTGCGTCACCTCGCTCAGCGGGTTGGTCTGGTCCATGAACTGCGAGAGCTGCGACGAGCCGAAGAACTCACGCACCGCGGCCGCCGCCGGCTTGGCGTTGATCAGGTCGTGCGGCATCACCGTGTCGATGTCGACGCTGCCCATGCGCTCGCGAATCGCGCGCTCCATCCGCAGCAGGCCGACGCGGTACTGGTTCTCCATCAGCTCGCCGACCGAGCGGACGCGCCGGTTGCCGAGGTTGTCGATGTCGTCGATCTGCCCGCGCCCGTCCTTCAGCTCGCACATCGTCTTGACGGTGCGCAGGATGTCCTCCTTGCGCAGCGTGCGGACGGTGTCGGGCGCATCCAGCCCGAGGCGCATGTTCATCTTCACGCGTCCGACGGCCGACAGGTCGTAGCGGTCCGGATCGAAGAACAGGCCGCGGAACAGCGCCTCGGCCGTCTCCGGCGTCGGCGGCTCCCCGGGGCGCATCACGCGGTAGATGTCGACCAGCGCGTCGTCCCGGTTGGTGTTCTTGTCGACCACCAGCGTGTTGCGGATCCACGGGCCGTTCGACTGATCGACCGCCAGCGTCGGCAGCTTGTCGATCCCCGCCTCTTCCAGCCCCGCCAGCCGGCTCTCCACCAGCTCCTCGCCCGCCTCCGCGTAGATCTCGCCGGTCTGCTCGTTGACCATGTCGACGGCGACATACCGGCCGAGCAGGTCGGCCCGTCCGACCAGCACTTCCTTGGTCTTCTCGGCGATCTTGCGGGCCGCGCGCGCGGTCAGCTTCGCGCCGGCCTCGGACACCACCTCGCCGGTCTCGGCGTCCACCAGCGACTCGGTTTGCGTGATGCCGCGGAACGCGTCCGGGTCATACGGCCGCGCCCAGCCCTTCGGCGTGCGGGTGAACACCACCTGGCCGTAGAAATACGTCAGGATCTCCTCGGCATCCATGCCGCGGATCTCGGCGATGTCGACCGTCTCGCCCTTCGCGACGCGCGCCTCGCGCAGCCGCGCCGTCGCCTCGTTCTCCAGCGCGTACAGCAGCGTGGTGACCGGCAGCTTCCGCTTGCGGTCGATGCGGACGTAGACGTGGTCCTTGCTGTCGAACTCGAAATCGAGCCACGAGCCGCGGTACGGAATGACGCGCGCGGCGAACAGGTATTTGCCGCTGCTGTGCGTCTTGCCCTTGTCGTGATCGAAGAAGACGCCCGGCGAGCGATGCATCTGGCTGACGATCACCCGCTCGGTGCCGTTGATGATGAACGTGCCGTTGTCCGTCATCAGGGGCATGTCGCCCATGTAGACGGGCTGCTCCTTGATGTCGCGGATCGAGCGTGCGCCGGAATCCTCGTCGACGTCCCACACGATCAGACGCAGGATGACCTTCAGCGGCGCCGCGTACGTCAGCCCGCGCTGGATGCACTCCTCGACGTCATACTTCGGGTCTTCGAGCTCGTAGTAGACGAACTCCAGCCGGCCGCGGCCGGCGAAGTCGTCGATCGGGAACACCGAGCGGAACACTTCCTGCAGCCCGGCCTGCGAGCGGCTGTCGGGCTGCACGTGCATCTGCAGGAACGCCTCGTAGCTGGCGCGCTGCACGTCGATCAGGTTGGGCATCTCGGCGACTTCGGGAATCCGGCCGAAGCTCTTGCGGATCCGCTTGCGCCCCGTGAAAGATCGTGTAATCGCGTTCATGTATCGTCCGCTGCCCCTACCACCCGCAACTCGTTACCCCGGGAACCGGGGCCGCATCGAAACGCCAAACGGCTGACGGGGCGGGAATCGCCTCGATTCCCGCCCGTCGCCTACCAGTTCGGCCTATGCCGCCCAGACATGCGCAGCGGGCTGCAGCCCGCCGCGCCGATCCGGGTTTGACTTACTTGACCTCGACAGCCGCGCCCTGCTCTTCGAGAATCTTCCTGATCTTCGCCGCCTCGTCCTTGTTCACGCCTTCCTTGACGGTCTTCGGCGCGCCCTCGACGAGATCCTTGGCCTCCTTCAGGCCAAGTCCGGTGATCGCCCGGATCTCCTTGATGACGTTAATCTTCTTGTCACCCGCCTTGGCGAGGATGACGGTGAACTCGGTCTGCTCCTCGACCGGCGCCGCGGCTGCCGCGCCGCCGCCGGCAGGTGCTGCCGCCACCGCGACCGGCGCAGCAGCGGACACGCCCCACTTCTCCTCGAGGAGCTTGGAAAGCTCGGCAGCTTCCAGCACGGTCAGGCTGGACAGCTCGTCCACCAGCTTTTGTAGATCGGCCATGTTCGTGTGTTCCCTAACTAGGACCCTGATTGCATCCGTTCAAGCCGGATTTCGCTTGACAGCTAGAAACCCGGCGGTTCGCCGCGCCCGCCGTCAGGCGGCCTCGGCCGACTCTTCCGACTCGCCTCCCGCCTTGGCGTAGGCCCCGAAGACCCTTGCGAGCTGTCCGGCCGGGGCCTGGAGCACGCCGGCGATCCGCGTGGCGGGGGTCTGGATCATCCCCACCAGGCGGGCGCGCAGCTCGTCCAGGCTCGGCAGCTCCGCCAGCGCCTTGACCCCGTCCGCATTGAGCGTCTGGGTGCCGAGCGCGCCGCCGAGCAGCACGAACTTCTCGTTGGTCCTGGCGAACTCGACGGCCGTCTTCGCCACCGCCACCGGGTCGGTCGACCACGCGAGCGCGGTCGGTCCCTTCAGCATGGGCTTGATGCCGTCGAACCGGGTCCCGTCCAAAGCGAGCGTAGCCAGCCGGTTCTTCGCGACCTTGAATGTCGCCCCTGCCGCCCGCATCCGGCGCCGCAGATCCGTCACTTCGGCCACTGTCAGCCCCTTGTTGTGGCTGACGACGACCATCGACGTCTCGGCAAACACCGCCGCGAGCGAGGCGACGAACGCGGTCTTTTCCGTCCGGTCCACGTCCCGTCTCCTTCTGGCCCAAGGCGACGATCGCCCGGGGCCGGGTTGCCCAAGGGCCGAAGCCCGCCCGCATCGGCGGCCATCGGCCCGGTTCGCCTGTCAGAGAGAACAGAGCAGCGGGGTCCCGCTCACGCAGGGCCGACCGCATCCCCTATCTCCCGCGCGCGGAGCCGAGGCTCCCTTAAGGTGCCGCCCGGAGGCGGGGACCACGTGCGGTCTCGGACAGGTTCGGGACACGCTGAACGTGACCGTCCACCGCGCCCTGCCCACCGCCCCGGCGAACCGGACGGCGTATCTCGTCACTCACACCGGACGGCGCACGTCTTGCCCCGCCCTCTACCCGTCATGGTCCGCGCAGGCGGACCATCCACGCCTTCCTACTCGCCGCACCCTCCTGAAAGGCGCGGCAAATGCGGAAGCCGTAACCCTCAGCCCGTCAGCGTCGCGGGATCGACCCGCACGCCCGGACCCATCGTCGAACTCAGCGACACCTTCTGGACGTAGGTCCCCTTGGCGCCCGACGGCTTGGCCTTGATCACCGCGTCGGCCAGCGCGCGGACGTTCTCCAGTAGCTTGGCCTCGTCGAAGCTCGCCTTGCCGATCCCGGCATGGATGATGCCCGCCTTCTCGGCGCGGAACTCGACCTGCCCGGCCTTGGCCGCCGTCACCGCGCCCTTCACGTCCATCGTCACCGTGCCCAGGCGCGGGTTCGGCATCAGGCCGCGCGGGCCGAGAATCTTACCCAGCCGCCCGACCAGCGCCATCATGTCGGGCGTGGCGATGCAGCGGTCGAACTGGATGTCGCCGGCCTGGACCTTCTCGGCCAGGTCCTCGGCCCCCACCACGTCCGCGCCCGCCGCCTGCGCCTCTTCGGCCTTCGGGCCGCGGGCGAACACGCCGATCCGCAGCGTCTTGCCGGTGCCGTTCGGCAGGCTGATCAGCCCGCGCACCATCTGGTCGGCGTGCCGCGGGTCGATGCCGAGGTTCATGTCCAGCTCGATCGTCTCGTCGAACTTGGCCGTCGCGTTCTTCTTGACGAGCTTGATCGCCTCGTCGAGCGGGTAGGCCTTGGCGCGGTCGATCGCCTCGGCGGCCTTTTTCAGCCGCTTGCCGTGCTGGGCCATGGCTCAGCCCTCCACCACGGTCAGGCCCATCGAGCGGGCGGAGCCGATCAGCATCCGCACGGCGCCGTCGACGTCGTTGGCGTTCATGTCGACCATCTTCTGCGCCGCGATCTCGCGCAGCTGGTCCATGGTGACGCGGCCGACGGGGGCGCCCTTGCCGACGGTCTGGCTGCCCTTCTCGATCTTCGCCGCCCGCTTGAGGAAGTAGGTGTTCGGCGGCGTCTTGAGGATGAAGCTGAAGGTGCGGTCGGCGAACGCGGTGATGACCACCGGCACCGGCATCCCCGGCTCCATCTGCTGGGTGGCCGCGTTGAATTCCTTGACGAACTGCGGGATGTTCAGCCCGCGCTGACCGAGCGCGGGACCCACCGGCGGCGACGGGTTCGCCTTGCCGGCCGGTATCTGAAGCTTGATGTAGCCGACGATCTTCTTTGCCATCCCCGTATCCTTTGCCTTGCGGCCTGGGGGACCGCGGTGCCAACGACGATTGGGCGCAAGGGCGCCCCACGTCTCCCGCGTTCCGGGTGAGCGGCGGCGTCTAGCGGATCGGCCCGGCCCTGTCTAGCCCGGCGCGGGGTCGGGGAACCGCGGCCCGTCCGGGGCGACCGGCAGAGGCACCGCCCAGGCCACCACGGCCGGGTCGAGCGGCCCATACAAATGCGGGAACAGCGCCCCGCCCCGCGAGGCCTC
>DATEQV010000333.1:0-15054 GCA_035272265.1 Acidisphaera sp. | reverse complement strand
CCGCGGCCGCGGCCGGCGCCGCGCGCGCGGACGACAGCACTTCGCCGGTGACCGGCAGCGGCGGCGCGCCGGGCACGGCTGCGTGCAGCAGCACGATGATCTTGGTCGCCATCAGCATCGCGCCGACCAGCATGGTCAGCGGCAGCAGCCGCGGCGCGTGCAAGGTGACGGTCAAGGCGTCCTCCCGTGCGTCAGGTCGCGCTCGCCTCGGCGGCGCGGGCGGCCGAAGCGGCGGCAATTCCCTTGGCCGCCGCCGCGGCGTGCTTGGTCTTTGCCACGGAGGCGCGCGCGCGGCGCACCGCATGCTCCAGCCGGTCGGACGGGCCGACCGGCACCAGCGCCGTCATCCCACCTGCCACGACCGACATGTTGGCTGGCGGGCTGGCCGGCGCGTTGGCCGCGAGGGGCACCGGCTTGGCATCCGCCACCGCGGGGCGCGCGCGGCGCACGGCGTGGTCCAGCCGGTCGGCGATCCGCTCGGCGCGTTCGCTGAGGAACGTCAGGTCGTCCTTCAGCGACAGCGCGCTTTCGGTCTGCTTGGCGAGCACACGGCCCGCGCCGTCCGCCGCGCCGCGCAGGCGCTCGATCCCCGCTTCGGCCTGCCGCGTGCTCGCGTTGAAGCCGGCGACGAGCTGTTCGAGCGACGCGCGGTCGCGCTTGAGCACGCCCAGCGCGCGTTCCAGGCGCCACGCCTGGAACAGCACGCCGCCGAGCAGCCCGAGCAGCACGATCTCCAGCAGCCACGCGATGCCAGACACCATCGATCCTTTCAGCTGTTGCGGTTCAAAGCGGGACGTCCCGGCGCGTCATGGCCGGCGTCACGGGTCATCGCCGGGCGCCCGCGCGGCTTCGCGCTCGATGCGCACGGCGATGCGGTTCTTGCGCCGGCCGACGCGACCTTCGAACAGCGGCACCGTGCCGCAGCGCATCTGCACCGCGGCACCGCGTCCGACGTTCAGCACGATCTGGCTGCCGGTCTGCAGCGCCATGATCTCCGACAGGCGCATCGTCTGCTCGTCGAGCACGGCGGACAGCTCGACCTCGGTGTTGCGCAGCTCCTCGGCCAGATGCGCCTCCCAGATCGAGTCGCGGCCGAACTTCTCGCCCATGAACTGCTGCAGCAACAGCTCGCGCACCGGCTCCAGCGTGCCGTGCGGCAGCAGCACTTCGATGCTGCCGCCGCGATCCTCCATCTCGATGCGCAGCCGCGCGACGATGGCGGCGTTGGACCGGCGCACGATGGTGGCGAAGCGCGGATGCACCTCGAGCCGCTCGAAGCGGAAGGTCGCCGCGCACAGCGGCTCGAAGCTCGCCGAGAGGTCGGCGGCGACGACGCGGATCAGCCGCTCGGCGAGCGTGCGCTCGATGCGGGTGAAAGTGCGGCCCTCGATGCGCGCCGGGCCGGACGCCCGCCTGCCGCCCAGCAGCACGTCGACGACGGTGCAGATCATCGCGGAATCGACGATCAGCAGGCCATGGTTGTCCCATTCCTGCGCCTTGATCACCGCCAGCGCGGCGGGCAGCGGTATCGCGTCGAGGTGGTCGCCGACGCGGACGGACTCGATGCCTTCCAGCGCGATTTCGACGTTGTCGTTGGTGAAGTGGCGAAGGCTGGTCGACATCATGCGGACCATGCGGTCGAACACCACCTCCAGCATCGGCAGGCGGTCGTAGGCGACCAGCCCGGAGCGGATGAACCGCTCGATGCCGCCAAGCGGCCGCCCGGCCGGCGCGCCCGTCGCGTCTGTCGCCGGGGCCGCTTGCGCCGCCGCGCCGCCGGCGCGCGCGGCCGACTGCGCCCACGCCGCCGCGAGTGCGGCTTCCTCCGCCGCTTCGTCCTGCGCCGTACGGCGCGGCGCCGCAGCCGCTGAGGGCGCCCCTGCCGGCGGCGAAGCTGCGGGCGGTGCGTCGGTCGCCGTTGTGGCGACGGTCTGCGTGTCGCTCATTGCACCAGCAGCTCGACGAACAGGATGTCGGAGATGTGCACGGGCGCGAGCGCGATGTCGGCGCGCGCGATCAGCTCCTCGCGGATCCGGTAGGTTCCCGCGGCATCGCGCAGCTCCTCCGGCCGCACTTCGCGGATGTAGGTCTGGAACATGTCCAGCAGGCGCGGCATCAGCGTCTGCACCGCGGCCGCGTCCTGCGCGCGCGCGAGTTCGACCTTGGCGTGGAACTTGACGTAGTTCTGCCGCCGTGCGCCGCCGCCCAGGTTGGTCACGATTTCCGGGATGTCGACATAGACCGGCGGGACGTCCGCCGCCTGCTTGCCGCCGCCCGCCGATTGTCCAAGGCCGAGCAGGCCCGGCAGCACGCCGGTGAACCAGAGCCCGGCAACCAGCAACAGCAGCGCGACAGGCGGCAGGACGAACAGCAGCAGCTTGCGGCGGCGGGGCTTGCTGCTGCCCGGCGCCGGTTCGGCCGGCAGGTCTTCTGCCGCAGTCGCTGCGTCCATCTGCGCCCCGATCGTCCCGTCGCCGTTCCGCCGTACGCACGCTCGCAGGGCGCGGTTAACCAACCCTTGCCGCCGTTGCTGCGGCGCATGCTGCCGGGCAGATTTTGCCGCCCCGCATGATCTGGTGCGGCACCGCAGCACGCCGAGTGCGGATTTTACGGTCGCAACCGATTGGCACGCCGGTTGCGCTTCACCCGGCGCTTCGCAGCCGACCAAGGCAAGGCACCGCATGGAACTGACGACATCGATCGCCCTGTCCCGGCTGACCGCGCAGATGCGGCAGCTGGACGTGACCGCGAACAACCTCGCCAACGCGAACACATCCGGCTTCCAAGCCGAGCGCGTGCTCTTCACCGACTGGCTGTCGCGCCAGACCGGCGCCGACACGCCGCGCGGCGGCGGCGTGATCGCCTACACGCAGGATCGCGCCACCTATCGCGAGCAGCACGCCGGCAACCTCACGCACACCGGCAACCCGCTCGATCTGGCGATCTCCGGCCAGGGCTATTTCACGGTGCTGACCGCGGCGGGTCCGCGCCTCACGCGCGCCGGGCGCTTCACGCCACTGGTCGACGGCACGCTGGCCGACCAGGAGGGCCAGCCGCTGCTCGACGACCAGGGCCAGAAGATCCAGCTCGCGGACGGCGACACCGACGTCACCGTCGCCGCCGACGGTACGATGAGCACCGCGAACGGACAGATCGGCAAGATCGGCGTGGTCACACCCGCCGACCCGAACCGGATGACGCAGGAGGGCGGCAGCGACCTGCGCGCCGACACGCCGACCTCGCCGGCCACAAACCCGCAAGTCGTGCAGGGCTCGGTCGAGGAGTCCAACGTCCAGCCGATCCTGGAAACCACGCAGATGATCAACGACACGCGCGAGTTCCAGTTCCTCGTGCAGTTCGTGCAGGCGGAGGCCGACCGCCGCCAGAACGCGATCGACAAGATCCTGCCCAAGACCGCCTGACGCCACAGACGACCTGACGCCACAGACGACGGAACGACATCGATGACACGCACCGACTACCTGGCCACAGCAGGGCTCGGCTGAGATGCGCGCGCTCGACATCGCCGGCACCGGCATGCAGGCCCAGCAGACCAACGTCGAGGTGATCTCGAACAACCTCGCGAACATGACGACGACGGGCTACAAGCGCCGCCGGCCGGAATTCCAGGACCTGATCTACCAGAACCTGCGGCGCGTGGGATCGAACTCGTCGGACGCGGGCACGATCGTGCCGGCCGGCGCGCAGGTCGGCCTCGGCGTGAAGACGGCGGCGATCTACCGCATCAACGAGCAGGGCAACCTGCAGCAGACCAGCAACAGCCTGGACGTGGCGATCCAGGGCAACGGCTATTTCCAGGTGCAACTGCCGGGGGGCGATATCGCCTACACGCGCGACGGGACGTTCGGTCTGTCGCCCACCGGCCAGATCGTGACGGCCGACGGCTACACCGTGCAGCCGGGCATCACCGTCCCCTCCAACGCCACGGCGGTGACGATCAACCAGACCGGCGAGGTGCAGGTCTCGCTCAGCGGCCAGACCACCCCGCAGACGCTCGGGCAGATCCAGCTCGCGGTGTTCCCCAACGATGCGGGCCTGGACGCGCAGGGCGACAACCTGCTGCTGCAGACCGCCGCCTCGGGCAACGCGGTGACCGGCAATCCCGCCTCGCCCGGCTTCGGCAGCATCATGCAGGGCTTCGTCGAGACGTCGAACGTCAACGTCGTCACCGAGATCACCAACCTGATCACCGCGCAGCGCGCCTACGAGATGAACAGCCGCGTGATCACCACGTCGGACCAGATGCTGGCCGACCTGACGCAGCTGAAATGAGAGCGCCCATGAAGGCGTCGTTGGCCGCTTCCGCCGCCTTGGCCGCATTCCTCTGCACGCAGGCCTCGGCGGCGAGCCTGCGCACGATGACCATGCTGAACAGCTCGAAGGTGCTGCTGTCGGACCTATTCGACGGCGCGCCGGACGGGTCGCGGGTGCTGGGACCGTCGCCGCAGCCCGGACAGCGCATCACCGTCGAGGCGCCGCAGCTCGCCGCCATCGCGCGGCAGTTCGGCGTGCCGTGGAAACCCGTCACCGCCGGCGACCGCGCGGTGCTGGAACGCAGCGGCCGGGCGGTGGCGCGCGAAAAGATCGTGCAGACGCTGACCGCAGCCCTGGTCGCCGCCGGCGCGCAGGCCGACGCCACGTACGAGTTCACCGGCTTCACCGAGCCGCTCGTGCCGCCGGAGGCCACGCCCGAGATCGCGGTCGCGCAGCTCGACTGGGATTCGGCGAGCGGGCACTTCACCGCCCTGCTCGCCATCACCGCCGACGGCATGGACCCGCTGACGCTGCGCATCGCCGGCCGGTCGGTCGCGACCGAGCAGGTGCTGGTGCCGACGCACCGCCTGGAACCCGGCGACATCCTGCGTGCCGATGACGTGCGCCTCATTCGCGTGCATTCCAACCTCGTTCACGGCGAGGTCGCGCGCGATGCGCACGACGCGATCGGCCGCACGGTGCGGCATGCGGAGCCGGAAGGCCAACCGCTGCAGCGCGGCGATCTGGTCGCGGCGACGCTGGTGACGCGGCAATCGCCGGTGCTGATCGAGCTCACCGCGCCGGGCCTGACCATGACGGCCGAAGGCCAGGCGCTGGAAAGCGGCGGACTGGGCGATCGCATCCGCGTGCTCAACACGCTGTCGCGCGCGGTCATGCTGGCCGAGATCACCGGCGACGGCCGCGTGAAAGTCGAGCCCGGCTCGCTGCCCATCGTGCCGGCCGGCAAGCAGCACGGGGCGTACGCGGCAAACCTGCAATGACCCCTGGGGCGACGATGAACACGATCCTGCGCGGGATGCTGGCGGCCGGCTGCGTGTCGCTGCTGGCCGGGTGCGGCGCGCTGGCCAAGCTGTCCGAACTCGGACGCCCGCCGGCGATGGCGCCGATCACCGATCCGACGAAGGCGCCGACGTGGCGTCCGGTGACGCTGCCGATGCCCGCGCCGGAACCCGCGCCCACCGAGGCCAACAGCCTGTGGCGCCACGGCTCGCGCGCGTTCCTGAAGGACCAGCGCGCCTCGCAGGTCGGCGACACGCTGACCGTGCTGGTCAACATCGCCGACGGCGCGGACGTCGAGAACAACTCGACCCGCGCCACCGCCGGATCCGAGCAGATGGGCATCACCAACTTCTTCGGCGTCGAGAACGTGATTCCCAGGATCTTCGGAAACCATGCCAATCCGGCGAGCCTGGTGAACACCAACAGCGCCAGCAACTGGAACGGGGCGGGCGTCATCAAGCGCACCGACACGGTCACGCTGCGGCTCGCCGCGATCGTGACGCAGGTGCTGCCGAACGGCGATCTGGTGGTCACCGGCCGCCAGCAGATGCGGGTGAACAGCGAGCTGCGCGACCTGTCCGTCGACGGCATCGCCCGCCCGTCCGACATCGCCAGCGACAACACGATCAGCCACGACCGGCTGGCCGAAGCGCGCATCGTCTATGGCGGCCGCGGCCAGAGCTCCGACATCCAGACCCCGCGCTGGGGCCAGCAGCTGCTCGACATCGTGCTGCCGTTCTGACCGCCCGCCCCGCATCGCTGCCGGCGCGCCGCGATGCTATATCATCGCGGCGACTCCCCGGGGAGCCTTCGATGGCGCAGACCAAGCGGCGCAACGTCGCCGCACAGCTCGACGCGGCGGCGGACGAGTGCACGCGGCAAGGAGCGCAGCTGACCGAACTTCGCCGCGCCGTGCTCCGCCTCGTCCTGGAGGCGGAAAGTCCGCCCACGGCCTATCAGCTGCTCGACCGGCTGAAGGAGTCCCGCAAGGGCGCCGCACCGCCGACGATCTACCGCGCGCTCGATTTCCTGATGGAGCGCGGCCTGATCCACAAGGTCGAGCGGCTGAACGCGTTCATCCCCTGCACCGAAAGCGGCCACGTCCACCACACCGCACAGTTCCTGATCTGCCGACAGTGCGGCGCGGTCGTCGAGCTGGACGATGCGGAGGTGTCGAAGGCGCTGGAGAAGGCCGCACGACGCAGCGGCTTCCATCCGGTCAGCGCGGTGGTCGAGCTCGACGGCACTTGCGCGGACTGCGCCCGCGCGGCCTGACGGACCGCCGGCTCACGGCGTCATCGTCGATTCCGCCGCGACTCGCCGCGCCTCCGGCACCGCTCGCCGCGCACGTGCGCGCGGGATGACGCTCAGCAGATAGACCGTGGCGCTGAGTGCGGTGATGCAGAAGCTGCTCGGCCAGTCCGTGTAGAACGCGAGCGTGATGCCGAGCCACGCCTCGGCCAGCGCCAACACGGCCGAGAGCAGGACGCCCAACCCGACGCCGTTGACCAGCCGCTGCGCGGCGGCGGCGGGTCCCACCATCAGCGTGAACACCAGCAGCACCCCGACGATCTGCGCGCATTGCGCCGTCGCCAGCGCGGCGATCGCCAGGAACAGCACCGAATACAGCCGCAACGACACACCGCGGGCCTCGGCCAGTTCCGGCTGCAGGCTGGCGAACAGCAGCGGGCGGGAGATCACAGCGAGCGAGACCAAGCACAGCACGCCCAGCGCAAGCAGCGTCCAGACCGTCGAAACGTCGACCGCAAGCACGTTGCCGAACAGCAGCGCGGTCGCCTGCGTGGCGTAGGCGGTGAAGAAGTGCAGGAACAGCAGCCCGAAGCCGAGCGCCAGCGCCAGCACCATGCCGATCGCCACGTCGCGCTGCGCCAGCCGCTCGCCGAGGAACCCCATGCCGATGCCGGCCGCGACCGTCATCGCCACCAGCCCCCATAGCGGTGCGACACCGATCAGGTAGGCGCCGGTCGCCCCGGTGAAGCCGACATGCGACAGCGCGTGCCCGGCGAAGGTCTGGCCGCGCAGCACGAGGAAATAGCCGACCGCGCCGGACACCAGCGCGACCACCGTCGCGGCGGCGAAGGCGTTGCGCATGAAGTCGTAGTCGAGCATCGCTTCCATGCGGCACGTCACCCGTGCCCGTGCGTGTGGAGCGTCTCGTCGTGCCGGTGGACGTGGGGACCGCCATGCACGTGGTCGTCGTGCCGGTGGTCGTCGCGCTGCACGTCGTAGCCGCCGGACATGACGAAGATGCGCCCCTTCAGACGCACCACGTCGATCTCGGATCCGTACAGGCGCGACAGCACGGGCGCGGTGATCACCTCGTCGACCGTGCCGAGTGCGGCCTGCCCGCGGCCGAGACACAGCACGCGATCGAGCGCGCCGAGCAGCGGATTGAGCTCGTGCGCGCTGAACAGCACGGCGATGCCGAGCTCGGTCTGGATCGTCTTCGCCAGCTCGACCACGCCGCGCTGGTGGCTCGGGTCGAGGCTGATCAGCGGCTCGTCCAGCAGCAGCAGGCGCGGGCTGCCGATCAGCGCCTGCGCCAGCAGCAGCCGCTGGCGCTCGCCGCCGGACAGCTCGCCGAGCGGGCGGCGCGCGAGCGCCCGTGCGCCGACAAGGTCGAGCGCCCGGTCGATCTCCGCGCGCCCCGCTTTGCTCGGGATGGGCAGGCCGAGGCGGTGCCCGTCCAGCACGCCCGCCACGTAGTCCCATCCGCGCAATCGCGAGCTCGCGAGCATGCCGCGCGATTGCGGCAGGTAGCCGATCGCCGGATTGCCCCGCCGCGGCCGCTCGCCGAGCACTTCGATGCTGCCCCGGTCCGGCGCCAGCAGACCCAGCACGGCGCGCATCAGCGTGGTCTTGCCCGAGCCGTTCGGACCGAGCACGCCGACGAACTCGCGCTCGGCGATGGCGAGGCTGACATGATCCAGCACGACGCGCCCGCCGAGCGTCAGGCGCACGTCGCGGAACTCGATGGCGTTCACCGGCGCGCCCGGAGCGTCAGTGCGGCAGCGCCCGGTCGATCGCGTCGAGTTCGCTCGTCATCCATGCCTGGTAGGTCTTCCCCGGCGGTTCGGTCTCGGTCGCGCCCACGACCGGGATGTGCGACGCCTTCGCCAGCTTTTCCATCCGCGCCGCGATCGGGTCGCTCGCCTGGCTGTTGTAGACCAGCAGGCGGACCTGGTGGGTCTTGAGGTCGTTCTCGAACGCCGCGACGTCCGAGGCGCTCGGCTCGGTGTTGTTCATCACCGCGAGCTGGAAGCGCTCGTTGCGGACCGTCATGCCGAGTGCCGTGAACATGTAGCCGAACACCGGCTCGGTTGCCGTCACCGGCGTGCCGGCCAGCCGCGCGTGCAGCGCGGCGATCTTGGCCTGGACCGGCTGCAGCGACTGCTGGAACGCCGCCAGGCGCTGCTGATAATCGGCCTGGTGCACCGGATCGACGGCGACCAGCGCATCGGCGAACGCCTTCGCGAACGCCTGCATCGTGGCGACGTCGTACCAGACATGCGGGTTGTCGCCGGTCTTACGGCCGACAAGGTCGGCGACGACGATCACCTTGCGGTCGGACCCGTGCGCCGCGGCCAGCAGCTTCGCCATCCAAGGGTCGTAGTCGATGCCGCTATAGACGACGATCCGGGCGGCCGAGAGGTTGCGCGCGACCGAGGGGCTCGCCTCGAACAGATGCGGGTCCTGGTCCGGGTTGCTCAGGATGCTCGTGACCTTGACGTCCGGGCCGCCGATCTGGCCGGCGACGTCGCCGTAGAAGTTCTCCGCCGCAACGACCGGCACCGGCCTGCCTTCGGTCTGCGCGAACCCGGTCAACGGCGCCATCAGGCACGCGGCGATAACAGCGACCGTAGCCCGACTCGGCATCATCCCCTCCGGCGATGGATGATGTGTTATAACATAGCGCACGTGGCTCACAAGCGACGGCATGGCGGCGAAGCGACAGGCGGCCGCGATCCGTCCGGGTCAGTCGTCGCGGTGGACGCGCTCCATCCGCTCGTGGCGCTCCTGCGCCTCGATCGACAGCGTGGCGATCGGGCGTGCCTCGAGCCGGCGCAGGCCGATCGGCTCGCCGGTCTCCTCGCAGAACCCGTAGGTTCCGGCCTCGATACGGCCGAGCGCCTGGTCGATCTTGGCGATCAGCTTGCGGGCGCGGTCCCGCGTCCGCAGCTCGAGCGCGCGGTCGGTCTCCACGCTCGCCCGGTCGGTGATGTCGGCCTCGTGGATGCCGCCTTCCGACAGGCTGGCCAGCGTCCCGTCGGCCTCCCGCAGCAGGTCCGAGCGCCAACGCAACAATTTCTGCCGGAAGTATTCGACCTGCCGCGGGTTCATGAAATCCTCGTCGTCGGCGGGCCGATAGTCAGGGGGCAGGGTGACCATCATGGACGAAGTTCCGCTGGCGAGGACGAGGACGCGGCGGGCTTATAGCTGCGGGTATCAGCCGCAACAAGTGTGCGTGAGGAGACATTCGACGCACCCCGCGCGATGCCGATCCAGGCGCGTTCACCGCGCTACAGGCCGTGCCGGGCGAGTTCGACGCGCACCCGCAGGCCCACACTCTGCACCAAGTCGTCCAGCGCCGGATCGCCGGTCGGCTCGGCATCGCTGTGCAAGGCCGACAACGCGCGCACGATCTCGGCCGGATCAGCCCCGGATACGAGCGCACGCTGCAGTGCAGCAAGGCCCGTGAGCATGTCGCGCGCGCGACGGAGCGTGCGGCGTTTACGTCCTCCGCCCGGCTCGTCCTCCTGCAACTCGAGCAGCGTCGTCAGCGCGGGCGCGGCGACTGCGGCCGCTTCGGCCGTATCCGCGGGTGGCTCCGCGTTCGGCATGAACACGCCGCGGGTGCGACGTGCGGGCGTGGCCCGCACCGGCGCCGCCGGACCGGCGATGCGCTCTATGACGGTCATGTGGCGCCGCGCCTTCGAACATCGGTCCCATCGCGGCCCCGGCGAGCGGTGCCGGTCGGCAATACATGCCGGGCGCGGTGCCGCGCGCCCGAGCACGGAAAACGCCCCATCCTGGGGTAAATCGTCATGGCATGTGCCTTGCGCATCGGGGCCAGCGTGACCCCGAACCGTTAACAGGTCGCTCTCGCCGTGCGCATGCCGATCCGCCGCCGCCTCGCGCGCCATGTCCTGCCGCTGCTCGTGGCCGCACTCGCCTTGGCCGCACCGGCCGCGCAGGCGCAGGTGCGGGTGAAGGACATCGCCGACCTCGAAGGCGTGCGGTCGAACCAGCTGGTCGGCTACGGCCTGGTCGTCGGGCTCAACAACACCGGCGACAAACTCAACAATGCGATCTTCACCCGCCAGTCGCTGATCGGCATGCTCGAGCGCCTGGGCGTCAACACCCGCGACCAGCTCGCCCAGCTGCAGACCAAGAACGTCGCGGCCGTGATGGTGACCGCCGACCTGCCCGCCTTCGCCCGCAGCGGCAGCCGCATCGACGTCGGCGTCTCCGCCCTTGGCGACGCAACGGACCTGACGGGCGGCACGCTGGTCGTGACCCCCCTGCTCGGCGCCGATGGCGAGGTCTACGCCGTCGCGCAGGGCGCGCTGGCGACCGGTGCGATCACCGCGAAGGGTGCGGCCGGGTCGGTGACCCGCGGGGTGCCGACCGCCGGGAAGATCGCCAACGGCGCCACCGTCGAACGCGAAGTGCCGTTCCGGCTGGACCGCGACGACAACCTGCGGCCGGGGTTGCGCAACCCGGACTTCACCACAGCGCGGCGGATCGCGGACGCGATCAACCACGTGCTCGATGGCGTGGGGCGCGTCACCGATCCGCGTACGGTCGTCCTCGACCTCACCGGGCATGACGTGATCGCCTCGCTTGAGGCGATCGACGACCTGCGCGTCGAGCCCGACAGCCCCGCCGTCGTCGTGATCGACGAGGCGACGGGCACCGTCGTGATGGGCGCGGACGTGCGGATCAGCGAGGTGGCGATCGCGGAGGGCAACCTGACGATCCGGGTGACCGAGACGCCGGAGGTGTCGCAGCCCGCCCCGTTCAGCAACGGCCAGACCGCCGTGGTGCCGCGCACCAACATCCAGGTGAACGACCAGCACAACCGCAGGCTCGGCCTGCTGCCGCGCACGGTGACGCTGCGCGACCTGGTCTCGAACATCAACGCGCTCGGCGTAGGTCCGCGCGACCTGATCAGCATCCTGCAGGCGATCAAGGCGGCCGGCGCCTTGCAGGCCGATCTGCGGTTGCGCTGATGGCCGTCATTCCCGCCACCACCACCGACCCCACCGCCGGGCTGCCCCCGGCTCAGGCCGCGCAGCTCAAGAAGGCCGCGCACGACTTCGAGGCGATGGCCATCAACGAGTTGCTCAAGCCGATGTTCGACACTGTCGACACCTCCGGCGGCCCGTTCGGCGGCGGCGCGGCGGAGCAGACCTGGCGACCGATGATGGTCGAGGCGATGGCCAAGCAGATGGAGCAGGCCGGCGGCCTCGGCCTGTCTCAGCCGGTGCTGGAATCCCTGGTGCGCGCCCAGGCCGCGCGCGGCGACATCAATCGAGGTTCGAATGAGTGACGAACTGCTGGCGGCGACCGAGGCACTTTCCGACCATCTGGAGGAGGAAAACGCGGCGCTCGCCGCCTTCGAGCTGGGCCGCGCGGTCCGGCTGCTGGACGGCAAGACGGCGGCGGCGCGCGCGTTCCGGCAAGCCCATGCGGCCGGAACCGCGACGCGGTCGCCGGAGCTGCGCGATGCGGCCGCGCGGCTGGTCAAGCTGAGCGAGCGCAACAGCGTGCTGCTCGCCAAGGCGATCGAGGTGCAGACCCGCGTGGTGCGGATCGTGGCCGATGCGGCGGCACGCTCGGCCGCGCCGCGCGACTCGCGCTACGGCGCCGCCGGCAACCTGCCCGCCCCCCGCGCACGCGCCGGCGCCCTGTTCGCCTGCGCCTGACGCGCACGCCGCAGCCCGCCGGTTCCCCGGCGGCCTGATCGGCGCTAATGCCGGGCGATGATCGTACGCTTCATCGCCCCCGTCGGCGGCCATCGGTTCTGCGACCGCTTCGCCGCCGGCCTGCGCGCGATCGGGCATGCCGCCGAGGTGTTTCCCGACACCGCGCCGCCGCCGCCGGCGACGGACGGCGGGCTGCTCGTGATCGACGCCGCCTCCCTGGCCGCGATCGCGCCGCCGCCGGGCACCACGGCCGCGCTGGTCCATCACGTGCCGCACTCGCTGGCGCCGCGCGTCGCCGCGGTGAAGCTGCTGGTGGCGACCGGCGAGGCGATGGCCGAGCGGCTGGCCGACGAGTTCATCATTCCGCCCGCCCGCATCCGCGTCGTCGCCCCCGGCCTGCCCGACCTGCCGCGCAGCCCCGGATCCGGCGGCCCCGGCTGCCACGTGCTGTCGATCGGCCCGCTGACTCGGCGGAAGGGTCCCGACCTGCTGCTGCGCGCGCTCGCCCGGCTGTTCGACCTCGACTGGCGGCTGACCATCGTCGGCGACCATCGCGATGCCGACTTCGCCGCCGAGGTCCACGCGCTCGCCGGCACGCTCGGCATCGACAGGCAGGTGACGTTCATCCCCGCACTGGACGAAGCCGCGCTGGACGCGCTGTGGGCGACCGCCGACCTGTTCGCCTTGGCCTCGCGCTGGGAGGGCTATCCGGCGACGGTCGCCGAGGCGTTGCGCCGCGGCGTGCCGGTGGCGCTGACCGCCGAGGGCGACGCCGCACGCTTCGTGCCGACCGAAGGCGGCGTACTGTGCGCGCCGGAGGACACGGACGGGCTGTCGAAGGCGATGCGCCGGCTGATCTTCGACCCCGACCTGCGCCACCGCTTCGCCGACCATGCGTGGGAGGCCGGAGGGCGCCTGCCCGACCTGCCGTCGGCCGCGCGCACGCTGCTGCAGGCGCTGGAGGCACCGGCATGACCGCGCTGCTCGGCTGCATCGCCGACGACTTCACCGGCGCCACCGATCTGGCCTCGATGCTGGTACGCAACGGGATGCGCACCATCCAGCTCATCGGCGTGCCGGGCGCGGGCGAAGCGCCGCCCGACGATGCGGACGCCCTGGTCGTCGCGCTGAAATCGCGCACCATCCCCGCGCGCGACGCGGTGTCGCAGAGCCTTGCCGCTTTGGACTGGCTGCGCGCTTCCGGTTGCCGGCAGTTCTTCTTCAAGTATTGCTCGACCTTCGACAGCACCGACGAAGGCAACATCGGCCCGGTCGCCGACGCGCTGTTGCGCGCGCTGGGCGCGGGGCTCGCGATCGCCTGCCCCGCTTTCCCGGCCAACGCCCGCGCAGTGTTCCAGGGGCATCTGTTCGTCGGCGACCGGCTGCTGAGCGAGAGCGGCATGGAGAACCATCCGCTGACGCCGATGCGCGATCCCAACCTCGTGCGCGTGCTCTCGCGGCAGACCGACGGCACTGTCGGATTGGTGCCGTTCGCAACGGTCTCCGCCGGCGCGACGGCGATCCGCCGCGCGCTGACCGGGCTCGCCGAGCAGGGACGGCGCTATGCGATCGTCGATGCGGTGCGCGACGAGGACCTGCGCGAGATCGGCGAAGCGGTCGCCTTCCATGCGCTCGTCACCGGCGGCAGCGGCGTCGCGATGGGATTGCCGGCCAATTTCCGGCGCTCCGGCGCGCTGCCGGAGCGCAGCAATCCCGGCGCGTTGCCGCCCGCCTCGGGCGCCGCCGCGGTGCTGGCCGGATCGTGCTCGCGCGCGACGCTGATGCAGGTCGCACGGGCGCGCGACGTGGTCGACGTGCTGGAACTCGATCCGCTGGCGACGCCCGACGCGGCCGCGCTGGTACGGCAGGCGACGTCATGGCTCGAAGGCAGGCTGGGCGAAACACCCGTCGTGATCGCCGCGTCGGCGCCGCCGGATCGCGTGACGGCCCTGCAGACGAAGCTCGGCCGCAACGAGGCGGGCGAACTGATCGAACGCGTGCTCGCCGACGTCGCCGAGCATCTCGTCGCGCACGGCGTGCGACGGCTGGTGGTCGCGGGTGGCGAGACGTCGGGCGCCGTCGTCGCCCGGATCGGCGCGACGCGGCTGCGCATCGGCGAGGAGATCGACCCCGGCGTGCCGTGGACGCTCGCCGACACGCCGCACGGCCCGATCCATCTCGCGCTCAAATCGGGCAATTTCGGCCGGCCGTCGTTCTTCACCCACGCGTTCGAGGTGCTGCCGCGCGCTTAGAGCAGTGTCGGCCTGAGTGTGGTCGCACTCACTTGGTCTCGTCATGGTCCGCGCAGGCGGACCATCCACGCCTGTGCAGACCGCGTGAAAGAAAGGCGTGGATGGCCCGCCTGCGCGGGCCATGACGGTTAACGAGAATGATTACACACTCACGCAGACACCGGTCTACGCGGTTCGTGTCAGGCTGAAACCGCCCTAACCCTCGCGCCGCGGCACGCATGGATTGACGCGCAGCGGCGAGTTCAGCAGCGGCCCGATCATCACCGCGACCTGGCAGGCGGTCTCGTGGTTGCCGCTGCGCGAGGGCTGGCGGATGCGCAGCACGATCGAGCCGCCATGCGCCAGCGCCAGCCGCAACGTGCCCCGGCGCAGCGCGCGCTGGTACAGCGGCTCGGGCCCGCCGATGCCGCGCACGATGCCGGCGCCGACCGCGGCCACCTTCTCACGGTAATCCTGCGCGAGATCCGGCGTTTGCGAATGATACCAGCCGACCGCGACGTTCCAGTTGCCGCCTGCCTGGTCGTGCAGCTCGCGCAGGAAGCGCGCGCCGTAGTCGG
>DATEQV010000332.1:0-7491 GCA_035272265.1 Acidisphaera sp. | reverse complement strand
CGCCCGAACGAGGACATCCATGCCGCCCTCGCCCGGCTGTGCGCGCAACACGGCATCGCGCGCGTGCGCGGCATCGGCAGCCTGATCTCTCCCCGCTTCGCCGACGGCCGCGCGATCCCCGATTACGCGACCGAGTTCCTGTTCACCGACGCGCTCGCCGCGCCGGACCGCGCGACGCTCGACGTCATCGTGGCCGACATGCGCGGCATCCCGCATGAAGGCCGGCTCGCCCCCGGCGAGAACGCCGTCTGCATCACGGTCGAAGTTTCGTTGGAAGCGATCTGACCGCGAGCGCCACCCGCTCGACGACATCGTCCCACTCGCCCGCCAGGTGCTGGCGGAACAGCCGCGCGGTCGGATACCAGGGGCTGTCCTCGCGCGTCAGCAGCCACCGCCAGTCCGGCGCGAACGGCAGCATCAGCCACACCGGGCGGGCGATCGCGCCGGCGACGTGTGCCACGACCGTGTCCACCGACACGACCACGTCCATCAGCGCCGCCAGCGCCGCCGTGCCCGCCAGATCGACGATGGATTCGCTGTGGTCGAATACCTCCGGCCACGTCTCCAGCACCGCGCGGTCGGCGTCCCGCACGTCCTTCTGCAGCACGTGCAGCGATCCCGCCGCCGCGCACAGCGGCTCCAGCCGCTCCAACGGCATCGATCGCTGCCGGTCGTTGAAGAACTTCGGATTGCCCGACCACGCGATGCCGACGCGCGGCCGCGCCGCGTCGCCGATCCTGCGCCGCATATGCGACACCCGATCCTCGGTCGGCGCAAGATACGGCACCTCGGCCGGGATCGTCTCCAGCGTGGTGCCGAATTCCAGCGGCAGGCTGACCAGCGGACAATAGTAGTCCACCTCCGGCAGCTTCGCCCCGGCCTGGACGATCTCGGCAACCCCGTCCAGCGTCTCCAGCAAGGTGACGACCGGAACCGCCGCCTCCAGCACCACGCGGGCGCCGAGTTCGGCCGCCATCGGCGCGTAGCGGCAGAACTGCACCGCGTCGCCGAGCCCCTGCTCGCCGACCAGCAGGATTGTGCGCCCCGCCAAGTCCTCGCCGTGCCATCGCCGCAGCCCGCGATGGCGAGGGGCCAGCGTCGTCAGCTCGGGGATGTCGAGGCGCGCCTCGTAACAGAGGAAACCGCCCGGCAGGTCGCCGAGAACCAGCCGTGCGAGCCCCTCCGTCATCTTCGACTGCTTGCCATGCCCGGCGGTGTTGGCGCGGCGGAACCAGTCCGCCGCCTCCTCCGCGCGGTTCAGGCCCATCAGCGCCGCACCAACTCCGTACAGCGCGTCCGCATTGGTCGCCGCCAGCGAATGGGCCCGCATGAAGAACTGCAATGCGCCGGCTGCGTCGCAACGTCGGGTGTACACCGCGCCCAGGCCGTTCCACGCCTCGACCTCGTCCGGCGCGCTCGCCAGCACCGTATCGAAGATCGCTTCGGCCTCGTCGAGCTCGCCCTCTCCTCCCAGCGTCGCTGCCAGCGCGCACTGGATGGTCTTGTTGTCCGGCTCGCGTGACGCGGCCTCCCGCAACGCGGTCGCGGCGCCCGCCAGATCACCGATCTGCCGCAGTGCCTCGCCGCGCAGCAACAGCAGGATGGTGGCGTTTCCGCCGCCGATCTTCAGCGCGCGGTCGACGATCTCGAGCGCGTCCGCCGCGTCGCCCACGGCGAGCCGCACGCGCGCCAGATCGCCGAGGATATCAGGGTCGTCAGGCCGAGTGGCGGCCAGCGCCGTCAGCAGGTAGGCCGCTGCGTCGGGACGCTTCTGCTGCTCGCGCACCAGCGCCAGCAGGCGCATCGTCGCCGGATCGCGCGGCGCAGCTTGCAGAATACGCAGGCATGCGTCCGCCGCCTCGTCGAGCCGCCCGGCCGCAATCAGACGCGGTACGTTCGCACGGATCATCGCGGTTCCCGACGTTTCGGACTGCCGCGCTTCGCTCGCAATAACGGCAAACCGGGTGCCGGCACGAAACCGCGCTACCGCTTCCCCGGCGGCTTCGCGGCGCGCTTGCCGGGCGCCGGGCGCACGGCTGCGCGTTTCGCCGGAGCCTTCGGCGCCGGCTTGCCGCGCAGATCGCTGATCGTGGCCCGCGACGTGATCTGCTCCGGGTTGGCGCGCAGCTCGATGATCGCCGGCTTGCCGCTCGCCACTGCGCGCTCGAACGCGGGGCCGAACTCGCTGGTCTCGGCCACGGTCTCGCCGTGCCCGCCGAACGCCTCGATCAGCCGGGCGAAGTCCGGGTTGGTCAGCGACGTGCCGGACACGCGACCCGGATAGGTGCGCTCCTGATACATGCGGATGGTGCCGTACATGTCGTTGTTGAACACGAGCACGATCGGCGCCACGCCGTGATGGAACGCCGTCGCGATCTCCTGCCCCGTCATCAGGAACCCGCCATCGCCCACCATCGCCACCACCATGCGCTTGGGGAACGCGATCTTCGCCCCCACCGCCGCCGGCACGCCGTAGCCCATCGCCCCGTTGGTCGGGCCGATATAGCGCTGGCCATCCTGGAAGTTGATGAAGCGCGGCGCCCAGGTGGCGAAGTTGCCGGCGTCCGTCGTGACGATCGCCGTGTCGTCCAGCAGGCCCGACAGATCGTGCATCACCTGCCCGAGGTTCAGCGGGCCGGCATAGTTGGACACGCGGCGCCCTGCCTCGCGCACCGCGCGCAATGCTTGCGTCCAACTGCCCCAGGGCGCGCGCAGCGGCTCCATGTGCGCAACCGCCTCGGCGAAGGCGTTGAGGTCCGAGACAATGCCCAGCGCCGGGCGGAAGACGCGCCCGATCTCGGCCGGGTCCGGATGCACGTGCACGATGGGCGTCGCGCCGGCGTGATCGAACAGCGTGTAGCCCTGCGTCACCGCCTCGCCGAGCCGCGTGCCGATCGCCAGGATCAGGTCGGCCTCGCGCACCCGCGCAACCAGCGCCGGATCCGCTCCCACGCCCAGATCGCCCGCGTAGTTCGACGCCGTGCCGTCGTACAGCCCCTGCCGCCGAAAGCCCACGCACACCGGCACGTTGTTGCCGAGCAGGAACGCGCGGATCGCCGCGCGCCCGTCCGGCGTCCAGCGCGAGCCGCCGAGGATCACCAGCGGCCGGTGCGCGCGCTCGAGCAGCCCGTGCATCGCGTCCAGCGCCGCCGGATCGGGTTGCGCGACGCTGACCTTCACCGGCGGCAGATCGGCGACGGTGACGACCTCGCGCTGCATCTCCTCCGACAACGCGATCACCACCGGGCCGGGCCGCCCGCTGGTCGCCACATCCACCGCGTGTGCGACGATCTCGGGAATGCGCCTGCCGTCGTCGATCTGCGTCACCCATTTCGCCAGCGGGCCGAACATCCGGCGGTAGTCGACTTCCTGGAAACTGTCGCGGTCGGTCTCGGCGAACGGAATCTGGCCGACGAACAGCAGCATCGGCGTGCTGTCCTGCATCGCCACGTGCACGCCGATCGCAGCATGGCAGGCGCCCGGGCCGCGCGTGACGATCGCCGCCGCCGGCCGTCCGGTGAGCTTGCCGTACGCTTCGGCCATGTTGGTGGCACCCGCCTCGAAACGGCAGGTGACGAGCTTCAGGCGCTGGCGGACGTCATAGAACCCGTCCAGCACGTCCAGGAAGCTTTCGCCCGGCACCTCGAAGACGTGGTCGATGCCTTGCGCCACCAGCGCGTCGGCCAGCACCCGCCCGCCGGGCCGCGGCTTCAGCGGCGCCGCCCGCGCACGTTTCGCCACCGCGAGTTCCATTGTAGCCTCCACCACTCTCGCAACATCGAACCACGGCTGCCCCGCCGCGCCAAACGCCGAGCCGCGTCATGCCACCGACAGTACCCGTCGCGAAGGAGCATTACCATGAACGATCCGACCGAATTGCCGGAACCAGGCTACCCGATCTCCCAGGTTGCGGTCGCGGAGTGGTTCCGCCACCGATACGGCCGCGAAGCATCCATCGAGGAGATCGGCCGCATCATCATCGCAATGACCGACCGCGACACCACGGCGCCGTCGCATGCGCCGGCGCCATCCGAGACAGGCTGGACGGCCGTGCTGCCCGAAGCCGATCCGGGACAGGAGCGCGAGCGATGACATCGTTCCTCGCGTGAGGCCCTGATGCAATCGGCGGGACGCCGAGCCGCGCGGACCGGTCACCGCCACCGCCGATTGCA
The DNA here is from genome assembly GCA_035272265.1 of Acidisphaera sp. Taxonomy (GTDB): domain Bacteria; phylum Pseudomonadota; class Alphaproteobacteria; order Acetobacterales; family Acetobacteraceae; genus Acidisphaera. Next base: position 3,319 of record DATEQV010000332.1, on the reverse strand, counting down.
GCGCGGCAGGCCGCCCCCCATACTCGGTGGCCTGTCATGACAGCCATCCGCGACGCGACCGAGGACGACCTGCCGCGCATCGTCGCGATCACGAACGATGCCATCCTGCGCACCACCGCGAACTGGAACTACGGGCCCGTCACGCTCGAACAGCGGCGCGCGTTCCTGCTCGGGCGACAGCAGCGCGGCTTTCCGGTGCTGGTGGCCGACGTCGACGGGGCCGTGACCGGCTTCGCCTCCTATGGCGACTTTCGTCCGTTCGACGGCTACAAACTCACGGTGGAGCATGCGATCTATGTCGACCCTGCCGCGCACGGACGCGGGATCGGCAAGGCGTTGCTCGGCGAACTGATCGACCGTGCGGGCCGGGCCGGCCTGCACGTGATGATCGGCGCCATCGATGCCGGCAACGCGGTCTCCATCGCCCTGTACCGGCGCTTCGGCTTCGTGGAGACCGGCCGTATGCCGGAGGTCGGACGCAAGTTCGACCGCTGGCTCGATCTCGTGCTGATGCAAAAAATGCTGGAGGAGACGCCATGAGCGCCGCACTGACGCTGTTCCACTCGCCCCGTACCCGATCCTCGACCACGCTGATCCTGCTCGAGGAACTCGGCGTGCCGTACGAGGTGCACCTGCTCGACATGATGGTGAAGGGCGAGCACCGGAAGCCCGAGTATCTGGCGATCAATCCGATGGGCAAGGTGCCGGCGATCCGCCACGGCGACACCATCGTGACCGAGCAGGTGGCGATCGCGCTGTATCTGGCCGACGCGTTCCCGCAGGCCCGCCTCGCGCCGCCGATCGGCGATCCGTTGCGCGGCGCCTACCTGCGCTGGCTGGTGTTCTACGCCGCCGCGTTCGAGCCCGCGATCGCCGACAAGGCCGCGGGCGTGCAGGCGGCCAACGAGGCGATGATGCCGTACGGCAATTTCGACCGCATGCTCGACGTCGTCAGCGGCCACCTCACGGCGAGCGGACCGTGGTGGCTGGGCGAGACGTTCTCGGCCGCCGACGTGATCTGGGGCAGCGGCCTGACCTGGACGACGATGTTCAAGATCGTGCCGGAGCACGCGGGGATCCGCGCCTACACCGACCGGGTCAATGCGCGCCCGGCCGCCGCGGCCGCCCGCAAGCGCGACGAGGCGCTGCAAGCCCAACTCGAAAAGGCGAGGGGCTAGCGCCGATGCGCGCCATCTTCGTGCAGATCAAGTGCGAGATGGGCCAGGCCTATCGGGTGGCGCAGGAAGCGGCCGACGCGATCGAGGAGCTGTCGGAGATGTATTCCACCTCCGGCCAGTACGACCTGCTGGCGAAGTTCTACCTCGATGCCGGCCAGGACATCGGCCGCTTCGTCACCGACCGCGTGCAGTCGCTGCCCGGCGTGAAGGACACCTACACGCTGATCACGTTCAACGCCTTCACGTCGCGGCAGGGCTGAGGCGAGCCGGCCGCCCCACGCGAACCGGCCCGCCGGACGCTTTCAGCTGCTGAACTGGAAGTTGCTTGCCTTGAACTGCGACTTCATCACGCCCGCGAAGTCGATCGTGTTGCCGTTGTAGCTCAGCACGGTCCCGCCGGCGGTCTGCGTCATGTCGCCGAGCACCGCGGAGAACGTGGACGGCACGCCGGCGCCGGGCACGAGATCGACGACGTCGTTGGACGCGAAGCTGTTCAGAGTCAGACCGATCGGGCTGGTGTCCGCGACCTTCATATAGAGTCCACTCGTGCCATTGACCGTGTTGCCGGTCCCGCCGTCGATGAACACCTTGTCGTTGTTGCCCTTCAGTACGACGGAGTTGTTGTTGCCGCTGAGCACGAACGTGTCGGGCCCGGTGCCGCCGGTGACGTTGTTGCTGTTGCCCAGGATCTCTACCGTGTCCGGCCCGTTGCCGATGGTCAGCGTGTTTCCGCTGCCGGGCAGCCAGACCGTATCCGGCCCGTTGCCAACTTTGATGGTGTCGTTGTTGCCGCCGAACACGGTGTCGGGTCCGTCACCGGCGGCGAAGGCGATGCCGTTGGTCAGCGAGCCGTCGAGGATGGTCGGGCCGTTGCCGCCGACGACGCCGAGATTGCCGGTGGCGCTCGCCGGAATCTGGATGTAGGTGCCGCTCAGTGCCGGCGCACCGACCATCTTGGCGATGTTGCCGGCGTTCACGTTGTTGCCCTGCACGACGATCTTGTCGCCCGACGACAGCAGGATGTCGGCCTCGTTGTTGCCGTTCTGAACCACGCCGAGCGGCGTGATGCCGATGCCCGTGTCGATCGCGATCTGGTCGCCGTTCTGGTAGCCGGTGACCGTGTCGGTCTCCACGCCGTTGCTGCCGACCGTCGCAGTGAACGTGTGCTGCGTCGGCGCGCCATTGGCGAACGAGTACGCGGCCAGGAACGTCGCAATGTCGGTGCCGGTGAACCCGCTGAAGTTGTTGTTCGTCAGCGTGTCCGAGCCGGCGTTGTTGAGCCCATAGGCCGTGCCGTACGTCGCGTTGTAGTATTTGGCGGCGGAGTTGGGCAGCAGGCCGAGGAAGATCGCAAAGCCCGAGCCGACGAAGGTATTGCCGGAAATCGTGCTGCTCGATGCGTCGTCGTCGATGACGGCGCCGCCGTTGGCCACCGACGCGGTCGTTACCTCGAACGTGTTGCCGATGAAGTTGACGTTCGTGGAGTTCTGATAGGTGTCGATGTAGCCGTTGACGTAGACGATCTGGCTCGCCGAACCCTCGAACGTGTTCCCCTGCACGGTGACGTTGCTGATGCCGCTTGCGGTCAGCAGTTCCTGGTTCGGCGAAAAGGTCGTGCTGACGCCGTCTATGACGTTGCCGTCCAGCGCGAAGTTCGAGCCCCCGGATATGTAGACTGCCGCGAGTTCGTTCGGACCGTTCTGGATGGTGAACCCGCCGCCGGACAGGTTGCCGACCTGCGTGGGCGTGCCGACGGTCCCGGACGCACCGGCGTTGAACGTCACCGCGCCGCTGTAGCCGCCATTGCCGATGATCGTCGTCGACGCCGGACCGCTGGTCGACTCCAGTATCTGCGGCTCGTTGAGAATCACGTCGCCGGTGTAGGTGCCCGGCGGAACCGTCGTGGTGATCGGCGGGTCCACCCCTATTCCGCCGCCGCCGATCAGCGCCTAGTAGTTGGCGTCGATGTAGTTCTCGGCGCTGACGATGTCGAAGAAACTGCAGCAATTCTCATTTTGATTTTCGGTGGTTTGAGGGCTTGGGCGTCAAGTTACATCAGGAAGGGGGTTGGACGATCACGGCGGGAGTGGTGGTGGCTTGGCGAAGGCGAGCGTGAGAAGCAAATCGTCCCAGGAGGGGAA
>DATEQV010000331.1:0-18257 GCA_035272265.1 Acidisphaera sp. | reverse complement strand
GGCCCTGGGTTGCTTCGTCGCTGCGCTCCTCGCAATGACCCGGTGAGCGGGACCACACTCAGACACACACTGGTCTAGCCGCGTCCGGCGGGCGGTCGTTACATTCCGCCGGAGTTACGCGCCCCCGGCTGCTTCCGTCCGTTTCAGCAACGACGCGTCCTCCGTCTCCAATTCCGCAACACGCGCCGTGAGCCGGTCGATCTCGGCCGCGACGTCGTCGGCGTCCAGCTTCATCGGGATGTGCTGGCGGCAGTTCGGGTCCCAGGCGTCGATCTCGATGACGATCGCGCGCTCGATCCGCACAGGGTAGGCGGGATCGGACAGCCGGGCGAGCAGCGCGGGATCCTCCTCGACCACGCGCGCACGGCCCCAGATCTTGATGCGGGTCCGGTGCGCGTAGTCCATCAGGAACAGATGCACCGCCGGGTTCTCGGACAGGTTGCCGAGCGTGATGTACTGCCGGTTGCCGGAGAAGTCGGCGAAGCCGAGCGTCGTCGGTCCGAGCGGACGCAGGAACCCCTTCGGGCCGCCGCGATGCTGGATGTAGGGGCGGCCGTCGCGCGTGGCAGTCGCGAGGTAGAACGAGTTCAGCCCGGCGAGGAACGCGGCGAGGTCGGGCGTGACCTCTTGCCGGAAGCCCGTGGCGTCGCGCCTGGCGTACGCGGCGCCGGAGCCGAACCGCTCGTGCATGGCGCGGGCGGAAGCGGGGAAGACGATCTGCGCGGACTCGGTCGGCATGGTCGCACCTCGGGCCGGCGCGCCCAACGGGGGCGCGCGGTGGGGCGAACATGGGCCGATCAACCCGCCGCGATAATCACGCGCGCCCGCACGACATCGTTGCCGTGCGGGACACAGTGACGAGAGGCGCGGTCGTGCGGCGCTACGCCATCAGCGCCGCCGGACCGCCCGCGTAGAGCTGCAGTGCGAGCATCGCATCGCCCGACAGACTGCCCGCGAGCTGGCCGAGCTGGTCGCCGAAATCCGACCCGCTGGTCTGCGCATTCGCCTGCGTTCCGGTGACCGTCGACGGAGTCCCGTTCGCCGCCTGGCCGCCGCTCGTGCTGCCGCTCTGCGTGCCCGCCTCGAACTGCTGCAGCTCGGCGGCCAGCGATTGCAGGGTGCTGGCGAAGCCGCTCGTCGCGCCGCCGCTCGCCTGCGTCGTGCCCTGGGATGTGCCGGACGTGGTCGCCTGTGTGGCTGGCGTGCTGGTCGACCAGATCGGGTTCGTGCTCCAGACCTGACTGAAGACGGTGCCGATATCCATCTCTGCCCTCTCTCCGCGTAGTGCGACGCAGACAGAGGCACGCGCCGGGCCAGCGCGCAGGCTCGCAGTTTCAAGCGGTTGGAGTCAGCGCGCGGGGGAGGGGCGGCAGAAACTGCCGGCCGAACCTGCCGGGTGGGTCAGCCTGCGGTCTCGGGCACCAGCAGGTCGGCGTCGTCCAGCGCCCCGGCGTCCATGTCGGCGTCGGTCAGCATGCGCCACGTGCCGGCGACCAGGATCTCGCTTGGCCGGAAGCGCGCCTTGTACGCCATCTTCCGGCTCTCCGGCACCCAGTAGCCGAGATACACGTAAGGCAGCTTCAGCTGCCGCGCGCGCTCGATCAGCCAGAGGATCGTGTAGGTGCCCAGCGACCGGCGCCCCAGCCCGGGAGCGAAGAAGCTGTAGACCGCCGACAGGCCGTCGCCGAGGCGGTCCGTCAGGCAGGCGCCGACCAGCCGGTCGTCGGGATCGCGGAACTCGACGATGAACGTGTCGATCGGCGTGTCCTCGACCATTGCGCGATAGTCGTAGAAGCTCATCGTCGCCATGTCGCCTTCGCCGTGGCGCATGTGCTGGTAGCGCTGGAACAGCTGGAACTGCTCGGCCGTCGCGCGGCACGGCACCTCGTAGCCGTCCACCGTCGCGTTCGCTTGCGCGATCCGGCGCAGCGTGCGGCTCGGCTGGAACGTGGCGACGGGGATGCGGATCGGCACGCAGGCCTGGCAACTCGGGCAGACCGGCGCATAGGCGATGTTGTGGCTGCGGCGGAATCCCGCGCGCGAGAGCCGGTCGTGCAGCGCGTCGGCGTCGGGGCCGGTGACCTCGGTGACGACCTTGCGTTCGGTCCGGCCGGCCACGTACGGGCACGGCAGCGGTGCGGTCGTGTAGAAGAACTGGGGCCGCCGAGGCGGCTTGTAGGTCAACGAGGCCATGCGTTGCGTTGCATGTTCCAGGGGGAACCGCGCCCGGTCAATGCCGGCGTTTCCAGCCGGTCGGCGCGCACCACCATCAGGCCGCTGGCGAAGTCGTGCAGCGTGCGCTTGCCGCGGGTCACCAGCGCTACCAGCAGCAGCAGCCCGCCGCTGGCCAACGTGATGTAATAGCCGACGGTGGAGATCACCGCCTGCAGCATGCTCGGCGGCCCGAAATCCTCCGCCCGGCGCACCGCCAGACCGAGCATCGCCTGTCCAGGCGTCGCTCCGATGCCGGCGACGCTGAGCACGTGGTAGGCGAAGGGGATCGCCGGGAGGACCACGAACAGGGTCCAGCCCAGGCCGAGCGTCAGCAGGCCGAAGATCAGGCAGAACACCCAGCCGGCCGCCACCAGGACGGCGATCATGAAGGCGTCGATCAGGGCGGCGAACAGGCGGCGACTGAGCACGCCCTCGGTCAGCCAGGCATCGATCATCTGGTCGGCGTCGTCTTCGGTCATGGCAGCAGCCTCGCAGTTTCCTTGCCGCGGCCGGGCATGGGGCCCAACCGTATCACGGCGCCGTCGCGCCAGCTTGTCAGCATGTCCCTTGCATGGGCGCGGAACACGTTCCCCGATTGTCCGGGTGCGACGGTGAACAAGCTGGCGTCGAGATCGGCCAAATCATAGACCCCCCGGAAGGACGCGCCGTGGATCGAGGTGCCGTCCGGGCCCGGCGTGCCGCGATCGAGCGTGCTGTCGTCGCCGGGGCTGGCGATCCGCACGGTGCCGAGCACGCCGACCAGCGGGATGTGGGACAGCAGCGGATGGGCGAAGGTGGCCAGGTGCGCCGGCCCCCAGCGCCAGGCCGACGGATCGTCGCCCCAGCGCTGGGCGAGGGAAGCCGCGGCGCGATCGAAGGCGGCGGCGAGCGCCGGCCCGCAATCGCCGCCGCACCAGCCGGCGCCCGCCGGCGAGAGGACGAAGGCGGTGAAGTCGAGCAGCGGAATGGGGGCGCCCGCCGGCAGCGCGCCGCTCTGCACGAGGCCGCGCAGGAACGCGTCGAGCACCGCGTTGAAGAGCAGCGGCTGCGGCTGACCCATGGTCATGCGGCCGCCCCAGCCTTCCAGCAGGCCCTGCGCGGCCCGGCCCAGCGGCGTGGCCGGCTTCGCTGCCAGCAGCACCGGCAGCAGCTGGTCGGCGTACGTGCTGCCCACGTCGGTCTGCATGGCGGCGAAGTCGGACGCGGCGAGCCGGGCTTTCGTCTCCAGCAACGCGCGGATGCGCCGCGCTCGCCAGTCGCCGAACGCGTCGCGGCCCAGGAAGGCGGTCCCGCCGCCGGGTCCGAGGGGCTCGTTGGCGTTCACCAGCCGTCCCGACGGCGGATCGTAGAAATGCGGCAGCGCGTCGCCGTCGGCCCAGCCGGTCCAGTCGTGGCTGCCGTCCGCGCCCGGCGCAGGGAAACTGCCGTCGCCGCTCTTGCGGACCGGCACGCGGCCGGTGACCGCCAGCCCGATATGCGCGCGGTCGGCGATCAGCAGGTTCTGCACCGGCGAGGTGATGCGCGGCGCCGCCGCCATCGCTTCGGTCGCCGTCTGCGCGCGGTTGAGCGCGTACAGGCCGATGGCGGCCGTGTCGTCGGGCGCAAGCTCGGCGGCGGCGAGTGCGAGGATCGGGCCACCCTCGACGGGGCGCAGGTCGCTGATGACCGGCCCGTGCCTTGTCTCGCGCACGGTGATCGTCTGGTCGTGGCCGCCGCGGACGCCGATCCGCTCCTGCCGCACCACGAACGGAAGCGGGCCGTCGGGCGTCTGATACTCGTTCGGTCCCGCCGGCGTTTCGATGAACAGGTCCTGCGTATCGGCGCCCGTCGTGGTGAACGTCCACGCGATGCGGCTGTTGTGGCCGACCACCATGAACGGCACCCCGGGCGCGGTCGCACCCGCCAGCACGCCCTCCGGCGTCTCGATGCGCGCGAGGTACCAGACGCTCGGCAGTGCGAAGCCGAGATGCGGATCGCCCGCCAGCAGCGGCGCGCCGGAGACGCTGTGCGCGCCGTCGACCGCCCACTCGTTCGACGCATGATCCGGCTGCGTGAACGCGGCGGGGAAGGCGGGGACGACGTCCAGCAGCGCGCGCGCGGCGTCCGCGTAGCGCACGTCGGCTGCCGCCGCGTCGGCCGGCTTGGCATCCACCGGCGGCCAGAGCTGTGCGATCTTGTCCGGCGGCAGGCGGCCCTGCAGCGAGAGGCGCGCGAGTTCCGTGCGCCAGTTGCCCGCGAGATAGAGCGACATCGTCTTGCCCCATAGCAGGCAATCGAGCGCGGTCCACGGCTCGGGCGCGCCGAAGACGACGAACTCGGGGGCGATCAGCCGTCCCTCCTGCGCGATGCGCGCGTTCACGCCGGCCGCGTACGCGTCCAGCATTGCGCGCACGTCCGGCGGCAGTCCGGCGAGGTCGGCCTCGGCACGCCGCCGCAGGCCGAGCGTGCGCATCTCGCGGTCGATCGGCACGGTCGCCGCGCCGAACAGCTCCGACAGCCGGCCCGACGCGGCGCGGCGCATCAGTTCCATCTGGAACATCCGGTCGCGCGCATGCACCCAGCCGAGTGCCGCCGCGCCGTCGCGCTCGTTCGCCGCGCGGATGTGCGGCACGCCGTAGCGGTCGAACGCGACGTCGACCGGTGCCGACAGGCCGGGGATGCGCGCCGTGTCGTCCTCGCTCGGCAGCGTGAACCAGATGACGCCGGCCACGAGGCCGCAGCACAGCAGCACGACGAAGCCGGCGATGCCGAGTGCGGCCGACGCGATGCGCAGCGCCCGCGGCAGCCTGCGGCGCGGAAGATCGCGCCGTCGCTGCCGGCGCCGATCACGCGCTCGTGCCAAGCTTTGCATCCGTCCTCCCGCCCGGCTGCTTGCCGCGTCGTACGACCCTGTCTAGCGTCAACGCCGCTGGGGGGAGAAGCCTATGAGCGATCGGCCTGAATATCAGAGCGAGCTGTTCCGCAAGGGGCTCGCGGTGCGCCGCGAGGTGCTGGGCGCCGACCATGTCGACTCGTCGCTGGCGAACGCGGACGACTTCATGGCCGCGTTCCAGCAGCTGACGACCGAGGTCGCCTGGGGCACGATCTGGACGCGGCCGGGTCTGCCGCGCAAGACGCGCTCGCTGCTCAACCTCGCCATGCTGGCCGCGCTCAATCGCCCGCACGAGTTGCGCCTGCACCTCAAGGCGGCGCTCGGCAACGGCGTGACGCGCGACGAGATCAAGGAGGTGTTGCTGCAGGTCGGCGTCTATAGCGGCATCCCCGCGAGCCTCGACGCCTTCAAGCAGGCGGCCGAGGTGTTCAAGGAGGTCGACGCCAAGTGACCGTCGCCGCGCAGGCGCGCTGGGACGTCGGGTTCGTCGGCATCGGCAGCATGGGCTGGCCGATGGCGGCGCGGCTGGTCGGCGCCGGGCACGGCGTGCGCGTCCACGATGCGCAGGAGGGGCTCGCGGCATCGTTCGCGCGCGAGGTCGGCGGCGAGCCGGCGGCCAGTCTGCGCGCGCTCGCTCAGGCGAGCGACGCCATCGTGACCATGCTGCCGACCAGCGCGATCGTCGCCAAGGTGCTGCAGGACGGCGACGACAATCTGCTGGCGGGGATGCGCCCCGGCTCGGTCGTGCTCGAGATGAGCAGCGGCGTGCCGAGCATCACGCAGGTGCTGGCCGAGCGGGTGGCCGCGCTCGGCGGGCACTTGGTCGATGCGCCGGTCTCGGGCGGGGTCGCGCGCGCGAAGACGGGCGAGTTGGCGATCATGGCCGGCGGCGACGCGGCGGCGATCGACGCGGTCGAGCCGGTGCTGCGCGCGATGGGCAGCCTCGTGCTGCGCACGGGGCGCGTGGGCTCGGCGCACGCGATGAAGGCGCTGAACAACCTCGTCTCCGCGGGCGGGTTTCTGATCGGCGTCGAGGCCTTGCTGATCGGGCAGAAATTTGGCCTCGATCCCGGCGTGATGACGGACGTGCTGAACGCCTCGACCGGGATGAACAACGCGACGCAAAAGAAGTTCAGGCAGTTCGTGATCTCGCGCGCGTTCAACTCCGGCTTCGGTCTGGACCTGATGGTCAAGGACCTGTCGATCGCGCTCGACCTCGCAAAGGAAACGGCCACGCCGGCGCCGTTCGCGGCGCTGTGCCGCGAGCTGTGGGCGAGCGCGGCCGCCATGCTCGGCGCCGGGCATGACCACACGGAGATGGCGCGCCTGTCCGAACGTCTGGCCGCGGCCGAGCTGGCTGACGGGGGGGCCTGACCGGCCCGTCGTCGCGTGACGGCTGGCGGCGCAAGAACGTTGCGGGCATTCCACAATCAGGTTACGGTTCTGTGACAGCCTGAATGATGTGGAGCGCTCCATGGACGGCATCGCCGAGCTTGACTTCCGGGATTTCGCGCGAACGGCCGGGGCCGTCGTTCGCTACAAGGCCGGCGCGGTGATCTTCGAACACGGCGACGAGGCCGAGGACATGTGGATCGTGCTGTCCGGCCTGGTGGACATCGAAGCCCACGACAAGCTGATCGAGACCGTCGGCGAGAACTATGCGCTGGGCATCCTGTCGCTGATCGACAACCTGCCCCGCAGCTCCACCGCGCGGGCCCGCGAAGCCTCGGAGCTGGTGCAAATCAACTCGCGAAAGTTCCGTTTCATGGTCGAGCAGATGCCGCTCTTCGGCTGGTACGTGATGCGCCAGCTCGCCGACCGGCTGCGCGCCACCAACGCGGCGCTGTAGCCGCGCCCGGGCGCCCGTGTCGGGGCGCCCCGGCTTGGTTCAGTCGGCCACGTGCACCAGCTGCTTGCCCTGGTTGCTGCCGTCGAACAGCCGGCGCAGCGCGGCCGGCGCGTTCTCCAGGCCCCCCATCACGTCCGTCTGGTCCTTCAGCCGTCCCTCACGCATCCAGCCGGCGAGCGCCGTCACCGCTTCGTGCGCGCGGGGCATGTAGTCGAGCACGATGAACCCCTCCATCCGCCCACGCTGGACGATCAGGTTGCCGTAGTGGCGCGGGCCCGGCTGCGGCGTGGCCGAGTCGTAGCCGGCGATCGCGCCGCACAGCACCACGCGCCCGCGCAACGCCAGCCGCGCCAGCGCCGCGTCCAGGATCTCGCCGCCGACATTGTCGAAGTAGATGTCGATCCCTTTCGGACATAGCTCGCGCAGCCGTGCCGCGACCTTTTCGGATTTGTAGTCGATCACCTCGTCGAACCCGGCGACCTCGGTGACCCAGCGGCACTTGTCCGCCCCGCCGGCGATGCCGATCACGCGGCAGTCCTTGATCTTGGCGATCTGCCCGGCGATCGAGCCGGTGGCGCCTGCCGCGCCCGAGACCACCACGGTCTCGCCCTCCTTGATCCGACCGACATCGAGCAGGCCGAAATAGGCGGTGATGCCGTTCATCCCGAGCGCGCCGAGCGCGCGGTCCAGCGGCGTGCCGGGCGGCAGCTTGGATGCGCCCGCGACACCGCGCGGCTCGATCACCGCGTAGTCCTGCCAGCCGACCAAGCCGTGGACGAGGTCGCCTTCGGCGAACCCGGGATGGCGGGACTTCACGACGCGGCCGGCGCCGCCGGAACGCACCACCTCGCCGATCTTCACCGCCGGCAGGTAGGTGTCGCCGGCGATCCACATGCGCTGCGTCGGGTCGCAGGACAGCATCATTACGCGCACCAAAATTTGCCCATCTTCGAGTTCCGGTACGTTTTCCCGCACGAATTCGAAGTCGGTGTCGGCGAGCGCCCCGGCAGGGCGCGACTTCAGCAGCCAGCGCCGGTTGATCTCGGTCAATGCTTCCTCCCCTGGATTGCCCGACATCCTAGCCTGCGGACGTCCGGGCCTTGAACCCGTCGCATGGCAGGTTATGCTGCACTGCGAAATGTGCAGGCCCACAATCGGAACGGACCGCCCCGGAAACGCCCGATTCGGGACGTATCGCCTCGGTGCAGCCGTAATAGCGGATGCGGGAGGTCGTTCCATGCTCGATATGGCGTCGATCGCTCACCTCTCTGTCCGCGCTCGCGGGCGATGACGGTGGACAGAGGCGGGCCGAGCCCGGTTGGCGCGGCGCCCCGCTAGAACTCCACGTCCAGCTCGTCGATCGCCATCGGCTCGTCCATCGCCTCCCGCTTCCACTCCTGCATGTCCGGCCAGGCGAGCAGCCGGTCGCGGTAGGCGGCACAGATTGCGTCCAGCGATACGTCGTAGGTGACGTAGCGCGTGGCGACCGGGGCGTAGAACGCGTCCGCCATCGTGCGCTTCTCGCCGAACAGCCACGGCCCGCCGTATTCCTGCAGGCAATGCGTCCAGATCCAGGTAATCCGGTCGATATCGGCCTGTGCCGCGGCCCAGATGCGAAAACCGGTGCGCTGCGAGCGCAGGTTCATTGGCAGCGACGAGCGCAGCGCGCCGAAGCCGGAGTGCATCTCGCCGCAGATCGAGCGGCAGCGCGCCCGCTGCGCGCGGTCCTTCGGCAGAAGTCCGGCATCCGGGCAGGTCTCGGCGAGGTACTCGGCGATCGCCATGGTGTCCCAGATCGACAGGTCGTCATGCATCAGGCAGGGCACGAGGATCGAAGAGGAGCGCAGCAAAAGCTCCGCCCGCCGCGCCGGCTCGTCCATGTCGACCGTCTCGACGGCGAAGGCCAGCCCCGACATCCGGGTGAGCAGCCATCCCCGCAGCGACCAGGAGGAATAGTTGCGGCTCGATATTAGTAGCCTCGCTTCGGCCATGACCGACTCCCCATCACCGGGCGTTCATGCTCTCGTCTCTAGCATGACCACCCCCCCAGTGCGCGCCAAGGGTGCGAAATCCGTGCCCGTCCCGGCGGCGACCCCCAGCCTCGACTACGCCATGCACTTCTGGCGCACCGAAGCGACGAGTCCGTTGCGCCTTGCGGCGACGAGTCTCGGCAACATGCTACTGCAGTTCGACAGCGACAGCCTGCCGAACCCGTTTCTGCGCATGTTCGCGGGCATGTGCGACGTCGCCGGCCTTGCCGGCACCACGCACGCCCGGCCGGACTACGGAATCCGGAGCGTACTGGTCGGTAATCGCGAGTTCGCGGTGGTCGAGGAGGTGGAAGACCGGCGGCCGTTCGGCGACCTGCTGCACTTCACCAAGCCCGGCGCGCCCGTCCAGCCGAAGGTGCTGGTGGTCGCACCCATGTCGGGGCACTTCGCCACGCTGCTGCGCGCCACCGTGCGGACGATGCTGAGCGACCACGACGTCTACATCACCGACTGGGCGAACGCGCGCAACGTGCCGCTGGCCGCCGGCCGGTTCGGCTTCGCCGAGTATGTCGCCTACTGCATCCGCTGGCTGGAGAAGATGGGCGGGCGCAACCACGTGCTCGCCGTCTGCCAGCCCGCGGTCGCGGTGCTGGCCGCGGTCGCGCTGATGAGCGAGGACATGAACCCCGCGTTGCCGCGCAGCATGACGCTGATGGCCGGGCCGATCGACTCGCGCATCTCGCCCACCAGGGTCAACGACCTGGCGAAGTCGCGGACGATCGAGTGGTTCGAGCGCAAGCTGATCGAGACCGTGCCCTGGCCGCTGGCCGGCCACGGGCGACGCGTCTATCCGGGGGTGACGCAGGTCGCCGCGTTCATGTCGATGAACCTGCAGCGCCACATCGCTGCGCAGTTCACCCAGGTGCGCAATCACATCCGCGGCGAGCGCGCGGCGGCGGCCGCGCACCGGACCTTCTACGACGAGTATCTGGCGGTGATGGACCTGCCGGCCGAGTTCTACCTCGAGACGGTCGAGCAGGTGTTCCAGCGGCACGACCTGCCGCGCGGGCAGATGATGTGCCATGGCCGCCCGGTCGACCTCAACGCCATCCGCCACACGTTCCTGTTCACCGTGGAAGGCGAGCAGGACGACATCTGCGCGATCGGTCAGACTCAGGTTGCATTGGATCTGTGCAGCAGATTGCGGCAGTCGATGAAGCGCCAGCACCTGCAGACCGGCGTGGGCCACTACGGCGTGTTCAGCGGCCGGCGCTGGAACCAGGAGGTCTATCCGCTGGTGCGCGAGGTGATCGACGCGACGACGCCCTCCGGCCGCAACACCGTGATCGGCAAAACGTCGTCGTTCTTCTGATCCCCCTCTCGGCCGGACCGGCGCGCGCGCGGATTGACAGGTTGTTCTCTCTCCATTGTCATTCCGCGCGATGGTTTCGATCGGGGGAATACGACAATGACTGTTCCGTATCTGGCGCGTGCGGCGATGTTGGCCGTCGCTGTCGGCGCAGTAGGCGCGAGCGGGCTGCATGCCCAGCCGAGCAGCAGCACCGCCGCCGTACTCGCGGTCAATGACGCGTTCTACAAGGCGCTCAGCGCGCGCGATCCGGTGGCCATGGCGAAGGTCTGGGCGCACGAGAGCTTCGTTGCCAACGGAAGCCCCCGCAGCACCGACGTCGCGATCGGCTGGCCAGCGGTGGACAAGACCTTCCAGGGGCTGCCGGCGCACTTCCAGAAACTCGAGGTGACGCCGTCGGATGCCTATGCGTACGTCAACGGCAAGACCGCCTGGGTGTTCGACAAGGAGCACGCCGTCGGCACGCTGAACAACGAGCCGATCGACTGGACGATGTCGTCCGTCAACGTCTTCCAGAAGTTCGGCGCGCAATGGCTGATGGTCGCCCATCATGTCGGCGCGCCGGTCAAATAGGAGCCGCGATCGGGGCTACTGCGCGTAGTTCACCATGATCGTCTTCTTGTGCATGAAGTGCTCGAGCATAGATTCCAGGCTCGCCTCCTTGCCCAGGCCGGAGCTCTTCACGCCGCCGTAGGAGATGTTGGCCTGCACGACGAGGTTCTGGTTGATCTGCACCAGACCCGCCTCCAGCGCGTGCGCGAGGCGTAGCCCGACCTTCAGGTTGTTCGTCCACACCGACGCGGCCAGGCCGTATTCGCTGTCGTTCGCGGCGGCCAGCACCGCGTCGGGATCGTCGAACGGGAACACCGTCGTCACCGGGCCGAAGATCTCCTCCTGCACGAGCCGGCTCGAATTCGGCAGGCCGGTGAAGATGTAGGGCTGGATGAACAGGCCCTTCTTCAGCGCCGGGTCCGTCGGCATCGCGCTGCACGCGCGGCCCGTGGCGCCCTTCGTCGCCAGCCCTTCCTCGATGAAGCCGCGCACCTTGTCGAACTGGCCCTGGCTGATGATGGTGCCGATGTCGGTCTTCTCGTCCAGCGGATCGCCCATCACCATCGCGTCGACCTTCGCCGCGAGCGCCTCGACGAAGCGGTCGTAGATCGGCCGCTCGACATAGATGCGGCTCGCCGCCGTGCAGCTCTGGCCCTGGCGCGTGAACCGCATCGAGGTGATCGCGCCCATCACGGTACGCTCGAAATCGCAGTCGGCGAACACGATCATCGGCGACTTGCCGCCCAGCTCCAGCGTGACCGGAACCAGTTTCTCGGCCGCCTCCTTGCTGACGATGCGGCCCACCTCGACGCTGCCGGTGAACGTCACCTTGCGCACCTTCCTGTGCGCGACCAGCGGCGCGCCGCATTCCGGCCCGAACCCGGACAGGATGTTGAAGCAGCCCGCCGGCAGCACGCGGTTGAGCAGCTCGCACACCCGCAGCACGGCGAGCGGCGCCTCCTCGGCGCTTTTGACCACCACGGCGTTGCCGGCGACCAGCGCGGGGGCGACCTTCAGCGCCATCAGCAGCAGCGGCACGTTCCACGGGATGATGGCGCCGACCACGCCGAGCGGCTCGCGCACCGTGACCGACAGCACGTCGGGCGCGAACGGCACGCTCTCGCCCTTCAGCTCGCTGCCGAGGCCGCCATAGAAGGCGAAGATGTCGGCGACGACGCCGGCCTCGACGCGGCTTTCGGTGCGCAGCGCCTTGCCGGTTTCCAGCGTGATCAGCCGGGCGAGTTCCTCGCTGTGCGCGTTCAGCACCGCGGCGCACTGCGCGACCAGCGCGCCGCGCTTGCGCGCCGGTATCCGCGCCCAGTCCTTCTGCGCCGCGGCCGCCGCCTGCACGGCGGCGTCGACGTCGGCCGCGTCGCCCTCGGCCGCCTCGCCGATCTGCTCGCCGGTCGCCGGATTGATGACGGGGAAGGTCCCGCCGGAACGCGCGGGCGCGAAGGCGCTGCCGATCAGGTGCTTGCCCGACAAGGCGCGGGCCAGCGCGCGGTCGTCCAGCGTGGGCTCCGGCGGGGTGGCGTGCGGGCGGTCGAGCATGGGTCCTCCTGCGGTCGTGTGCCTGTCCGGCGCGGTGTCACCACGGCCGTGCATCGGCCGGCGGCGGTTCGCGCCGTTTGCCGCATTCCTGCGCTGATCGACGGGCGACGGCAATTCCACGCCGCGCCTAGCCGGAGGCTCCGGCCATCGTGTAAGCGAAGCGGGCCATGCCCTGCCGCCGCATTGGGGGAACGTCTGATGGAAGAGGGTGATGTCCCTTACCTGCTGAACGGCGTCTTCCGCCGGATGAACTACGTGGCCTGGGGCGATCCGGGGAACGACCCGGTGATCTGCCTGCACGGGCTGACCCGCACCGGCCGCGATTTCGACGCGCTGGCGCAGGCGCTCAGCGGCAGCTTCTTCGTCATCTGCCCCGACCTGCCGGGACGCGGCACCTCGGAATGGCTGCCGACGCCGGCGCTGTACCAGCCGGCAACCTACATCGTCGCGATCGGCCACCTGCTCGCCGCCATCCAGCGGCCGGTGATGTGGATCGGCACGTCGCTCGGCGGCATCGTCGGCATGGCGATCGCCGCCGCCGAGCGCTCGCCGGTGACCAGGCTGGTGCTCAACGATGTCGGCCCGATGGTGCCGCAGGCCGGCCTGCGCCGGATCCGCGAGCAGGTGGCCGAGGACATGCCCGAGTTCGACGACATGGCGGAGCTGGAGGCGCATCTGCGCCGCATTCACGCCGCCTTCGCGCCGATGACCGACGCCGACTGGGCGCATCTGGCGCGGATCTCGGCCCGCGTGCTGCCGGACGGGCGGCTGACGCTGCACTACGATCCCAAGATCGCCGACCCGATCAAGGCGAACAATCCGAGCGACACCGACCTCTGGCAGCTCTGGGCGGCGATCAAGATCCCGGTGCTCGCCATCCGCGGCGCGCAGAGCGACGTGCTGCTGCCCGAGACGCTGGCGCGCATGGCACAGGGCGGCGCGCAGACGATGGAAGTCGCCGGCGCCGGCCATGCGCCCTCGCTGATGGACGCGCCCACGATCGAGCGCATCCGCGCTTTCCTGACCGGCTAGTGTCCCGATTCCGAAGTTCGTCGAACTTCGGAATCTGAGTGGGACACGAGACATCAAAGTCTTGGTGGCCTGCTTATCCCGGAAGTTCGCATGCGAACTTCCGGGGCAGGACACCAGCGTGCGAGGGCGGGTGGCATCACCTGCGTCGATCGCCGGGCGGGAGACGCGGCGGCGGGATCATCCAGCGGGCGGCGCCGGTTTTGACTCCGGTGTGCCGTATCTCGGGCGGAATCGCGGGCGAGATCCGTGCGGGTGCCGCGTGTTCGGTGGCCGGCGCGGGCGCGTCGGACGGCGCGGGATCGGCGAGCGGTTGCGATGGTTCGGTCGCGTCGGACGGCATGGGTTCGGCCGGTGCCAGTGCGATGGCCGGCGCCTCGGGGGGCGCGACTTCTGCTGGCGGCTCCGAGAGGCCGGTCCAGTCCCCAGCGTCATCGCGAGCCGCCTCTCGGCGGCGTGGCGATCCAGGGACGCGTTGCAGATGTTTGTCGCGCGGTCCTGGATTGCCACGGCCCCCGGCTGCGCCGGGGTCCTCGCAATGACGGGGCTCGGATGGTGGCGCTGAAACGGCGTCGTCGACGTGAGGATGGCGCGATGCGGGATTCGCGCTGTCGCACCCGGCGGTACGTCCGGCTTCGAGGTCGCGCAGGCGTTCGCGGCGGCGCTGGGTCTGTCGGCGCAGGTGACGGGCGTGGGCGCGCAGGAGGCCGCGCTCGACCTCGCGCCGGTCGCGATGGTGCCAGGATTCGAGCGAGCCGCGATGGGCGATCATCGGCCATAGCTCGGGCTCGAACTGCGGCGGCATCGGCTCCGGGCCGTTCCGGGCGACGTTCTCGCGATGACGCGCCCAGAACTGCCGGCGCTGCTCGCGCCACTGCCGGCGCTCGGCGTCCAGGCGCACGGCCCCCCGGCGGGCGCGCTTGTAGAGCGCGACCTCGGCCTTCCAGTCGCCGGTGTCGCGGGCGGCGATGTAGTGGGCGCGGGCGGTCTCGCAGTGGTGGCAGCGCGGTTTGCGGCGCCCGGTCCAGGAGTTGGGCTTGTCGCACCACGAGGTGAGGTCGCGGCGGGCGGGGTTGTGGCGGAACAGCTGCTTCGGCGGCGGGCGGTGCTCGCAAAACGCGTCGTAGGCGATCTCCAGCCGGTAGTGCCGGTCGCGGCCGCAGGCAGGCCGCTCGTCGTCCGGCGGCACTGGGCGGGGGCGCGTTCCGCGTGCGTAGGGCCGGGCTTCGATGAGGCGGCGGTAGAGGGTCTTCAGGAGAGGCGTCAGGTAGTTGAACATCGGCCCCTCCTTTCTGGTTGGGCGTTGAAACGGTCTGTTGGGACCATAATCCTGCAGACGGGGAGGGTTGGCAAGGTTTTTTTTCTGGCTGTCTCCGGGGGGCTCGTCGTGCCGGCCGGGGCAGACTGGCCGCCGGGCGTTCGTGTCGGAGCCAAAGGCGTGGATGGTCCACCTGCGCGGACCATGACGTTGGCGGAACGGGCCGGTCCAGGTGGGCGGACGATGGCGGGGTCCGGCGATCTTCAGATCGGCCTTGCGCCGCGATACTGTCGCGGCGTAGGCCGTCCGGTGCCGGTGGGAGCAGGTCTCGTGACGTTTGAAACCAAGCGGGTTGGCAGCCGGCCGGATGCGATAGCGCCGGACGGCTCCGAGGTGCGGGTGTTGTGCCGCGTCCGGGGCGGCAGCATGGCGCAGTTTTCGATCGCGCCGCGCGCCGCGTCCCGGGCCGTCGCACATCGAACGGTCGAAGAAGTGTGGTACTTCGTCGCGGGGCACGGGCGAGTGTGGCGGCGCGCCGGCGAATTCGAGCAGATCGTCGACGTCGGCCCGGGCACGTCGATCAGCATCCCCGTCGGAACGCAGTTCCAGTTTCGATCCGATAGCGATGAGCCGCTCGTGGCCGTCGGTGTGACCATGCCGCCGTGGCCGGGCGAAGACGAAGCGTACGGCGTCGATGGTCCCTGGGCGGCGACCGTGTGATGGTGAATTTCGAACAGTACGACTTACGCCGTCATCGCGAGGCACGAAGCGATGTGGCCCGTCATTGCGAGGACCGCGAGCCGAAGGCGTGGCGGGACGTGGCAATCCAGGGCCGCGCGGCAGGCGTTTGTCACGCGGCCCTGGGTCGCCACGCCGCCAAGAGGCGGCTCGCGATGACGGTGTGAGCGGGTTCCAGCGCCGCGTCAGTCGGCGCCGACCTCCACGATTCCCGCCCGCGAGGGGCTGGCCCAGATCTCGCGCTGGCGCAGGAACGACACCCAGCCGAGAGCCGCGCCGAGATGGCGCAGGATCTGGAACGTGAACGGCTCGATGAGCGCGGCGAGCAGCGCCATCGTCAGGCTGGTGCTGCGCGCGTCGCCGGTCCAGCGCCGGTACATCACGACCATCCACGCGTAGAAGCCGAGGTCGAGCGCGATCTTGGCAGCCACCACGCCGAACGCGGGCCATGCGACGTTGCCGTTGCCGCTGACCAGCGAGGCGCCCAGGATCGCCACCGCCGTCAGGCCGTAGATCGGCTGCAGCGTGTCGAACGCCTTCACCGGCAGCATCAGCAGGCCGACCGCGCCGTAACGGCGGTTGCCGACCATGTCGCGGTTCCACAACTGCGTCTGCAGGAAGCCGCCGAACCACCGGCGGCGCTGGCGCAGGAAGGCGGGGATCGAGCCGGGCGCATCGGTGCGCGCGCGCGCGTCCCCGACCACGCGCACCCGCCAGTCGAGGCCGCGGTCGGCGGCGTGGCGGCGCAGGCGGTGGATCAGCTCGTAGTCCTCGGTGAAGCACATCGGGTCGAAGCCGCCGACCTCCATCAGCGCAGGCCGGCGGAAGCCCGCGAACGCGCCGGAGATCAGCAGCAGGCAGTCGGCGCGCATCCAGGCGAAGCGCGTCATGAAGTTGCGGACGTATTCATAGGTCTGGAACCATGCGAACAGCCGGTTGCCGAGGCCGCGTCCGCAGGTCGGCGTCAGCACGCCGGTGGCGGCGACGAGTTCGGGCTCGCGCGCGAACGCGCCGCGCATCGCGGCGATCGCGTCCTGCGCCAGCAGCGTGTCGGCGTCGATGGTCAGCACGATGTCGGCATCCGCGAGCGGCAGCGCGGCATTCAGCGCCCGCGCCTTGCCGCCATGCGTCAGCCGCAGCCAGCGCAGCGTCGTGTTGGCGAGTCTGGTCTCCACGCTGCGCCCGAGCGGCGGGCAGCTTAGGCCGAAGTGCTGCGCCATCGCGGCTTGCGTGCCGTCGGTGGAGCCGTCGTCGGCGACGACGATCAGGTCGGGCGGATCGCTCTGCTCCAGCAGCCGGCGGATGGTCAGCGGCAGCACCGAAGCCTCGTTGCGCGCCGCGATCACCGCCGCGAGTTGTGGCCGTTCGGTGACAGGCGCGCACGCCGGCCGCGCGCGCGGACGCAGCAGGGCGAGGCTTTGCCGGAAGACGAACAGGATCAGCAACGTATCGTAGCAGACATAGACGATGCCGGCGGACCACGCGAGCAGGCCATCGAAGGTGAAGGCGGGCGCGAACAGCACGATCCACAGCGCGAACGCGCCGAGATGGATCAGCAGGCTGGCCAGCTTCGTGCCCCGCGCGGACAGGCGCGGCGAGGCGGCCGAGAAGGCGGCGTCCAGCGCGGTCATCGATTACCTTTTCGATCGATTACCTTTTCGCAAAGCCAGGCGGATGTCACGTCTCCGCCTCTTATCGACTGCCGAGGTCGTCGTTTATTCCCCGTTGTCCAGATCATTGGCCGGGGCGATAAGGCGCACATGGTCGCGAGCGGCGGGAAATACACCCGGTTGGCCATGGCGCTCCACTGGATCGTGGCGGCGCTGATCGTGGCCAATGTCGCCCTGGCCTGGACCTGGAAGTATGTGCCCGACGACGCGGTGCGGCCGCTGATCGACACCCACAAGTCGATCGGCATCACCGTGCTGGGGCTGGCGATCCTGCGGGTGCTGTGGCGCGCGGCCCATCCGCCGCCGCCCTTGCCGCGCTCCTACTCAAGCTTCGAGCGTGCCGGCGCGCACGCGGCGCATGCCGCGCTGTATGTCCTGATCTTCGCGCTGCCGATCACCGGCTGGCTGCACGATTCCGCATGGCGGGCGGCGCCGACGCATCCGATGTACTGGTTCGGCCTGTTCTACTGGCCCCGCTTCGGGTTCCTGCAGGGGTATCCGGCGGCGGAGCAGGACCACCTGCACGACGTGCTCGGCCTCGTGCACATCTATTTCGGCTACGTGCTGTATGCGCTGTTCACGCTGCACGTCGCCGCCGCGCTGAAGCACCAGTTCGTCGACCGCGACGCCGAGCTGCAACGCATGCTGCCCTGGGGCAGGGTGTAGGCTTTCGGGGTCTTGGTCGACCGCCCGGTCTGCGGCACAGTCTGCGCCCCATGAACCCGATTCAGCCGGCGCTGCTCGGCGCTGTCAGCGGCGCGCTGGCCGCTGCCGGAATCGACCTGATCCCGCTCGGCGATTCGCCGCCCCGAGAGTTCTTCCTGTACCCCGGACTGATCTTCGGACTGCTCTTCGGGGCGCTGCTGGTCGTGCGGCGCCGGTTGCGGATGGCGGCTGCGGCGGCGTTCGCCACGCTCTCCATCATCGCCAACGCCGCCGCGGTCGATGTGGCGGTGCGGGTCCTCGACCCGGTCGGACGCTGGTTCGGAGACGAATCGTTCATCCCGGTCTTCGCGCTGAGCGGCGCGATCGCCGGCGCGTTCGGCGGCGGGCTGCTCGGCTTCGGCGCCCTTCGGCTGCTCGGCGCGACCGGCTGGTGGCGTGCGACCGCTTCCGGCGCCGGGCTCGGACTGCTGCTGCCGCTGCTGCTGATCCGCCACGCTG
>DATEQV010000330.1:0-2516 GCA_035272265.1 Acidisphaera sp. | reverse complement strand
TCCCTTCCTGATGTACCTTGACGCCCAAGCCCTCAAACCGCCGAAAATCAAAATGAGAATTGCTGGTGCCGCGCGCGATACGGTGGGCGAAAACAGGCGACGCGAATAGTGCTGCCCGGCCGCGCGCTTGAGCGCCTCGCTGCGCGTCGGATAGGGCGCGATCAGGTTGGCGAGTGCGGACGGCGCGCGCCCGATCGCCAGCCCAGCCGCCGCGATCATCTCGCCCGCATGCGGTGCGACGACGCCCGCGCCGATCAGCCGCCCGCGCTCGATCACCAGCTTGGCCAAGCCGGCGGTATCCCCTTCAGCCACGGCGCGGTCGTTGCCGGCAAAGGCGAAGCGCTGCACCTCGATCGTCCGCCCGGCCTGCTTCGCGTCCGTCTCGGACATGCCGACCTGCGCCAGTTCCGGGTCGGTGTAGGTGACGTGCGGCAGCGCGCGGTAGTCCAGCTTCGCCGGCAGGCGGAACACGATCCGGCGCAGGATGATGTCGGCGTGGTAGCCGGCGGCGTGGGTGAAACGCCGCGGCCCGACACCACGCGGATCGGCGATGTCGCCGGCGGCGAACACGCGTCGGTTCGTGCTGCGCAGACCGGCGTCGGTCGCGATGCCGTGCCGGCTCACCGCCACGCCTGCCGCGTCGAGCCCGAGGCCCGCCGTGCGCGGCACCCGCCCGGTCGCGATCAGCAGATGCGATCCCGCGATGCGCTGCCCGTCGTCCAGCACCAGCGCCGGACCGGGTTCGGCACGCACGACCTTCGCCCCCTCGACCATGCAAACGCCGTCTTCGCGCAGCGCCTCGCGCACCACCGCGACCAGTTCCGGATCGTCCTGCGGCAGGATGCTCGCCGCCTCGATCAGCGTCACCCGGCAGCCCAGGGCGGCGTGCGCCTGCGCCATCTCGATGCCGATCGGGCCGCCGCCCAGGATCAGCAGGTGCTCGGGCCGCGCCAGGCCGGCGAACAGCGTTTCGTTCGTAACGAATTTCACGTCCGCCAGGCCGGGGATGTCGGGGATCGCCGGTGCGCTGCCGGCGGCGACCACGATGCGCCGGGCGGTCAGCGCCCACCCCTCCACGTCGAGCGTGCCGGGCCCCGTGAACCGCGCGCTCGCGCGCAGCACGGTGGCGCCGAAGCCGGCGTAGCGGTCCGCAGAATCGACCGGCGCGATAGTGTCGACCGCGCGCCGCACATGCGCGCGCACCGCGTCCCAGTCGATCTCCGGCTCGGCCACGCGCACCCCCAGCCGCGCCGCCCGCCGCGCCGCTCGTGCGGCGTGGGCGGCCGCCAGCAGCGCCTTGCTCGGCACGCAGCCGGTGTTGAGGCACTCGCCGCCCATCGGTCCGCGCTCGATCAGCGCCGCCGACAGGCCGAGATGCGTCGCCGCATACGCCACCGACAGCCCAGCCGAGCCCGCGCCGATGATGGCGAGGTCGAACTCAGGCATTCGCGCGGCGCAGCAGGGCTGGCAGCAGCGCGATCACCGCGAGCAACACGAGCGGCCCCAGCAGCTCGGGGCTGGTCACTACGGAAAAGTCCGGGCTGTGGCCGGCCGCGATGATGTCGCCCGCCGCCGCGCCGATCGAGGCCAGCACGAAGGTCACCGGCGCGATGCCGATGAACGTCGCCAGCGCGTAGGGCACCAGCCCCATGCCCGACAGGGCGCCGGCGAAGTTGACCAGCCAGAACGGCACCACCGGCAGCAGCCGGATCGCCAGCAGGTAGCTGAAACCGTCGCGGGCCAGCCGCGCGCGCAGCCCAGCCGGCACCAGCATCCGGTCCTTCGCCCCTGCCGGACCGCGCAGCCGCCGGACGATCAGGAACAGCAGCACCGCGCCGCCGCCGCCGCCCGCCACCGCCAGCCCGCCGCCGAGCCACCGCCCGAACAGCAACCCGCCCGCCGCCGTGACCAGGGCCGCCACCGGCACCGCGAACCCGACGATCAGTGCGTAGACAAGGACATAGGCGACGGCGCTCAGCACCGGGTGCGCCGCCACCGCCCGCAGCAGGGCGGCTTCGTTCGCGCCCAGGGCCTGCCAGTTCAGCCATCGCGCGGCGATCCACAGCAGCACGGCCACCCCTGCCACCGCGATCAGCGCCGCCGTCCGTCGCCGGAGTGTCCGCATGGGTCCGGTTTAGCCTCCCCCGGCCATTCGGGCAGCGCGCAACCCCGCCGGGCCGCGCAATTTGACGCCCGGTGTGCCCCGCCCCTATAAGCCGCCGCCCGCGGCCGGGGTGCTCAGCGTCCCGCCGGCATCCATCTATTGCCGGACCCGTGTCGGTCCTTGGGCGAGAGTTCGGAGAGTGTCGTGAAGCGCACCTATCAACCGTCGAAGCTGGTCCGCAAGCGCCGGCATGGCTTCCGCGCCCGCATGGCCACCGTCGGCGGCCGCAGGGTGCTGGCCAACCGCCGGGCCAAGGGCCGCAAGCGCCTGTCCGCCTGAGGCAACCATGGCTCACCCGCAGCGCCTGAAGCGGCGGGCCGAGTTCCTGCTTGCCGCCAAAGCCGGCCGAAAA
>DATEQV010000329.1:0-2170 GCA_035272265.1 Acidisphaera sp. | reverse complement strand
GCGGGCGCGTCGGCCGGCGCGGGGGCGGGGTCGGGTGTCGGCGCGATGGCGGGTGCGTCGGCAGACGCGGGCTCGGCCGGCGGGTCCGATGGCGCGGGCGCGTCTGCTTCGTCGTTCCGCGTCGCCTTCTGGCGGCGTGGCGATGCAGGCGCGGGCGCGGGTTCCGGTGGTGCCGGCGCGATTGCGGGCGCGTCGGCCGGCGCGGCTTCGGCCGGCGGGTCCGATGGGCCGGCCGCGTGTGCTTCGTCGTTGCGAGCCGCCGCTTGGCGGCGTGGCGATCCAGGGCCGCGCGGCAAGCGCTTGTCACGTTGCCCTGGATCGCCACGGCGCTGCGCGCCTCGCGATGACGAGGGAATGGTTCCGTGCGTAATCTTCTCGTTCGGCCCTGGAACGCGGTCCGGCGGCTGTTCGGCAGCGTGCAGGTGGTGCGCGGTCTCCCGCGCGACCTCGCGTTCGCGCGCCAATTCGCGGTCGCGCGCGCGGGCGCGGCTGCGCTGGGCCATGCGTTGCAGCGTGCGGGTGTGGGCGCGCACGAGCTTGGCCTCGGCCTCGCGGCGTTCGACGATGAACCAGCGCTCGGTCGCGGGAGGGTATTCGGCGCGTCGGTCGCGCCAGCGCTTCCAGCCGAGCATGACCCAGATCACCGGCGGCGGCCCCGGCTCGGGGGTCCTCGCGGCACGCTGGCGCCGGCGGGTCTCGGCCCAGGCGCGGCGCTCGGCGAGCAGGCGCATCGAGGCGCGCGTCGCCAGCCGGTGCAGGCGGACTTCGGCCTGCCAGTCGCCTGCGTTGGCGCGGCGGTAGAGGTCGCGGGCGTCGGTGCAGTGGGCGCAGCGGTGGCGGGTGGTGGGGTAGCGGGAGGCCTCGAGGTCGCACCAGGAATAGAGGTCGCGATGGCCGGTCGGCTTGCGGAACAGCCGCTCGGGCCTGGGCCGGCGTTCGCAGAACGCGTCCTGGATGATCTCGACGCGGAAGGCGCGCTCGCGCATGCCGACGGCGATCTCGGGGTCGGGCTCCGGTGTTTCGCGCACGCGGGTGCCGCGGGCGTAGGGAACCCTGAAGCTTTGGTACAGCCGCTTGAGGAAGGGCGGCAGGAAATCGAACAACATCGTGCCCCCCCTTTCGTGGCCGGGCGTTCAAACCGACCACGATAATAGGACCGCATTCTCCGGATTGCAAGGACTTTATTCTGGAGGATGCCGGGCCCGGAATCGCGCCTTTTCGGCCCTACCGGACGTCGAGAGAAGGCGTGGATGGCGGGGGCCTGCGCCCGGCATGACGAATAAAAGCCGCTTACTCTGCTTCAGCATGTGGGAACGAGGATAGCCTCGCCTGCGGTCGATCCGCGCTTCTCAGGCGGCGCGGCCCACAGCCGGTCCCCCGAACGGAGCGAGCATTCGGCTACGGCCTGCACTCGACCCAAAGCCCGCATCGCCTTTGGACCGGAGTCGACCCTAAGCTGACCTTCAGAGACAACTGGGACCGTCGGACACGGCGTTCGAGTTAGCGAACTTCCGCATGGGCTACCTTGCTGTTTTCTTGCTCAACTGCGTTCATGCGGAACGCGTGAGATTTGCATCGTGGGTCGGCTCCGCCTGAACGGCGCTCGCAATCCGACGGTGCGGCAAGCACGAAGAACTCTCCGCGTCACCAGTCCTGCACGTCGAGCGCGGCTTCCGGCAGTCCGGCCACTTCCCATGCCTCCAGCCCGCCGCGGTACCAATAGACGTGGGTGTACCCGAGCGCTGCCAGACGCAGCGCCAGGTTGCGGCCGTCGAACAGCTCCGCGTTCCAGCCCACCGCGACGATCGGCCGCGCACGGTCGCCGCCGGTGAGCTCCTGCATCTTCGCCCGCAGCCGGTCCTGCGCCTCGTCGGTGACATCGCCGCCCAGGCCGCTGAACGTCAGGCCGATAGCGCCAGGCAGCGATCGCCCCCATGAGCAGTGCATCGTATCGATGACAATGGGCTTCGTGTCCGCGAGCAGGCGAGGCAGGTCGGCGGTGCGGATCGTAGCCGCCCCCGGCGCCGTGGTGGGCGTGTGCCCCGCCACTACGCCGTGCAGAAGGCGGTCCGACGCGACACCGAAATCGGCGTCCTCGTCTGCGTGGTCGCGTTCGCCGGCAAGACGCAGCGCGTCCTGAAGCCGTCTGACCTGGTCGCGGTAGACGTCG
>DATEQV010000328.1:0-4644 GCA_035272265.1 Acidisphaera sp. | reverse complement strand
GGGCCGCTGGGGCGGTACGACGGCCAGAGGGTGATCTCGAACGGCTCGGGTTGCGGGCCGTAGCGGGCCCTCTCGGCGGCGCGTTGCTCGCGTTGCGCGGCGAGCATGGGGGCGCGCTCGGCGCGGTAGCGGCGGCGCTCGGCGAGCAGACGGACGGCGCCGCGCCGGGCGAGGCGGTGCAGGCGGCGGTCGGCCTCCTCGTTGCCGCCGACGGCCTCGAGGTAGAGCGAGCGCGCGCGCTCGCAGGACGGGCAGCGTGGCCTGGGCTTGTCGGTGCGGGGATGCGGCTGGTCGCACCACGAGCGCAGGTCGCGGGGGATGTAGTTGGGGCGGAACAGGTGGCGGGGCGCGGGGCGGCGCTCGCAGAACGCGTCGTAGACGACGTCCAGCCGGTGCTTGCGGTCGCGGCCGCAGGAAGGCGGCGGCGCGGCCGGGATCGGCGGCACGCGCCGGGCGCGGGCGTGCGGGCGCGCGCGGCGACGAGGCGCTTCGTAGAGGCGGCGGAGACGGACAGGCAGCCAGCGCAGCATGTGTCCCTCCTTTTCCCCGGGAACGCGCCTGACCCGAGGGGATAGCGTAGGACTTCTGGCTTGTGCAAGGCTTTTTTTCTTGTGGGCGGGTTTGCCGGGCGTCTGGGAGTTTTGCCTAGCAGCCTGTCGGAGTTAAGCACAAACCACGAACAAATCGGAGATTTCTTTCGATACCTCGCGGTTCTGCACAACAAGAGAATCCGCCGGTGGCCGTTGGCGACATATTCATCCGCAAAACTGCTAACTCCGACAGGCTGCTAGCCCTGATGGCCGGACCCCATCCACTCGTCATCGCGACCGCGAGCCGAAGGCGTGGCGGGTGGCGATCCAGGGCCGCGTGACAAACGCCCGCCATGCGGCCCTGGATCGCCACGCCGCCAAGCGGCGGCTCGCGATGACGAGGTGAGTCATACTCTCTCAGGTTTGGTGTTGGACGGCGGTGCAGAGCTGAGGAAGAAAATCGTGGATGGCCGGCACAAGGCGTGGCCTCGGGGGGCCGGAGGGCTGGTTCCGGGGGCCGGCTATGACGCGGAAACCCCACGAAAGCTGTCGCGACCGACCGAATCCGGAATAGAAAGGGCCGTTCGCACGGCGGGACGATGATGCAGACGGCACGGCTCATGCGGCTCGCTCTGATCGGACTCGCGGCCCTGGCGGGATCGGCGCCGGCCGGCAGGGCGATCGCCCAAGCACAGGCACCGGCACAGGCACAGGCACCGGCGACGCGGTTCGCGCTGGTGATCGGCAACGCCGCCTACACGCTGGCCCCGACGCTGCCGGCCTGCACTGCCTCGGCGAACCTGCTCACCGGGCGCCTGAAGGCGGCGGGCTTCCAGGTCACGCAAGTGCTGGATGCGAGCAATGGCGTGATGGGCGCGGCGCTCACCAACTTCGCCCAGAGCCTCCGGGCCGTGCCAGCCGCTTCATCGGTGCTGTATATGTGCGGCTACGGGGTGAACTATCGCGACCGCGACTTCGTGCTGCCGGTGTCGGCGACGCTGCCGCGGCCGACCGACGTGCTGACCCAGGCGGTCGTAGCGCGGGCGCTCGTCGCCACGGCGCTCGGCGCGCCCGCCGGTCCGGCACTGGTGCTGCTGGACCTGTTCGCCCTGCCGGCGGCACCGGGTGCGCCGCAAAGTGCGCCGCCGGCCGGGACAATAGCGAAGGAGAGCGCGAACGAGCGCCTCGCCTCCGCCGTGGCGCTGGAGCCGCGCAGCCCGGACGCGGCGACCCCCGCCGCGACGGCGCTTGCGCAGATGATGGGCGAACCGCAGGTCAGGCTGGCAGGCGCGATCGGCCGGATGGCGTCGCTGATGCCGTCGGGCGGGACGACGCTGGTCGGCCAGCAGGAGGCCACGGCCGACCTTCTGCTGGCAGGCGAGCCGCCGCCGGCTCCCCCGCCGGCCGTCGCGTCCACCTCCGCTCCGTCCGCCTCCGCTCCGTCCGCCTCCGCTCCGTCCGCGTCCGCTCCGTCCGCCTCCGCTTCCACCGCCGCAGCGCCGGTCAGCCCGACCGGTGGGACGCCAGCGGGGGCGCCATCGGGGGCACCATCCACGGCTTCATCGACGCAGGCATCCGCGGCCGCACCGACCGAACCCGCCGGCAGCGGGGCGACGCCGCCGGCCGCGCCGGCCGCCGAGCCTCCTGCGGCGCCACCGCAGGCTGCTCCCGCGGCGGCGCAGGACACAGGCAGCCCGCCGGTACCGGCGCAGGCCGGCGCGGAGCCGTCCCGGCCCGCCGCGCCGCCCGCCGCGCCTCCCCCGCCCGCACCCGGCCAGCCCAATGTCGCCCCGGCGGGCTCGCCCGGCACGCAGTCGACACAGCCCCCGCCGGCTACCGAACCGTCTCGCCCGCCCGGCCCGCAGCTTGCGCAGACCGTCAAGGGGACGCCGCAGGTCGTCGACACCGCCACGCTCGTCATCGACGGCCAGCAGATCCGGCTCGCCGGCATCGAAGGCGAAGGCGGCGACTACGCCCGACAACTGCGGTTGCTGATCGAGGCGAAGGGACGCACGCTCGACTGCGAGCTTACGGGCAGCGCCTACGTCTGCAGGCTGCCCAACGGCATGGATATCGCCCGGACCGCCCTCTTCAACGGTGGGGCGCGGATCGCGGCCGATGCCAGCGACGACTACCGTCAGCAGGCGGAGGCGGCGCGCAAGGCCCATCGCGGCATCTGGCACCAGCCCATGCCGGCTCCTCGGCCGGCCCCACGGCCGGCGCCGCACGGCAAGCCGCGGCTGGTTCGCCGGCCCCGATCGCCCGGCGGCGCCGCCCGCCGGTTCCGCCTCCCGTGCCGGCCGCGAGGCGCCGCCGGCGGCACTGGATCGTTGCCAAAATGATTGCCGTTCTGTCGCCCGGGCAGGCGACACGGCTCGTGCGGCAGCGGTAGTGTCGGGGCACGAACGAGGGGCGGCGGCATGGGGCTGAGAGCAAAGTTCAATCTGGCGATGCTGGCGGCCTTTGCGGTCGGTCTGGTACTGGCGGCGGGGATCGCGTGGCAGATCACCCGCGACAATGCGCGCGCCGAGGTCAGGCACGAGGCGGCGCTGCTGATCGCCGCCGCCACCGCGGCGCGCCAGTACACGGCGAGCGAGGTGGGGCCCCTGCTGCAGGACCAGACCAAGATCCGCTTCCTGCCGCAGACGGTGCCGTCCTTCGCGGCGCAAACCAGCTTCCGCACGGTCCAGAAGGAGTTCTCGGACTACGCCTACAAGGAGGCGGCGCTGAACCCGACCAACCCAGCCGACCGGGCGACCGACTGGGAGGCGGACATCATCAACAACTTCCAGCGCGACCGGTCGCTGACCGAGTTCTCGACGGTGCGCGACGGGTCGACCGGACCGCTGCTGATCGTCTCGCGCCGCATCAGGATCGACGATCCGGCGTGCCTGCGCTGCCATTCGGTGCCGCCTGCCGCGCCTGCCTCGATGATCGACCTTTACGGCACGGCGAACGGGTTTGGCTGGAAGGTGGGCGACGTGATCGGCGCGCAGATCATCACGGTGCCGATGGCCGTGCCGCTGGAGCGCGCCTGGCAGATATTCGTACTCGTGCTGGCCGGACTCGCGGTCGTCTTCGTCGTGATGCTGGTTTTGCTAAACATTCTGCTCCATTACGTGATCATCCGGCCGGTACGGCGGATCTCCGCGACGGCGACGGAAGTCAGCCTCGGCAACATGGATGCGCCGGAGATCGAGCCGAAAGGCGGCGATGAAGTGGCGGAACTCGCCCATGCGTTCAACCGGATGCGCCGCAGCCTGGCCAATGCGATGAGGATGATCTCAGACTGAACACGCAGCCGCCGCTACCCGAACGGATCGGGCGATACCGGGTCGAAGGCGTCATCGGACGCGGCGCCATGGGGCTGGTCTATCGGGCCCACGACCCCGAGATCGACCGGCCGGTGGCGATCAAGCTGGTGCGCGCCGACCTGCTGGAGGACCGCGACCGCGACGACTTCCTCGCCCGCTTCCGGCGCGAGGTGCAGACGGCGGCGCGCTGCGCGCACCACAACATCGTCGCCATCTACGATTACTCGCTGCACGAGGGCCAGCCGTTCATCGCGCTGGAGCTGGTGGACGGCTACAGCCTCGCGCACCGGCTCTCCTCCGGCCCGCCGTTCACCACGTCCGAGGCCGTCGCGGTGGCGACCCAGGTGCTCGACGCGCTGGGCGCCGCGCATGCCGCCGGCATCGTGCATCGCGACATCAAGCCGGGGAACGTGCTGCTCGGCCGCGACGGACGCGTGAAGGTCGCGGATTTCGGGATCGCGCGGCTCGGCGGGTCGGACCTGACGCAGACCGGGTCGATGATCGGCACGCTGAGCTACATGGCGCCCGAGCAATGCCGCGGCGAGCCGGTGGACGGGCGCAGCGACCTGTTCGCGACCGGCGCGCTGCTGCACGAGATGCTGACCGGCATCAAGGCGTTTCCCGGCGGCAGCGATACCGCGGTGATGCAGCGGCTGCTGTTCCAGCCGCCGGCGGCGCTGGAGCCGCGCGATCCGCGCATCCCGGCCGCGCTCGCGGCGGTGCTGTCCCGCGCGCTCGCCAAGAACGCCGCCGACCGCTACGGCTCGGCGCGCGAGATGGCGGACGCGCTGCACGCGGCG
>DATEQV010000327.1:0-6051 GCA_035272265.1 Acidisphaera sp. | reverse complement strand
GGCGTGGGCGGGCCGCCCATCTCGGCGACGAGGCCGTCGTAGCGCCCGCCTGCCATCACCGTGCCCTGGGCGCCGAGGGCGGTGGTGACGAATTCGAACGCCGTGTGGCCGTAGTAGTCCAGGCCGCGGACGATGCGCGGGTTTTCCACGAACGCCACGTCGAAGTGGCGCAAATGCGCGCGCAGCTGGTCCCAGAAGGCGGCCGCCCCGCTGGTGAGGTAATGCTGGATGGTCGGCGCGTTCGCGATCAGGCGGCGGTCGCCGTCGTCCTTGCTGTCGAGGATACGCAGCGGGTTGCGCTCCAGCCGGTGGCGGCTGTCGGCGGACAGAGCGTCGCGATGGCGTTCGAAGTAGGCGACCAGGGCGGCGCGATAGGCGTCGCGGCTCTCGCGGTCGCCGAGCGTGTTGATTTCCAGCGTCACCATGTCGCCGACACCGAGGGCGGCGAGGATGTCGCGCCCGCAGGCGATCACCTCGGCGTCCGCGAGCGGCTCGGCCGGGCCGATCAATTCGATGCCGATCTGGTGGAACTGCCGGTAGCGGCCTTTCTGCGGCCGCTCGTAGCGGAACATCGGGCCGGCGTAGAACACCTTCTGCGGCAGCGACTGCGTCAGCCCGTTGGTGACCAGCGCGCGACAGACGCCCGCGGTGTTCTCGGGGCGCAGCGTGATGCTGTCGCCGCCGCGGTCCTCGAAGGTGTACATCTCCTTCGTGACGATGTCGGAGGTCTCGCCGAGGCTGCGCGAGAAGACGCGCGTGTCTTCGAAGACGGGTGTGGACCATTCGTCGAAGCCGTAGGTGGCGGCGACGGAGCGGGCGGTTTCGACGACGTGACGGTGGCGGCGCTGTTCCTCGCCAATCAGGTCATGCGTGCCGCGCGGCGGCTGGATCTCGGCCACGTGCGGTGCGTCAGGCCTGCGACCAGGGGATCAGGTCGTCAGCATCGACCTTCAACGCACGGGCGACATGCTTGAGGACAACCAGATCGACGCGCTCGCCAGCCTCCATGTTCGCAATCTCGACCGCGGTGGTCATCGCAGCCTCGGCGAGCTGTTCGATCGAGAGGCCGCGGTATTCGCGCCAAACGCGGATCGGATGCTCGCCGTCCGACATCCGCCAGACCATGTCGCCGGGCAGGGACTCTCCGCCGATGTTCTCGTAGTCGGCAAGCCGCGCGTGAACGCTGTCGAGCTCGTCTTCCAGAGCCTCGATAGCCGGATCCGGCGCGTTCGGAATATCGTTCATCGGTAAGCCTCCCGACGATGGGCAACACGGTGGATGTGCATCGTATCGCCTCGCACAGAAAAGATAATTCGCCAGACGCCGACCCGAAGGCGCAGCGTTCCCGCCTCGCCGATGACCCGGGCGACGTCGTGTCCCAGCCCCTCCGGATCGCGCCGGTATGCGTCTATGCGCGCCCGGATACGCTCGCGGTCCGGCTTCGGCACGGACTCGAGATGCTTCCACGCGACCTTCTGGAACCGAAGAAGAAGCATCTCACTCCGCAGCCACCTTCATCGGCTCGGTCGCCTTGATCTCGGCCACCTTGGCTTCGACCAGCTCGACGATGTGCTCGATCATGTCGCCGCCGTCGATCGTGTGGTCGGTCTTGCCGGCGCGGTAGACCATGTGCCGGCCGTTGCCGCCGCCGGTGATGCCGATGTCGGTCAGCAGCGCCTCGCCCGGGCCGTTCACCACGCAGCCGATGATCGACAGCGTCACCGGCGTCTCGATATGCGCCAGCCGCTCCTCGAGCGTCGCCACCGTCCTGATCACGTCGTAGCCCTGCCGCGCGCAGGACGGGCAGGAGATGATCTTCACCCCGCGATGCCGGATGCCCAGCGCCTTGAGGATGTCCCAGCCGACATGGACCTCCTCCTCCGGCTCGGCCGACAGCGACACCCGCAGCGTATCGCCGATGCCGGCCCAGAGCAGCGAGCCCAGGCCGATCGCGCTCTTCACCGTGCCCATGCGACGGCCGCCGGCCTCGGTGATGCCGATGTGCAGCGGGTGGTCGCAGACCTCGGCGAGCTGCTGGTAGGCGGCGACGGCGAGGAACACGTCGGACGCCTTCACGCTGATCTTGAACTCGTGGAAGTCGTGGTCCTGCAGGATTTTCGCGTGTTCCAGCGCGCTTTCTACCAGCGCCTCGGGGTTCGGCTCGCCGTATTTCTCCAGCAGGTGGCGCTCGAGCGACCCGGCGTTCACGCCGATCCGCATCGAGCAGCCGTGGTCGCGCGCGGCCTTGATGACCTCGCGCACGCGCTCCGCACTGCCGATGTTGCCGGGATTGATGCGCAGGCAGGCGGCGCCCGCCTCGGCCGCCTCGATGGCGCGGCGGTAGTGGAAGTGGATGTCGGCGACGATCGGCACGTTCACCTCGCGCACGATCTCGGCCAAAGCGGCCGTGCTGTCCTGGTCGGGGCAGGAGACGCGGACGATGTCCACCCCGGCCAGTTCCGCACGCCGGATCTGCTCGATCGTGGCGGTCGCGTCGCTGGTCAGCGTGTTGGTCATCGTCTGCACGGTGATCGGCGCGTCGCCGCCGACCGGCACGCGGCCGACATGGATCTGCCGCGACGTGCGCCGCGTGATCTGCTGATACGGGCGGTAGCTCATGCTTTGCCTCTCTGTGGGCGCGCGCGGGCGCGTCCCTGGACTGTCGCCAGTCGGTCGGCCCCCTGGACCTGCCAGGCGGACCTACTGGGCCGCCGGCTTGGCCGTCGGCGCCTGCCCCGAGGTATGGGCAGCCACCGGCGTCGGCGCAACCGAGGTCTTGCCGTCGCGCAGCATGTCCGGGTCGAGCGGGACGTCGCGCCGCACCGACCCGCCGCTGCCGAGACCGGGTGCCAGATTGCCGTCCACCAGGATCTCGGTCGCGCCGGCGTTGCCGACGGTGAGGAACAGGTTGGGCTTGGCCGGCACGGCCCAGGTGTCGCCCGCGTGCAACGTCCGGTTCAGCAGGACCTGGCCGGAACTCTTGTCTCGCACCTGCATCCAGTCGTCCGCCTTGGCGCGCAGGGTGATGCGGCTCGCGTCCGGATCGGCCGGCGCGGTCGAGGCGGGTGTCGGCGGCGATGCCGGCGTGGCCGCAGGCGGGGTCGCGTCGGCGGCGGGCGGCGTTGCGGCGGGCTGCGGCGGCGGCAGCGACATCGCGGCAGCCGCGCTCGGCGGAACGCTGCTTGCCGAGGAGGCAACGGCGTCAGGGGCAGGGGCGGCCGGCGGCGCGGGGGGCGCGGACGCGACTGACGCCGAGGCGGCCGGCCTGGGCGGCACCGATGGCGGGACGGCCTGCTCGGCAAGTGGCGCGAGCCGCGCGGGCACCGGTGCGACGACCTCGGCCGGCAGCTTGCCCTCGCCGGAGAGCCGGTACCAGCCGACATAGGCGCCGATCGCCAGAACGAGGCCGACGAGCACGACCGCGCCGACGGGCACGCTGCGCTCCGGCACCGGTGCGGGGAACGTCAGTGAAGTCTTGGTTGGAAGATTCGCCGCTACGAGCCTGAAACGGCTAGACAGTTCGTCGGGATCAAGTCCGAGTGCCGCGCCATACGTGCGCAGGAAGCCGACCGCGTAGGCGGTGCCCGGCAGGTCGGCGACGCGCCCGTCTTCCAACGCCTCGAGGTACGGAAGCCGGATGCGCAGCCATGCCGAGATGTCGGGCAGGCCCCAGCCGAGGCGCAGACGCGCCGCGCGCAGGTCCGCGCCGACGCTCGCCGGGCCAGGGGCGTTTTCTGCAGTTACAGGCGTTTGGTCGGCTGACATCAAATCGCGGGTCTCCGCGAGGGTCGACGGGTGTTGCAGCAGCACTGTCCTTGAGTTCCCGCGGTCTGCGATCTGAAAGTGAACCCGCAACACTGGGTTCCCTGCATCTAAACCAAACGGATGATCCTTGCCAACGGGGCCAGCGGGCCTAACGGGCAAATCGGGGCGAATCGAAAAAAAGACGCCGCCGCGTGCCATGCCGGCAACTACGCCGGTAGGTTGTTTTCCCTCGCCCAGGCCGCGATCGGTTCGCGAAGGCTGGCATCGTCCGCTCCGGTCCGGCGGATGGTGCGCAGCACATCGCGAAACGTCGGCAGGTCGACCGCCGCGAGGAGTTCCTTGATCGCCAGCACGCGCGGCGCCGACATCGACAGCGTGCGAAAGCCAAGTCCGACAAGTGCCAAGGCTTCGAGCGGGCGCGACGCCGCTTCGCCGCACAGCGAGATCGGCCGGCCCGCCGCGTCGCCCATCGCGACGGCCTGATCGAGCAGGTCGAGCATCGGCGCGGAGAGAAAATCGTAGCGTCCTGCCAGCGCAGCCGAGCTGCGATCGGCGGCGAAGACGAACTGGTGTAGGTCGTTCGAACCGATCGATACGAAATCGGCTTCTTGCAGCAGGCGTTCCAGCTGCCAAAACAGCGCGGGCACCTCGAGCATCGTGCCCACGCGCAGCCGCTCCGGCGCCGGCCGCACCCGCTTGGCCTCCATGAGCAGCAGCGCACGGGCGCGGCGGAACTCGTCGATGGTCGCGATCATCGGGAACATCACGCTGAGCGGCCGGCCGCCGGCCGCCAGCAGCAGCGCGCGCAACTGGCGGCGCAGGATCGCCGGGCGGTCCAGGCCGATGCGGATGGACCGCCAGCCCATCGCCGGGTTCTCCTCCTCGATTTCGGTGCCCGGCAGCAGCTTGTCGCCGCCGAGGTCGAGCGTGCGGAACAGCACCGGGCGGTCGCCCGCGGCATCGAGCACCCGCGCATACATCGAGGCCTGCTCGGCCACGTCGGCGATGCCCCCGCGCGCCAGCATGGCGATCTCGGTGCGAAACAGTCCGATGCCGTCGGCGCCCGTCTCGTCGAGCTGCACCAGCTCGATCGGCAGGCCGACGTTCATCATCAGGCTGACCGGGGTGCCGTCGGCGGTTTCCGACTTGCGGTCGCGCAGCGCCCGCCAGCCGCTGCGCCGCACGCTGCGGGCCTCGATCGCGTGGCTGTAGGCCGCGCGCAGCTCCGCCTCGGGCCGCAGCACGACCTGGCCGTCGTCACCGTCCAGCACCGCCTCGTCGTCCGGCTCCAGCGCGTCGATCAGCCCCCGCACGCCCGTCACACTCGGCAGGCCGAGGGCGCGCGCAATGATCGCCGCGTGGCCGCCGGCGGTCGCGTCCTCGACCGCGAGCCCCGCGACGCCGCGGGCGTGCCAGTCCAGCAGCTCGGCCGGGCCCAGGCGGCGGGCGACCAGGATCGCGCCCTCAGGGACCGGTCCGGGTTCGACGACCTCGGTGAGCACCAGAAGCAGCCGGCCGGCCGCGTCCTCCAGGTCGGAGAGGCGTTCACGGAGGTAGGGGTCGCTGACTCGCCGCATCCGGTCCCGCAGTTCGCTGGCGACGCGTTGCACCGCCGCTTCGGCGGAGAAGCCGCGGCGGATCGCCTCGTCGGCGCGGCGCAGCCAGCCGTCGCCGGTGGCGATGAGCCGATAGGCCTCCATGACATCGCGCGTCGAGCCGTCGACGACGGCCGGGGTGCGGGTGCTGATGAGTTCATCCAGGCCTTGCTGCACCTTCTCCGATGCCAGCCGCAGCCGCGCCACTTCGGCGTCGGGGTCGTCGGCCAGCAGGCGGCCGGCGGAGGGACGGCGACGTTGCACGACGGGCCCGATCACGACGCCAGGCACCAGCACGGTCCCGCTGAAGAAGCGGGGCATGGTCGCGGCGACGCCTTCTTCGGCGCCGTCGGTGGCGCCGGTGCGGCCGAGCACGTCGGCCAGCACCATCGCCACGGTCTCCATCACCTCCACCTCGTCGTCGGTGTAGGTGCGGGCGACCCGGTTCTGCACCACCAGCACGCCGAGCCGGCGCCCGGCCCGGCGGATCGGCACGGTCAGCATGGCCGCGTAGGGCTCCTCGCCGGTCTCCGGCCGGTAGGCGAAGGCGGGGTGGTTCTGCGCGTCACCCAGGTTCATCACCTGGCCGGTCGCGGCGCACAGGCCGACGATGCCCTCGCCCACGCGCAGCCGCGTGCGGCCGACCGCCTCGGGGTTCAGGCCTTCGGTGGCGGCGAGTTCGAGCAGGTCG
>DATEQV010000326.1:0-2188 GCA_035272265.1 Acidisphaera sp. | reverse complement strand
CGCCTTCCCGCGCGGGCTGAACGGGCTGGTGTTCAAGACCGACGACGCCGACGCGACCGCCCGGGACGCGGCGGCCGCCGGGCTGACGGTACTGCCGGTCGCCGCGTTCTCGCGCCCGGTGACGCTGGGCGGCGAGAGCCGCGATGCGCGTTTCCGCACCGCGCGTCTGGATCCTGCGGGGACCGGCCTCGGGCGGATCTATTTCTGCGAGCACGCGACGCCGGAGCTGGTGTGGCGCGACGAGTGGCTCGGTCATCCGAACGGGGCGCAGACCATCGTCCGGCTGCTCATCGCCGCCCAGCGTCCGGACCGTCTTCGCGATGTGTTCGCCCGCCTGTTCGGCGCGGACGCGGTACGGACGGGCGCGGACGGCGTGACGATGCAAGCCGGCAACGTGCAGATCGCCGTCCGCACGCACGCCGCGGTTGAGGCCGAGCTGGGCGACGCCGCGCCCGACGCCGCGGGCCGGACCGACTACATGGCGGCCCTGACAGTCCGTGTCGCGGCACTCGATCCGGCGCCGCGCGCGCTGACGTCGGTGCCGGGTGTTTCGCGCGAGGCAGGCTGCGTGGTCGCGCCCGCACGCGCGTGCGGCAATGTGGCGCTGATCTTCACGACCTGACCATCTTCACGACCTGACCGACGGACGGGGGCGATGCCGAAACTGTATCTCGAGGACTTCACGCCGGGCAGCGTTCTCCGCCTCGGCAGCCGCACGGTGTCGGAGGAGGAGATCCTCGATTTCGCGCACCGGTGGGATCCGCAGACGTTCCACACCGATCCGCAGGCGGCACGGGGCTCGATCTACGGCGGGCTGATCGCGAGCGGCTGGCACACCTGCGCGATGGCGATGCGGGCGATGTGCGACGGCTACCTGCTGGATGCCGCCAGCCTCGGCTCGCCCGGCGTGGACGAGGTGCGCTGGCTGGCGCCGGTGAGGCCGGGCGACACGCTGACGTTCACCATGGAGGTGATGGAGATGCGCCCGTCCGGCAGCAAGCCGGACCGCGGCCTGGTGCGCAGCCGGTGGCTGGCGCACAATCAGCACGGCACGCAGGTGCTGTCGATGACCGGCTGGGGCATGTTCGCGCGGCGTCCCGCCAACGCATGATCGGCAAAGGCGCGTCGCCGGAACCGTAACTGACGTGCTGACACCAGGATCACCGGCCGGCTGAAGCCGGTCGAGGCTGCTCCCGTGGCGCGATGTCCGAGACATCAAGGCCAGCCCGTTCGATGGTGTCCGACACCGTACACGTACCGGCGGCATGATGACCGTTTGATTGAGCCCGCGTGCCGTCGTCCGCAACTCGCGGTCGCGAACATCGCGCCGTCCGGACGTTGTGCGTGCAGGAAAAGTCTCTTTGCATCGGTAATAGTCCGCGACAGGCTTTATTACTTGGCCGCCCGCGCCGTTGCTGATATTCCACTATCGGTCCGATGTGCTGCCAAAACCGGCGGTTGCATCGTGCTGGCCGACATGATCGCAGGCCGTCGCCCATGCGGCCGGCGGAGTTTCCGTTGAGGAGGTCCGGCGATGGCAACCCCCGACCAGTGGCTTGGCGGCGACGGCAACTGGAACACGGGAACGCTCTGGAGCCTGAGCGCACCGCCGACGTCGAGCGACATCGCGTCCTTCCCCCAAGGCACGACGCAAACCATCACCTACGACCTGATCAGCAGCATCGCGGGCCTGTACGCTGCCGCTTCGACGACCACCATCGACTTCCAGGGCGGCGTGCTGTCGACCGCCAATACGGAGACGAGCTACGTCGGCGGCAGCGACCAGACGTTCCTGGGACTGATCGACCAGACGGGCGGAACGCTCGCGACCACCGGCGGCGTGCAATACATCGCCTCGCTGGTCCAGACCGCCGGCGCGATCGTCGTCGGCGCGGGGACGGAACTGCTGACCAGCGGGGCGACGCTCGACGGCACGTTGAGCGGAGGCGGCGCATACTTCCTCGACACCGGGACCGCGACGATCGGCGCCGGCGCTTCGATCAGCGTCGGCACTCTGGCGCTGAACGGCGGCACGACCCTCGATCTCGGCGGCGACGTCCATTACGGCGGGCAGCTGTCCGGGTCCAGCGCGACGCTGGTGCTGGGCGGACACACGCTGACGGAAAGCGGCCGCCTGGCGCTGTCCAGCGGCGCGATCGACGGCACCGGCGAGGTTGTGCTGGACGGC
>DATEQV010000325.1:0-3282 GCA_035272265.1 Acidisphaera sp. | reverse complement strand
GCATATCGAGCAGTGGTTGATCGGTGCGGCGGGCGCCCTGGCCGACAGCTTGGTGCAGCTGGTCCTGTCCGTGGTCGCTGCGGCGGTGTTCTGGGCCAACGGCGACGGGTTGGTGGCGACACTGCATGACGCGCTGCGCCGGTTGGGCGGCCCTGTCGCCGAACGGGCACTCGACGTCGCGGCGGGCGCGATACGCGGCGTCGTCTACGGGGTGATCGGCACTGCAGCGATCCAGACCGTCCTTCTGGTCGCGGGCCTAGCGGCGGCAGGGGTCCCGGGCGCCGCGATGCTGGGTTTCATCGCGCTTCTGCTTGCGATCAGCCAGATCGCCGCCCCGTTGCGGTCAGCGTCAGGAATGGTGCGAACACCCGATAGCAGAGGATCGCCACCGCCAGGATGAGGCCTGCACGGATGAGAACGTCCATGAGACGGCGGGCGAGTCTTTGTTCGAACTCACGATCGAACGTAGCGGGCGAGTCCATCCTCTGCTCCCTAACTGGATGCTTTCCTGGAATCATGGCCGGTGCGCGCGCCGTCCGCCGAGCGGGCCGCCACGGCGGCCGGCCATCGTGGTGCCGGCGGCGGCAGAAACAGCTCGGTCGCGCCTATCGTATAGAGAGAGAGCACGGCGATATCCGCGATCCGATCGAGGACAGGCACCTCGAACGAAGTGGGCGACGCCGAGAGACCGAAGAGCATCAGAAAGGTCACGAGGCCGGTCAGCGCCACTGCGCCCCCCGGGCGTCGCCCTTGGGTCATGATCCAGCCCGCGAAGCCCAGGGATCCAAGCAGCGCCATCAGTGTCAGTGCGGGCAGCGGCGGACCGACCTCGAAAACCGCCGCGGCGACGGCGGCCGCGATGCTTCCGATGAGGTTGCCGAGCAACAGGACGACGAGTTGGGCGCGCCCAGCTGCCGAATCCTGTGCGGAGAGGAAGGTGACGAGTCCAAGTAGCGCCGGAAAGGCGAGCGCAGAGGGCAGGATCAGGTAGAAAAATTCCGCCGGCAGCACGATGGCGACCTTGGCAAGGGTGCGCATAGTGCCACGGTGTTTCGTCACCGGCATGCCGGTGGCGGGCGCGGCGCCGGCCGGCGCGCCGGTGCCTTCCTGCGGCGCCGGCAACAGCGCGTGCAAGAGCCAGACGACAAGTATCGCCCTGGCCGCCCCGGTGACGAGAGTCTCGACCACGCCGGCCCCAAGGACGTTCGCCTGGAACGTGAGGACCGGGACGACGGCGGTGGTGTTCAGCAGCATCGTGGCAGGGAGCGAGGGGCGGGGGGCCGCCCGTTCACGCATTGCAAACCCGACGAAGAACAGCACGCCGAGCGCGGCCATCAGAATCAGCAACCGGTCCGCGAACGTCGAGGCGACCGCGAACGTCACGCCACCCGTAACCGCGATCACCGCGACCAGCGCCGCCGCCTGGCCCAACCGCGGCGGCCGGGGCATGCCGACGAGAATCTGCGCGGCAAGCACGGCCGTAAGCCCGGGCAGCGGCTCCCTGGCCATCGTGCCCCAGACCAGCCCGAGCGTCGCGGCAAGCGCAAGCCGCAGCGCCGCCTGCTGCCTTGCCATCTCAGGAGACAAAGGTCAGCACCGAGATCACCCTGATCCAGAACCGGGCGAGCGCGTTCGCGACCGGGTGGTCGCCGGTGTAGAGGATGACGCTGGCGCGCGCATTGTAGCGCACGCCGTCTGGTGGTCCGCCAGCGGTCTCGAACGCCAGTTCCACCGGAAACCGCTGCGCCGGCGCGAGCCATCCGCTGTTGCTCTGGCGCGTCTTCGGCAAGCCGGTTGTGGAATCGGTATCGTCCTCGCCGACGCCCCAGCCGACGCTCACTACCCGCGCCGGCAGCGTGCGGCCGGGCAGCACGTCGAGCACCACCTCGGCCTGCGCACCCGGCTTGATGTACTCCAGGCTGTTCTCGCGCAGGAAGGCGCTCAGCCACACCAGCCGCGCATCAAGAAAGGTCAGCGACGGCCGGCCGGCGGCTGCGAACTGACCAACGTTGAGCTGCAGGTTGGTTACCACGCCGTCGCCGGGCGAGCGCAGGGTGGTGCGGGCGAGGTCGAGCCGAGCCTGCTCGAGCGCGGCCAGCGCCTCGCGGATCTGCGGATTATCGGCGCCCTTGGGGCCGAGCGCCTGGCGCGCCTGCTCCAGCGAGGCCTGCGCTTGCTCCACCTGCGCCTCGGCCGCGCCCAACTGCGACCGTGCCTGGTCGGCTCGTGCCGGCGGATAGACGCCTAGGCGAACCAGCTCGAAGACGCGCGCCGCCTGTTGGCGGACGTTGTCCCGCTCGGCGAGTTCCTCCACCAGTTGCGCCTCGGCCGCGTCCACTCCCGAGGTGGAGACGCCGACGGCCTGCCCGGCCGCGGCCAGCTTGGCCTCGGCACGCTCCACGGCGATGTCGAACGGGGTCGGGTCGATCCGGTACAGCAGATCGCCGGTCCGGACGATCTGGTTGTCACGCACCGCGACCTCGATGATCTTGCCCGAGACCTCCGGTGCGATGCGCACCACGAAGGCACGCACGCTGGCATCGCTCGTGTAGGGCGTCAGCCGGTCGGCGACCAGCGTCCAGCCGAACAGCAGGACGAAGACGACGAGCGTGACCAGAGTCCAGCGCCGCAACGGATTGGCGGGCTTGGACGGCGGAGGCGGCGCCGCGACCGGTGCCGGCTTCTGCGCCGGCTCCTGCTCAGGCTGATTGACCTGCACTTCGTTCATGCCGAGCATCCCTGGCTCGCCGTGGATCGGCTGCCGTCATCGCGGCGGGCGTTACGCCATTGCGGTCCCGGTCTGTGCATCCGAGCGACGGCCGATCGAGGTTTCGGCCGCAGCCCGCAAGCCAAGTGACGCCTACCTCGGCGGGTCATCGTTTGCCTCCTGAAGAGCGCGTACGCCGACGGCCGCGACGAGCGCCGTGAAGAGGATGCCGCTCAGGCCGATGATCAGCGCACTCAGGCGAGAGACGAAATGACCAGGGGTGAGATCGCCAAACCCGATCGTCAGACCGGTGACATAGGTGAAATAGACAGAATCGCCGAGCGACCATCCCTCGACGTATCCGGCAAGAAGACCGAAGGCGAGTTGAACACTCAAAAGGCCGGAAAGAATCGGCCATATGACGCGCAATTGCTTCCAGCTTGAGAGTCCGGGATTTGCTCAGAATTTCGGTTCATGCGGCGAGGTGGAAGGTCTGCATCTTGTTGGTGTCCTGACGTTCGGCGATGAATTTCGCGAAGATGTTGGTTTGGTCGGTATTCAACAGAAATTCCGGA